>JAEUTU010000129.1 GCA_016786925.1 Bacteroidia bacterium
CAACTAAGATGCAGATCAACAAGATAGAATAACTACTAAAAATAGGAAAATAGACAGCAGCGATAATTCCTGCTATAAAGGGGAGTAGTAAACGAACAAGTGGAGCTTCCTTCCAACTATTCATATACTA
Source organism: Bacteroidia bacterium (assembly GCA_016786925.1). Classification (GTDB taxonomy): domain Bacteria; phylum Bacteroidota; class Bacteroidia; order 2-12-FULL-35-15; family 2-12-FULL-35-15; genus 2-12-FULL-35-15. Next base: position 131 of record JAEUTU010000129.1, read on the forward strand.
TTAAGTATAAAAAAGGGAGTGTATTTTTTTATACACTCCCTATAAAAAGTTAACTATTTCTTTGTTTTCTCTGTACCAGTAAACTCGTATCGCTTTTTCTCAACACCTTTTTTTGTAAGTGTTACAATACCTTCAATATCATAGTTGATCACCGTAGCTTCCCATTTAAAGTCATTTCCTTCTTCAGAATAAAGTGCTTCAAAAGTAACCATGTGCATTTCTGTTTCATCTTCGGTGTAGGTTGAATCCAATGTAACAGTATACACCATTGGCGGTGCTGCTATTTTTTCATACATCAGATCGGCTTCCACCTTTCCAGACTTAATAAACATTTGTGTAGGCTGTGCTTTTCCGCGTCCGGCAGCTTTTATTTCATAGAAATTGGCACTATATTTTTTGCCTTCTAAAAATTTATTTTTCTCCGGCTTGGCTTTCTTTTGTTGAGCAAACGCAGAAGAAGTAGCAACTAATGCTATACCTATTAAGGCAATTTTAAGATTTGGAATTAAGTTCATTCGTTCAAATTTAGATTTTGACATGATTTAATCAACAATTATGCCTTTATAATAAACACAATTGATGTTCGATTTTGTAAAACTATGATTTATCTTTGTTACTTAAAATTTTTAAGGCATTTTTTTAATGAATATTCTGAACGCACTACTTTATTACCTGGTCATCATTCCGATCTCTTTATTACCCTTCCCCATATTATATGGATTGTCAAACTTTATTTTCTTTGTTTTCTATTACCTTATTGGCTACCGTAAAAAAGTAGTTTTAGGAAATATTCAACGCTCTTTCCCCAACAAAACAGCTAAAGAACAAGAAGAGATCTGTAAAAAATTCTACAAACATTTTTGCGATCTGATCCTTGAAAGTTTGAAAGCATTCACCATCTCAGAAAAAGAAGTCTTAAAAAGAGTGACTTGTAAAAACCCTGAAGGCATTAATAAATACTTTGATCAAGGGAAAAGTGTGATCATTGCCGGTGGGCACTATAATAACTGGGAAATATTTGCAGTGGCCGTTGACAAGCTTATCAAGCATCAAGTGGTAGGAATTTACAAACCACTAACAAATAAATATTTCGATGAAAAGATGCGGGTTACCAGAGGTAAATACGGCCTGGAAATGATCTCTACCAAAAGTGTGAAGCAATATCTGGACCAGCACTTGAACGACCTTACGGCAACCATCTTTGCTATTGATCAGTCGCCTTCAAATCCAAACAGTGCTTACTGGACGACTTTCTTAAATCAAGATACCGGTGTATTATTTGGCACAGAGAAGTATGCAAAAGATTATAATTACCCGGTCGTATTCGGACGGATCAACAAAGAAAAAAGAGGACATTATAGCTTTGAATTCTTTGATGTAACAGATAAACCACAGGAAACAGCTTATGGCGAGATCACAGAAAAGATAACACGCATGTTGGAAACCGACATCAATAAACAGCCGGAATATTGGTTGTGGAGCCACCGCAGATGGAAACACAAACGCCCTGCAGGGAAATAGTAACACTCAACTCACATTGCTATATTTCAAACCTAAAAACAAAAAAAGAAAATGAAAAAATTATTTGTCTCTACACTAGTAATTGCCACAGCCCTAATGGCTTGTAAAGGATCGAAAGAAACAGCGTCTACCACACCAGCAGCACCGTTGGATTGCACGTCAAAAGTGATCACCTACACAGCTGACATCAAAGCGATCATGGAAAACAATTGTACCCGTTGTCACAACACAAACAATAAAGCTGGATATAACTTTTTAACATTGGAGTCAGTTAAAAAAGCTGCTGAATCAGGACATTTATTAGGGACGATCAAACATGAAAAAGGGTTTAAAGGCATGCCTTATTTTGCAGGAAAATTAGATCAAGCTACGATCGATAAAGTAGAATGCTGGATCAAAAACGGAATGAAAGAATAATGCAATCAACAGCACCTTTAGCCGAACGAATGCGTCCAACCAGTTTGGACAACTACATTGGTCAACGACACATTGTAGGCGAAGGTGCTATTTTACGCAATGCCATCGAGTCGAATCTGTTGCCATCTATCATTCTGTGGGGACCTCCCGGAGTTGGCAAAACCACCTTGGCAAATATCATCGCTCATCAATTAAAACGGCCCTTTTATGCCCTAAGTGCTATCAATTCGGGCGTAAAAGATATTCGTGATGTGATTGAGAAAGCAAAAGACAATGGCTTGTTCGGACAAAATAATCCTATTTTGTTCATTGATGAGATCCATCGCTTTAGCAAATCGCAACAAGATTCATTACTGGGTGCAGTTGAAAAAGGCACCGTAACGCTTATAGGTGCTACAACTGAAAATCCTTCATTTGAAGTCATCTCCGCTTTATTATCACGCTGTCAGGTATATATATTAAAACACTTGGATAAAGAAGATCTTTTATCCATGCTTGATCTGGCGATCAAAACAGATACGATATTAAAAAATAAAAAGATCACGATACAAGAAAGCGAAGCCTTACTGCGCTTATCAGGTGGTGATGGAAGAAAATTATTGAATGTATTTGAATTGGTGGTGAATGCCATTGGAGGAAATGAGGTAGTCATCACCAATGAAAAAGTAACCAACATTGTACAACAGAATATTGCTATTTACGATAAAGCAGGAGAGAATCATTATGATATCATTTCAGCCTTCATAAAATCAATTAGAGGAAGCGATCCTAATGGGGCTGTTTATTGGCTCGCAAGAATGATAGAAGGTGGCGAAGATCCATTGTTTATAGCTAGACGATTATTGATCCTTGCATCCGAAGATATCGGCAATGCTAATCCTACTGCGCTGGTGATCGCGAATAATTGTTTTCAGGCAGTGAATGTGATCGGCTTCCCTGAATCGAGGATCATATTAGCACAAACCGTTACTTACTTAGCATCCTCTGCAAAAAGTAATGCCGCTTACATGGCGATCAATCAGGCGCAGGAAGCTGTTGCAAAAACAGGCGACTTACCTGTTCCTTTACATTTGAGAAATGCACCTACCAAACTCATGAAAGACATTGGTTACGGAGCAGATTACAAGTATTCACACAGCTATGAGAACAATTTTAGTAGCCAGGAATATTTACCGGAGTCATTAAGTGGAATGAAGTTCTACGAACCCGGAAACAATGCAAGAGAGCGCGAGTTAAGAGAATTTTTAAAACAAAAATGGAAAGAAAAATATAATTATTAATCTTCTTGAAGATCGATACTTGGTTCAAAGATCAGGATACGGATGATCCCGACAACCAATCCACCCATACTTTGTTCGATCAACTGCCAGATCACATCCAACAGCATATTCTCCAATTTTGAACCGGTACTGAAGGATACCCCAACAACAGTAGCGATCATAAAAAAAGCGATCCCACAACTAGCACCAGCTACAAGTCCGCGAACAATTGGTTTTCTTTTTAGATATTTATCAAAGACCTTGAAATCCATTGCTTTCGTAACAATGAAGCCAATGATCAGATAAACAACAGCTGCAAATAATAGGAATAGTCCTTTGGGATAAGATAAGCGGGACAGATCGGTTAGAAATATTCCGTGCCATACATACGATAATAGGAACATCAAAAGTGCTGATGCGATCCAGGAAATAAAAAATCGTTTGGTAAGCATAAAAATCGTAATCTATTCGGATGCAAAATTACTACAAGAATGGTCAATTTCGCAAATTATTAGGATTTTATTTACCGAATTATTTTCTTATCTTTAACACTTCTAAAAATCAGTAAAAACAGGCCATCAGATGAAAAAAGTAATTTTATTACTAAGTATTCTTAGCATCACATTTTTTTCCTGCCGGAAAGAATTGGAGAAACCATCCTGGGATACGCAAATCCTAGCTCCATTGGTGAATGCATCGATGAACATCAATAACCTGCTTCCTGATTCTATTCTTCAGGCCAATGCCGACAGCTCCATGAAGATCGTTTTTAGAAACGATATCTTTAATTTATCCATGGATACATTATTTCAGATCCCCGACACGATCATCAAAAACGGCTATAATATTCCACTTTCCACAACCCTTAATCCGGGGCAGACGGTTTTAAATAATGTTACAACAGAGACTACTTACCAAATACAAGATGCTCAGTTACGAACGGCTACTATTAAATCAGGATTTGTAAATTACAAGATCAAATCAAAGATCCATGAGATCACTGATTTTGTTTATTCTATTCCTTGTGCTAAAAAGAATGGAATCCCATTTAGCATCAATGTGTCTGTTCCAGCAGCAGTAGGAAGCACCCCCGGTGTATACAACCAAACATTCGACCTTTCGGGTTATGTTATCGACCTTACAGGAATAGCGAACAATAAGGTAAATACCATTTATACATCTTTAACAGCATCCATCAGTCCACTAGGACAACCTGTTGCAATTGTCCCATCTGATAGTTTGATCATCGAAAACAAATTTTATGATGTTATTCCATATTATGCAAAAGGCTATTTTGGAAACAACACGATCAACATTGGTCCGGAAACAACCAATTTTACGCTTTTTGAACGCATCACGGATGGCACCATCCAATTGGAAGATGTGAATCTGAATTTATATATTGAAAATCCAATCGGTTTGGATGCACGTGTATTCATTAATAATCTGAAGTCGATCAACTCACGCACCGGCAATACGATCAACCTTTCCAACTCTATCATTGGCAGTCCGATCAATATTAACCGTGCAGCTGAAAGCGGAGGAAACGTCTACCCTACTTATGCTAATTTCCCATTAACAACCTCCAATTCTAATATCAAACCAATGATCGAAAATCTTCCGGATAAGTTTGGTTATTCCATGCAGATCATCACCAATCCTCTGGGAAACATTTCGGGATCGAATGATTTCATTTACATCGACCGATTGCTGAAAGCTCGATTGGATATGGAAATTCCACTATCACTTGTTGCAAGCAATTTAACACTTACTGACACGATCGATTTTAACATTGCATCTTCCGATGGTGAACAAAATATTCATAGCGGTACCATCACATTGTTCGCAAACAATGGATTCCCTTTTGATGCGGGCTTACAGATCTATACACTCAATGAGAATAATGTTGTAACTGATTCGCTTTTCGCTTATGCAAATACAATTGATGAAGCACCAATTAATTCGAGTTTGAGAGCTACAGGAAAGAAGCTCACCAAAATTGTAATTCCAATTAGCGAAAGCAGAATGAGTTTATTGTTTAACACACCTAAAGTGGTTCTAAAAGCAAAATTCAACACCTCAGCTCAACCGCAATACATAAAAATATACAGCGATTACAGCTTGGATGTAAAGCTGGTAGGTGATTTTAATTATACAGTACAATTACAGTAAAGACAGCATTTGTGAAAAAGATCCTTTTCATATCATTTTTGTTATTGAGCACATTTACATTTGCTCAGATACCCAATATCTATGGAGATACATTTCCTGACTCCGCTAAAACACGCATAGGGATAGTTGGGGAATATGGCTTAAATGCGAGTGCTTTCACCTCTACATTCATCTCCAAATTTTACAAAGGAGGATATATTGATAAAGGCTTGAAGGATCAAGTCCTTGAACGAACAAGGAATAAAAACCGGATGGGTGCTGACATTAACTATGGTGTTTATGCAGCCTTCAAACTGGATTCATTTTTGCATAAAGAAAATTTCAGTGTCTTTGTGAGTCTGCGCGACCGTCAACATTTTGATGCCAGTTATTCGAAAGATTTTTACAAGGTGGGATTCTACGGAAACCATGACTATGCAGGAAGAACCGCTGACCTTTCCGGATTTAGCTTAAATCTATTACGCTATCAACAATTTCAAATCGGACTATTTTCCAACAAACTTGACAGTGCAGCACGCTGGGGAGTTGCATTATCTATCTTAAAGGGAGAACAGTATGCTTCCATCTATGCCAAACAAGCGGAATTATTTACAAGCGAAGATGGGCAGTACATTGATTTTAACACCTCTCTGCAAGTAGCTCAAAGTGATACTGCTAAAAAAGGAATTGGTGCATTCAATGGAATTGGCGCATCAGTCGATATATTTTTTGAGGCCCCATTCAAAACAAAGATCGGAGATTCAAAGTTAACGGTTTCTGTAGCCGATATTGGATTAATTCAATTCAATCAACAAACACTTTATCTAAATCAGGATTCATTATTCCACTACACCGGATTTGAAGTCAATAGTATTTACGATCTGCAAGACTCTACCTTTTCAGGAACATCACAAGATAGTATCATTAACAAAATAGCTCCTTTCAAAAAGCAGAAAGTAAATGCTACCCTTCCGTCAACATTAAACATTATCTACTCCACTAATCTTAGTCCAAAATTTACTTTATCGGAAGGAATACGCTATGTATTCAATGGCAACTACAATGTCTTATTTTATGTAAGAGGTAATTATTTGATCAATAAAAACATTTCATTGAACGCTACTATTGGCTATGGTGGCTATGGGAATATGAATTATGGTTTAGGTGTATATGCTAATATTGCAAAAGGATTTATGATCTATGCAGGAAGTACTAATATAGAAGGATTCATTGCGCCAAACAAAGCGGCCGGACAAGGAGCTTATATCTCGTTAATTAAAAATTTCAACTAAAAGATAAAATACAATTATGTCATTAGATAAGATCAAAAACATTCAACATTTAGATAAAAACAATTTCTTTTTATTAGCAGGACCATGCGTAGTGGAAGGAGAAGAAGTTTGTTTTGAGATCGCAGAACGCATTAAAAAAGTGACTGATAAACTTGGAATTCCTTATGTTTTCAAGGCATCATACCGTAAGGCGAACCGTTCCCGCTTAGATTCTTTTACCGGGATTGGTGATAAAAAAGGTTTAGAGATCATTGCTAAAGTTGGAAAACACTTTAATATACCAACTGTTACTGATATTCACTCAAACGAAGAAGCAGCTATGGCTGCAGCTTATGTAGATGTATTACAAATACCCGCTTTTTTATGCCGTCAGACCGATCTATTGGTAGCTGCAGCCAAAACAGGAAAACATGTGAATATCAAGAAAGGTCAATTCTTATCTGCGGAGTCCATGAAGTTTGCTGTAGATAAAGTTCGTGAATCGGGCAACAACAACATCATGCTAACAGAAAGAGGTACATTTTTGGGATATCAAGATCTGGTAGTTGATTACAGAGGTATTCCTGAAATGCAAAAGAACAATGTTCCTGTGGTAATGGATATCACCCATTCATTACAGCAGCCGAATCAAACCAGTGGTGTTACCGGAGGAAAACCGGAGCTGATCGGCACCATTGCAAAAGCAGCTATTGCCGTTGGAGCCGATGGAATATTTTTGGAAACACATCCTAATCCGGCAAAAGCAAAATCGGATGGTGCGAACATGCTACACCTCGATCATTTTGAAAAATTAATGACCGATCTTGTTAAGATCAGACAAACGATCATTTCATTATAAAGACAAATGAACACAACATTCTACCATCGATTATTCATCATGCTTCTGATCACCATCAGTAGCGGAGCCTTTGCGCAGATCAAGTTCAGAAAAAAGATCGGAGGCAATGGATATGATTATGGTATGACAGCTATCCAGATCGAAAACAAAGGCTATGTATTGTGTGGTTCTACCAGCAGTTATGGCTATGGCAACTCCGATGTGTTTGTTGTAAAGACAGATTCTATGGGTGTACCCGGACCACATACTACATTTGGTGGGATCAACATTGATAGGGGAAATTGTATCCGAAAGACCAATGATAATGGCTATATCATCACCGGCTATAGCAATAGCTTTAGTGGTGGCGGATATGATGTGTACACCGTAAAAACAGATTCTAACTTTACTCAGCAATGGGCAAAAGCTTATGGTGGAAACGATTGGGACTTTGGAAATTGCGTTGAACAAACATCGGATGGTGGTTACATCATTTGTGGGAGTACTTATAGTTTTGGCAATGGAAACGAAGATTATTACATTGTAAAAACGGACAGTAATGGCGATACACTGTGGACAAGAATCTATGGAGGTAGCAAGCAAGATATCGCCAGATCGATCATAGAAACTAGTGATGGAGGATATTTGGTAACGGGTGTAACACAAAGCTTTGGCGATACATTAGGTGATTTTTATACAGTTAAAATGGACTTGAATGGCGATTCATTATGGACCAATAAATTTGGTGGTGTGCAAGCGGATATGGCTTATGATGTATTGGAAAGCATTAACGGTTACTATATTATCTGTGGAGAAACCAAGAGTTTAGGTGCCGGTGATGCTGATGGAGTGATCTATCAACTTTCATACACAGGTATCACAGGAATCAATTACACCTTTGGTGGTGCAAGCTTCGATAATTTCCAATCCATTACCGAGCGCCCTGATGGTAAAATTGCGATGACAGGAAAAACCACCAGCTTTGGATTTGCCAATGGAAATGGAGAAGTATTACTCGTTGCGCTTAAAAGCGACTGGACATTTTACAATGCCACGACTTATGGCGGCTATGAAAAAGAAAATGCTTTTTCTGTTGAAACAACTGAAGACAACTGCTTTATCATTTGTGGTCAAACCAATGATACCAACAATGGTCTGGAAGATATTTATTTAATTAAAACAGATACTTTAGGGGCTTCTACTACTACTGATGTATTTGCTCCTACATCCATTTTTGAAAACGCACTAACATCATCAACCATAAAACTATATCCTAACCCTGCGAATCAGCATACAATCATCGAACTGACAGATAATAGTAATGGAGAATTATTAATGATCAGCAACTCCTTAGGACAAACAGTAAAACAATTATCACTAAAAGGGATCAGCAAAGGAAATGTGATCATTACCACCGATGAATTTGAAAATGGGATCTACTTTATTGTCATCTTCAATACAGATCACGCACTGATCAGCACCCAAAAATTGATCATTCAGCACTGATCCATTTTTGAAATTTGTTACATTTGCACACACATTCAATTAAAAAATACATATGGGACGTATATTTGAAAAAAGAAAGCATAAGATGTTTGCCCGCTTCGACAAGATGGCAAAAGGATTTACCCGTGCAGGAAAAGAGATCGCGATTGCAGTAAAACTTGGCGGATCCGATCCGAATGGAAATTCCCGTTTGCGTGTAGCTATCCAGAATGCCAAAGGGATCAATATGCCGAAAGACCGTATTGAAGCGGCCATCAAAAGAGCATCATCAAAAGATGAAAAAGGCTTGGAAGAAGTGATCTATGAAGGAAAAGGTCCATTCGGGATCGGGATCTTGGTAGAATGTGCGACAGACAACCCAACTAGAACAGTAGCAAATGTTCGAATGCATTTCAATAGAAATGGTGGAGAGTTAGGAAAAACAGGCTCATTAGATTATTTATTCGAACGCAAAGGTGTTTTCACCATTAAGAATGAGAACATCAATATGGAAGAATTCGAATTCGAATTGATCGATTATGGTGCTGAAGAAATTGAAAGTGATGAAAATGAGATCATCGTTTATACCGCATTTACTGATTTTGGTGCTATGCAAAAAGCATTGGAAGCAAAAACAAACATTACGGTGATCAGCTCCGAATTAGAGCGCATCCCTACCTCTACTGTTGAGCTGACAGATGAGCAAATGACAGAAGTAATGGCCTTGGTAGATAAATTAGAAGAGGATGATGATGTACAAAAAGTATATCATAACATTAAATAAGATTTACTACAATTTATAAAAGATCCTCACTATCCGGTGGGGATCTTTATTTTTTAAGCGATCGCTTTTGTAAAAGGATATCAAACAATTGAGCTGTTGCTAACGCATCACCTTCGGCACGATGCCTTGCATGATTCGGAATCCCCAGATCGTTACACAAATTTCCTAAGCTATACGACTTATGTCCGGGTAATAGTTTCCGGCTCATTTGCACCGTACATAATTTTTCTCTTTCATAATTAAAACCAAGTGATGAGAACTCCGCTTTCACAAAATTATAATCGAAACTTACGTTATGCGCTACAAATATCTTTTCATGTGTTAAACGATGAATATGTTTTGCTATTTGATGAAATTTAGGAGCTTCTTTTACCATCTCATTTGTTATGCCGGTAATATTTGTATAGATGGGCGTGATATAACATTCCGGATTCACCAGGGAGGTGAATTTTTCTACTACACTTAAGCCATCATGCACCAGCACACATATCTCGGTGATACGTCCGGTTGGATAAGTAAATTTTCCTCCACAGGTTTCAATATCGATAATGGCAAACATAAAAATTGCTTTGAGGTAAAGATAATAGAGATATTTCATATGTTTAAACAAAAAGCGCAAGTGATTGACTTGCGCTTTTTTGTTTAACTTCTTTTAGCCATCTCTACTCTGTAGGATTGAAGGAATTTGATCATACTATCTACATTCAGATCCTGAGGTTTGAATTCTCCAATATTCAAACTACATACAAATCCCCACACTTCAATGATCTCCTCATTAGGTATCACGTAAGGTTCGTAGGCCGGATTATCCGAATGAAATTCGAATGTTTCATTTGAATTCTTTTTCTGACGGAATAATCGTTTGTACACCAATCCATCATTCTTCGTCAATACTATATATGTTTGTCCGTCCTTGATCTCACTTAAGGACTCTAAGTACTTTCCCACCACAGTAGAACCATCCTTTAGCGGAGGCATGGAATCTCCTTTTATTCCAAAAGCACGGTGTTTACCAACGATCTTGAAAGGAAGATTCATGATCGGTAACTCTTTAATAAATTCAGGATCGGCATAACCATTCAAATAACCGGCCGATGCTTTTAAAGGGACCACTTCGATCAGATCATTTCCGAAACTATCAACAGTAATAGGAAATAAGATCCTGTTCTTTCCAATCTTGATCAACGATTGCAAATCGGTTTTCGCCAGATCCGCTCTTACCAAAGCATCGATCGCCACATGAAAATAATCAGCGATCTTGATCAGTAGATCATAAGGAGGTTCGGCTCTCCCCTCTTCATAAGAACCTAATCTGGAACGTGGAATATCCAACTCAGTGGATAATTGTTCTTGAGAAAGCTTTTTTAGCACCCTCAGAACCCTAATGTTTTTGGCTATTTTTGACATTGCTAAATTATTTAGCACAAATATACTAATTATGTTAGTAATTTCAAACCCGAAAATAAAATTTGTTTGTGGTAAGTATCCGGGGACATTTTAAAACGATATAAAACACGCCATGGTTTTACATTATATATAAAATGCTCCCCGGTGCTTAAACAAAATGAACATGAATAACAATACACTCCATACCCGCCTTGATGCCCGCGTTCTGTTTGTGGACATGAACAGCTTCTTTGCCAGTTGCGAACAGCAAGTAAACTATTGGCTGCGTAACCGTCCGGTTGGTGTTTGTGTATATACAGGGAAATTTGGCTGTGTGATCGCTCCTTCCATTGAAGCGAAAAAGAAGGGAGTAAAAACAGGCATGCGATTGAATGAAGCTATTGCCATTTGTCCGGAACTCGTTCCTTTAGAAACCAATCCGGCACGTTATCGCGATTTTCATGTAAAGATCATGAAAGTACTCCGGAAGTATTCAGAAGATGTGATCCCGAAAAGTATTGATGAAGCGATTGTTAATCTTCACAATTATGAGCTCATTCATAAAGATCCCGTAAGTGTTGCCCATCAGATCAAAAAAGATATTCAGAATGAAGTGGGTGACTGGCTTAAATGTTCCATTGGAATAGCTCCCAATGCATTTTTGGCAAAACTTGCCAGTGATATACAAAAGCCCGATGGACTCACCATTATTACTCCGGATAATATTGATACTGTTTTAAGCAAATTACGACTAAAAGATCTTCCGGGCATTGCAAGTGGTATGGCCGAACGACTCCAAAAAGGTGGAATTCATACTCCTGTTGAACTGCGGCACACCTCACCACAAAAGTTGAAGATCATCTGTAAAGGTGTTGTTGGTGAATACTGGCACAAACGCTTGAATTTTGGAGAGGTAGATATGAAAGATGAGCAGGAATACAAAAGCATGCAAGCGATGCGACATCTATCAACAGTCCAACGAAAAACAAGTCAGGGAGTAGAAGAAATATTATTACAACTGTGTTTGACACTTGAAAAAAGAATGGTAGCCGCCCAAACATTTTGTCAGACCATCGGATTATATGTGCGTTATGAAAGTGGCTACAGCTATAGCGATAGCATTGTTACCAACATTCCGATGCAAGGAGGCACCGATATTTTATCGGCCTTAAAAGCGCGAATGAAAAATTTCGAAAAACAAAACCACTCCGAACCAGTCCTTAATACCAATGCTATTTCATTAAGTGTATATGTCGGCAATTTTGTAGATGAAAGTATGGTACAATACGGATTATTCGAGGATCATAGTAAAAAGGACAAACTGCGAAAAACAGTTTATAATCTGAAAGACAAATTTGGAGGAAACAAGCTGCTGCGTGCAGCCGAACTGAATGAAGACAGTGAAATAAAAGATGTGATCGGTTTCGGCTCTATCAAAGATCTACACAACACATAAAAATATACTACAATGGATTTTGGAAAATTAAACAACATTGAACATGTGAATTTTACACTGCCTGCAGATCACGAAAGTAATGCAACAGTGTTAAGCAATAAAAAAAGCAATAAAGCCGAAGTGTATGTCGGTTGTCCGATATGGTCAGATAAAGGATGGATCGGAAAGATCTACCCGGACGATGCTCAGGAAAAATATTTTTTACGATACTATGCTCAACAATTCAACTGCATTGAGCTAAATGCCACACACTATAAAATACCGAGTCCAAGCACCATTCAACGCTGGAAGAACATGACAGTGAAGAATTTCAAGTTCTGTCCGAAAGTCCCGCAAGTGATCAGTCATGCAAAAGACATAACGGAGATGACAGCACTCATGACCGAGTTTATTGATGCTGTGATCTATTTTGACAGTTCATTAGGTACCACCTTCATGCAATTGCCACAACATTTCGGGGCGAACAGACTAGATGAATTGATCACCTTTTTATGTTTAATTGAGAAACCGATAAAACTGGCTGTTGAACTACGTCATGAAAGTTGGTTCACAAACAAAGAAGCATTTGATGAGCTTTGCCAATTTTTAATGGAAGCCGACCATGCATTGGTGATCACGGATGTAGCAGGAAGGAGAGATGTATTACATCAACGTCTTACCAATAAAACTGCATTTATCCGTTTTGGGGCAAATGACCTTCACCCAAGTGATTTTACACGACTGGAAGAATGGGCAGAACGCTGTACCGCTTGGATTGAAAACGGATTGGAAGAATTGTATTTTTTTATCCATACGGCCGATCAAGCTGTAGCGCCCGAACTGGCCAACCATTTTATTCACGAGTTCAACAAAAGGAACGGAATCAAATTAAAACCACTGAATATCAAGCAGGAGAGCAAACAAACCGACCTTTTTGCATGAGCAAAAACATCGTTTTTATTCCGCAAAAATCTGCTATATTTACATAAGAATTTTGCACGAATTTTAAGAACGAGAAAAATGAGATCAACACTTTTTACCATTGTATTTACTGCAATTGTATTTAACACATTTGCCCAATTTCCGGAAAGCACATTTCAATCGGCCTCCAACCAATATTACTGGAAAAATAGAAAACCATACGAAGGTTACTGGCAACAGGATGTTCACTATAAGATCAATGCACGTATAGATGACAAAACAGATATCATTGATGCCGATATGGAATTGACCTATTGGAATAACTCACCGGATGAATTGCCATTTGTCTATTTCCACTTGTTCAGCAATGCGCAAACGCAAGATTCTTATCTGGCTGATCTTTATCGCAACAACAAACTCTATCCAAAATTTGGAAAATACCAACAACAAGGTCTTGGTACCAATGTGTCAAAGATAACAGTCAATGGTACCGAACTTAAAATGGAGCAAGACAATACCATTTTAAAGGTTTACCTCCCTACTCCACTTAAGTCAGGCGAAAAGATCAGTTTTCAAATCAGTTTCAAAACATACTTTGATAACGGATCGATCCGTAACCGTATGAAAATGTTTAATGCATTTGGTTACAAACACTATGATGTGGTGCACTGGTACCCGCGTTTATCGGTATATGACAAAAAACAAGGATGGGATACAGATCAACATATGGATCATGAGTTTTATGGCGACTACGGAACATTTGATGTTTCCTTCACCTTTCCGAACAATTACATACTTGATGCAACAGGGACATTACTTAACAAAGAAGAAGTGTTACCGGCCGACCTCAGAGAAAAGCTCGATATTAAAAACTTCAAATCCAAACCATGGAATGAAAAACCATCCGTGATCATTGAGCCGAATGGCACAACCAAAACATGGTTATTTCATGCAGAAAATGTACATGACTTTGCCTTGACAGCCGATCCAACCTACCGTATAGGTGAAGCGGAGTGGAATGGAATAAAATGCATTGCTCTCGTTCAGGAGCCACATGCAGCGCATTGGCAGAATGCAGCAGACTACACATCAAAGATCATTAAAACCAACTCCCAAAGTTTCGGTATGTATGGCTACAATAAAATGGTAGTTGCCGATGCTCAGGATGGAATGGAATATCCAATGGTAACCTTATGCGGTGGATATGATCCGGATTACCGCGATCTATTTGTACATGAGATCTCTCACAACTGGTTCTTCGGAATGGTAGGATCCAATGAAACATACCGCGCAGCATTAGATGAAGGGTTCACACAATTTGTAACTGCATGGACCTATCAAAAGATTGACGGCAAACAACGTATCCGTTACAAAAACAAATCAAAATATGTGGAGCGTTTTACCGAACCTGATTACATTATCAACAGTGAAGTGTATAATGGATACATGCGTGAAGCAGCAAGAGGCGTTGAAACAAACATCAATGTGCATTCAGATATGTACAATGGTGCTATCCGTCATGGTGGCGGATACTCACAAGTATATATGAAAACCGCTACAATGTTGTATAATTTACAATATGTATTGGGCGATTCATTGTTTTTAGCTGCCATGCAAAACTATTTCAACCAATATAAATTTGCACATCCGTATATAGAAGATTTCCGTACATCGTTCATTCAATTTACACACGTTGATCTAAATTGGTTCTTTGATGAATGGATCGAATCAACAAAAACGATTGATTATGCTGTTAAATCAGTAAAAAAGGGAAAACAAAAAGGAGAATACAAGATCACCTTCAAACGTAAAGGCATGCAAATGCCGATCGACTTTACGGTTATCGGGAAGAACGATAGCTTGTACCATTATCACATCCCGAATACTTGGTTTGTAAAGCAAACAAAAGCTACTGTTTTACCTCGCTGGATCGGATGGGATAAAGTGAAACCGGAGTATACTGCAACTGTTAATATTCCGAGTGGTGTAGCGGATGTGATCATTGATTCGAGCACACGATTAGCAGATGTGAACATGCTCGACAACAATAAAAAATTTCCGGTTAAATACCGCTTTGATTCGAAGATCTATAATCCGAGTGACTGGACCAGATATGAACTGTTTGCCCGTCCTGACATCTGGTACAACGGCTACGATGGGATCAAAGCAGGTTTAAATTTGAATGGGAATTACATGAATTATAAGCATATTTTTGATGCTACCGTTTGGTTCAACACCGGTATCGGTCAGAATTACCTTGACTCAACAGCTGCCAAAGACCTATACGACAATATCAGTTTCCGAGTACTTTACAGAACATCAACTGATAAATTTATGAAAGGTTCGTCCTTCAATTTTTCTGCAAAAGCATTGGATGGTTTAAATGCCTATACCATTGGTTTTGACCGCAAGGACATTAAAGGAAAGAACAGAGTATATATGTTCTTTAAGTCGATGTACAGAAAAGGATTGAACGACATTACCTATTTATTAATGCCAAATGAATGGGCACCGAACAAACTAAATAATACATTGAACATAGGAATAGAACATTCTTACTCCTACAAAAGAGGAACGGGTAATATTAATCTTGGACTTCGTTCATCAGCTATCATGAGTGATTACGATTATCAAACGATCAACTTGAATGTGATCAACAGAACGAAACTGGGTCGTTTTGTATTTAGCACCCGCGTAGTTGCACAATACGGAACCGGAACGAATTGGGCGAATGAATCTTCTTTATTCCTGGCAGGTGCAAATCCGGAAGAAATGATGGATAATAAATTCACCCGCTCACAAGGCTTCTTTGATCCTGCTTGGACAACAATGGGCAACACCACCAACTATTTTCAACATGGTGGAGGGTTAAATTTAAGAGGCTATGCAGGTTATGTAGCACCACAAAAACAAAGTGATGGAACATTGGCTTTCACATACAAAGGTCAAAGTGGAGCAGCTGTAAATGCGGAATTGGAATTTGATGGCTTGATCCGTATCAAAAGACAAAACTGGTTAACAAAAACATTTAGACTAAATACTTATCTATTTGCAGATGCAGGATATATCAATTACAATGCAGCTAGCGATAAGACATTAAAAATTGCAGATCTGAGAGCTGATGCCGGTGTAGGTGCTGCACTAACGATCAAAAAATTTGGTGTATTGCAAACCGTAGATCCTTTAACGATACGCTTTGATGTACCTTTCTTCTTAAACAGAATTCCATCAATTGACAAAGATTATATTCAGTATCGTTTTGTAATTGGTGTCAGTAGAGCATTTTAAACAAATACAATATGCAATCAAAAGCAACTAGCGTAGAGCAATATATTAATGAAGTTTCTGTAGAAAAATCAGAAGCGTTCAAAAAATTATGGGAAGTTATTAGTAAAAATATTCCTAAAGGCTTTGCCCAAGGCATTAATTATGGCATGATCGGCTATTCTGTACCACATAGCATCTATCCGGATGGATATCATTGCGACCCTAAATTACCTCTCCCATTTGTAGGATTAGCTGCTCAAAAAAATTTCATTGCCTTGTATCATATGGGCATATATGCAAGTCCAGAATTGCTGGCATGGTTCACGAGCGAATATCCGAAGCACAGCAAAGCAAAATTGGATATGGGCAAAAGCTGCATCCGCTTTAAAAAGCCGGATGAGATCCCTTTTAAGCTCATAGGAGAATTAATGAAAAAAATGAGCACAAAGGATTGGATCGGCTTGTATGAGAAAAATTATAAAAAGCCTGCGAAAAAGAAGTAGAACTATACACGAATGCCGATGATCAAAATATCATCCACCTGTTCTAAACTACCTCTCCAATTTGTAATGGTTGACTCCAATAGTCTTTTTTGCTCCTGCAATGGTGCCTTATGCGAATTGATCAATAATTCCTGAAGCGGCTTGTATTTGAACTTTTTACCATTCGGCCCGCCAAACTGATCGGCAAAACCATCGGTTAACATATACACCACATCGCCTTTTTGAAGTTGAATCTCCTGATGAGTAAACGACTTCATTTCACCATGGTATTTACCAACCGGAAATTTATCGGCCTTAAATTCCTGCATTTCATTATTACGGATCAACCACAAAGGATTATTGGCACAAGCAAACTGAAGTTTCATTTCATTGAACTTATAATTGCATAAAGAAATATCCATCCCATCATTTACCGTATTGTCATTGTTCGCTTCTGTATTAAGCGACTGAATAATTTCTGTTCGTAATTTATTCAACACTTCAGCAGGAGAATTAATCGTCTTGTCGCGTACGATCTCATTCAAATATGAAACACCCAGCAAACTCATAAATGCTCCAGGAACACCATGTCCGGTACAATCAGCGGCACAGATCAAAAAATTATCATTCACCATTTGCGCCCAATAAAAATCGCCACTCACAATATCTTTGGGTTTATAAAAGACAAAGTACTCCGGCAAATGCTTATTTAATAATTTATCGGAAGCAAGCAAGGCTGTCTGAATTCGTTTTGCATAATAGATACTATCCAGGATTTCTTTATTCTTTTCTTCCACCAAATGATTCTTTGTTTCAATCTCCACATAAGCTTGTTGTAATTCATTATTAGAGCGTTCTTTTTGCTTATAACCTCTGTAAATGAAAAAAGCTAAAGCTAATACCAAAATAAGAATGAGGACAGATACCGTAATAACAATTTTTTGACGGTTTATATCCTGCTCTCTCTTTTCCAATTCCAAACGATTGATCAATTTATGATTCTCTAACTCTTTGATCTGAGCTTCCTTTCGTTGAGTATCATACTTTTTTTCCACCTCCGTTATTTGAGCTGTTATCTCTTCATTGAAAAGCGAATCTTTTAATGCTTCATATTGAGTCCTGAAATCAAGAGCTTTCGCAAACTCCTTTTTTTCTTTATAATAATCGGAAAATCCTAAGTAGATCTGCATCAGATCATCTTTATAATTCGATTTTAAAGCCAAGTCGTATGCTTCATTAAAATGTCTGCCACCTTTTTCAAGCTGACCTAAAAGAACATACGTATCCCCTAAATTAATATTCGCACTAATAAATGCTTTGGTATTATTTGTTTCTTTAGCTACTTTATATACTTTTTCAAAACAAGCGATAGCATCTTTGTAATTACCTTCATTCTTGAATATTAATCCCAAATTATCGTTGGTAGAAACAACACCTTTTGAGTGATTCAAACGTTCGAATATTTCCATCCCTTTCAAATAATTCTGACGTGCTTGCCTATAATCTTTTAATCGACCATACACCAAACCTAAATTATTGTAGATATAGGCACAATTAAGCTCATCGCCCATGGCACTTCTGATCTCCAGCGCTCTGTTAGCATACACAATTGCTTGCTTATAGTTTTTTTGTTCTTTAAAAATGATCACTAAATTATTACAGGCATTGGCAATACCATTCTGATCACCTAGCTCTTCTTTTAATTTCAACGCATTCAACAATGCCTCCGTTGAGAGCTGATAATCGCCTGAATTGGCATAAACACTTCCAATGTTCACATAAGCCGCACTTAATCCTTTTTTATCGTTGATACGCTTCGAAATTTCAATTGCTTTTTTGTGGACTTCAATTGCCTTCGCAATTTCCCCCATATCTCCATAGGCATTCCCCATGTTTGAGTACATTTTAGATACCCGTGCCTGTTTGTTCTCTTTCAAGAAAACCTCCAAGGCTTTTTGATAAAAAACGATCGCCTGCGAGCCCATCCCCCATTCATATTTCATGTTACCCATGGAATTATAATACTCTGCTATTCCGTCTGAATAATTTATCTTTTTAGCCAATAAGTAGGCATCTGAACCATATCTTTTTGCTTTTAGTGTATCCGAAGCAGCATACTCCCATACGATATCGATCAAGGTTTTGACTTTAGTTGTATCTTCTTTCATGCCACCTACCACATTTACTAAGGAGTCAACATAGGAAGTTTGTGCATAGCCTATTTGTGTAATAAACAAAACTGCAAGTACTTTCAGCGTATTTTTCATTTTATTTAACATAGCTAACGTGTGTATAATTTTATTCACTAATTTAGATGTAAATTTTCACTAAAACACATCAAAAACAATAAAACCTTACTAAAATGAAAAAATACATTTTATCACTTTTATTGATGACCGGGATCATTTCCGCTTCTTTTTCACAAGGCAATGATGGTCTTTATGAAAAAGCAATGAAATTAAAATCCGAATATAAATACAAAGAAGCCTATCCTTTGTTTCAGGCCTTACTTCAATCTGATTCTAACAATGTAAATTATTTACAATATGCCAGCTATTGTTATTCTAAGTTTGGATTTTATCATGTAGCTGCTGAGGCACAAAAGATCAAGCATTATCAAATAGCAGAGTATTTAGCGAAGAAAGCGATCAAATTGAATGAAAAAAGTGCAGATGCTCATTATGTATATGCCATGGCACTTGGCCGTATCAATGAGAATGCAAGCTCTAAACAAAAAATAGCAAATGCCAAACTGATCAAATCGCAAGTGGACAGAGCAATTGAATTGAATCCGAAGCATGCAGGAGCATACCACATTTTGGGCAGATGGCATAGAACAGTAGCGAATTTTAGCTCTATTGAAAAAGCTATGATCAATTCATTCTTTGGCGGTGTTCCTCCGGGAGGCTCATTTGAAGATGCTGTTAAATCATTTATGACTGCTATTACTCTGGAACCTAAATTCATTCTTCATCAATTGGAATTAGCTCAAACCTATTATGATATGGGCAAAAAAGCAGAAGCAAAAGTTTGGGCGAAGAAAGTTTCTGAAGCAACTCCAACCAACGAAGATGATATTAAAGCGAAAAAAGATGCAGAAGCACTTTTGAAAAAGCTTTAGTAAAATGAATGTATGAGTAAAAAGATCACGATCGTAAACAGGCATTACCCTCCTAATATTAATATTACCGGTGAAAATGCTTGGGATCTCGCTAATTATTTAATAAATAAACATGGAATTGATGTGTCCATTGTACACATTGACAGACATTATGAAGGCGGAGGAAACCGAAGAGCTCCAGTAGGAAATGTTTATCCTATCAAAACGATCTATCAAGGTAAAAACAAGATCCTAAGTTATTTAAGCGGATTTTTGGATGGGTATTGGCTCATAAAAAAAGCCAGAAAGTTAGATCATGGACCTATCATTGTTATGACAAGTCCTCCCTTGCTTCCCATGTGGGCATCATTGCTATTAGGAAAGAAAAATAGAAACTGGATACTGTGGAGTATGGATCTTTTCCCGGAAGGCTATGCTGCAACAAATGTGATCGGGTATAATAACCCCATCTACAAATTCATTATCAAACAGACATACAGAAATGCTCCTAAAAAACTGATCGCATTAGGTCCAAAACAGCGCGATGTTTTACATAAAAAGTATGCTAAAGAGATTGAGAGTGTTGTTTTACCCTGTGGCGTTTTTGTTGATCAGCATAAAACAAACGAAACACCGGGATGGAAAGCACATCCTGACAAGATCTATTTAGGATATGCAGGAAATTGCGGCACTCCTCATTCATCAGCATTCATAAAAGCTGTTATTGATGCGATTGATCCTGAGACGCAACACATGGTGATTGCTGTATACGGGACAAAAGCAGAAGAAATAAAGGCCTATGCTCAAAACAAAAAAGGGATCACCCTACTGAACTCCATCCCTCGCAATGAATTGCACCATGTTGACATCCATTTAGTAACACTGTTAGAGACTTGGACACACATTGCTGTTCCATCAAAGGCTGTAAGCAGTGTTTGTTCGGGTGCTACCATCCTTTTCTGTGGAAGTAAGGAAAGCGACAACTGGCATTTGTTAAGCAGGGCGGGCTGGCTGATCGAAGAGAATGAGCAAATGCAAAACAAGGTGATCAATACACTTAAAAGCATTACCAAACAAGAAATCGAAACAAGAAAACAGAATGCTCATACCATTTCGGTAGAATTATCGGAACTCATCACAAAAAGCTATGACACCATTGCTTCCTGGGCGGAATAGATATTTTACAAATTAAAACTTTAGTCCTATCTTTGCACTCTAAATTTCTTAGCCTCTCAAAATGAATATTGCTATTGTTACAGGTTCAGGTGGATTGATCGGAAGCGAATCAGTTACTTTTTTCTCTAAAAAATTTGATAAGATCATTGGAATTGACAATGATATGCGTGCTTACTTTTTTGGGAAAGAAGCGTCCACAAATTGGAATGTCAACCGTATTCAAGAGAGTGTTAGCAATTACGAGCATCATTCTATTGATATCCGTAATTATTCCGAATTAGAAAAGATCTTTAACCAGTATGGAAACGACATTAAGTTGGTTGTCCACACAGCTGCACAACCTAGTCACGACTGGGCAGCCAAAGAACCATTAACTGATTTCGGTGTAAATGCAACAGGAACACTTCACATGTTAGAGTTAACCCGTAAGTATTGTGAAAAAGCTGTTTTTATATTTACATCAACCAATAAAGTGTACGGTGACAACCCTAATTTTCTTCCATTAGTAGAAACAGAAACACGTTGGGAGATAGCCGAAAATCATCCTTATTTTAAGAATGGCATTGATGAACAAATGAGTTTAGACAATACCAAGCATTCTGTTTTTGGCGCATCTAAAGTTGCTGCCGATGTAATGGCACAAGAATACGGAAGATATTTTGATATGAATGTGGGTATATTCAGAGGAGGCTGCCTAACTGGCCCTAATCATAGCGGTGCTCAGCTTCATGGATTTTTATCTTACTTAATGAAATGTACCTTATCCGGAAATTCTTATACCATATTCGGTTACAAAGGCAAACAAGTAAGAGATAACATTCATAGCTCCGACCTAGTAAACATGTTCTGGCATTTTTATCAGAATCCTAAACAAGGCGTTGCTTATAATGCCGGTGGTGGACGATTTGCGAATTGCTCTATGCTGGAAGCCATAATACTTTGCGAAAAGATAACCGGAAACAAATTAAATTATTCATACAGTGATCAAGCACGTAGTGGCGATCATATCTGGTACATCAGCGATGTATCGAAATTTCAAAAGGATTATCCGGAATGGAAATATGAGTGGAATCTGGAAAATACATTGATCGACATGTACAACAATATGAGCAAAATGATCAATGTAAAAAATTGCGATTAAACTCTTTCTAAGATCAAACAAAAAGCCCTTTAACAAAAGTTAAAGGGCTTTTTTTGATTATGTATCTATTTATCTGAAGAAAATACCATTGCATTGCAGCATCACTCCCGTTTTATTATCTGTAAAAGCAGGAGCTATACTTTTTAATTGAAAGCCATGCTGCTTCATAAAATCTAAAACATCCGGCAATAACCAATTCTGTCCTTCATACAATGGAATGATCGAAATCTCCATTTCAATCCCTTTTGCCTTGGAAATGATCGACTGTGCACCTTTCAGCACTTCCTGCTCAAAACCTTGCACATCTATTTTTATAAAAATATTTTTGGCCTTATCAGCATGTTCTTTGGCAATTTGATCCAACGGATACACTTTCACTTTTTCTTTTCCAATGATCTTTGAATCCGGTGCACCTTCATAATGCGAGTCCAACATGTTTAGCAAAGTACTGCTGACAGAATTTGCTGAAATATTGATCTCAATATCCTGCTCTGAACTTCCGATCGCGCAACGCTCTGCAACCACCCAATTCGCATAGCTTTTGCTGGCAGCAACGATCTGTTGGTGAACCGCAGAAAGTGGTTCAAAAGAAACGACCTTGCCTGCATAGCCTGCATCCATTATTCCTCTGGCATATTGTCCGGCATTAGCACCGATATCAAAAACCAGATCAATATTATGATGCTGAAGTAATTTGATCCTTCTTAATTCCTCACTCGTAGCCGCATTGTATTTACGGACAAGAATGCCAAATTTTTGGAAGAAATTCTTCGTGATGCGTTCTAAATTCGTCATTCTCTATGCTTTTTCATTTACAACACGAATGATATCATCCGCAACAGTTACTGAATAATCCGGATTGATCTTTTTCACATAATTCGTCAATTCCGGTATGGTAGGATAATCATGCTTCCCCACAAATAAACGCGCATCATCTATGAGCATCGCATGATTTTTATTATGCTTAAATACTGCATCTATTTCGGCATAGATAGGGCACTCTATTTCACTTAAAGCGGTTGATCCGCCACAATAATGACCATCCAACCAGAATAAAGTTGTTTTATCTAGTGTAGGAGCTAGTTCTGGAAGCACTTTACCGCTATCTCCTTGCAGAAGATTAATATGTGTATCATTCTTAAAACGCTTTTTGGCAGCTTCCCAGAACTCCACACTTAATTCTATAGAATAAAGCTTTTCAAAATTCTTCTTCTGTGCTTCCATCATATCGCCTCTGAATGTTCCTGTTTCAACCAAATAGCTACAGTTGTATTTCTTGCCAAATTCAGCAATGATCTGCTGTTTGATCTTGTGAGGACGAGGAACAGGCTGTTTATGAATATGCCAGTTCAATACAATAAAATCGATCTCTTTATCATCAATAAGTCCTTTCTTCACCCATTCGGCTACCATTGGATCTTTTTTCCACTTATTTCTCAAATAAGGAATAACAAACTTCTTAGCCAGATTAACGATCGGACGTGGTAAATTACTTTTCATTCTATCAAATATTAGAAGGACCAAAAATAGCAAAAAAAAGCATATTTAGTCCTTTATTCAGCACAAAAGACCCACTCTGAATACAGAAATAAACTTAGTTTAATTACATTTGTAGCCGAACAGATACATGGCCTCAGAAACAACATACAAGAATTTTTCGAAAACGATCCTTCAAGGAATAAATACTTGTTTGTCGATCATGAAGATCGTTATCAAATCGAAGTTCAAGAATAAACTGCCTCATGCAGCTTCAAACACTTGTTATGTGCTGGCCAATGGACCTTCTTTGAAGCAATCACTGGAAAAGCATTATGAGAAAATAAGTAAGAGTGAACTTATTTGTGTGAACACCTTTTCGATCACCAATGAGTATAGACAACTCAAACCGAAATACTATGTAATGATCGATCCATTCTTCTGGAATGGGAAAACGGAAGTTGTAATAAACACGTTGAAGGCGATCACAGAAAAAACAGATTGGCCAATGTATTTACTTGTTCCACAAGCTGCAACAAAGTCTGTAGCATTTCAAAACATAGTTGCCAAAAACAAGAATGTGATCCTGACTCCATTCAATTATACCGTTTTTAAAGGATATGAAAAGGCTGCATTCTGGTTTTACAGAAAGAATTTGGCCATGCCTCAAAGTCTGAATGTGGCTATAACGGCACTTTTTCTCTCTATTAATTTAGGATTCAAGGAAGTTTACTTATTAGGAGCTGATCATACCTGGCATGAAAATTTGCACATGAGTGATGACAATGTGCTACACACCAAGGTAACACACTTTTATGAGAATGATCAAGAGATCAAATACATTCCATTCCTGAAAGCCGGAAACCCGAATGTAACCCAAAAAGCGCATGAATTTTTTGATATCTGGAGCAGAACATTCAGCGCTTATATGATATTAGAACGCTATTCTAAATTCCATCATTGCAAGATCTACAATGCAAGTGAAGTATCTTTCATTGATGCATTTACAAGAAAAAAGCTTTAATTCTTTTGATCCAATAACAACTCTGCTAGTTTAAAATCGATCAAATGATCGACATCAACAGATCTGTCGGTAGGCATGATGTAGGCATAGGTACCTGAATGAACAAACCCTTTGTTCTTCATGAACTCATCAACCGTGGAAACATAAATAGCGCCATTTAAGCGATAATAAACAGGTAATTGCTGCCTATTCTTCCCTTTAACCTCTTCACGGATAAATTCACTCATCGAGCCATTTTCCGGCAAAGCATTCGACCATAATGGATGATGTTCATTTTCACAAACAGAGACGATCGCTGCAGCTTTCTTCTGGATCATCAGATCAATAGCAGCATCAATATCTTTTGAAGTTCTTAGAGGCGATGTAGGCTGCAATACAACGATCAGGTCAAAAACAACCTGTTGTTGTTTGTAATGATCTAATGCATGAATGATCACATCTGTTGTAGAGGCTGTATCGGTTGCTAATTCAGCAGGGCGAAGTACAGGAACTTCCGCTCCATGTTGTTTAGCAACATCTGCAATAGCATCATCATCAGTACTAACAAAAACAGTTCCCTGGTATTTTGACTTCAATGCAGCGTCAATAGAATAAGCAATCATGGGCTTTCCAGCCAATAGTTTTATATTCTTTCCGGGCAAACCTTTGCTTCCACCTCTTGCTGGTATGATGTATAGAATATTCATTAGAAATTAATGTGTTTTACATCCTCCTGGGCCTTATAAAAATCTTCAATCCTACCAATATCTAACCAATAACTCAATATAGGGTAAGAGATCAATTTCTTATTGTTTTTTATCACTTCTTCCATAAAATGAGTAGCATCAAATGCAATTCCATCCGGAATAAGATCAATCAATTCCTTTTTAAATAAATAGATCCCTGCGTTTGAATAATATGTATAACGGGGCTTTTCAGAGAAAGACAACACTCTGTCATCCTGATCGATCTCCATAACAGCATATGGAACATCCACATGGTAAGGAATCGTAGCTACCTGCATATCTGCTTTTGAGTCGATGAATTTTTTATAAAAATCATGAAAATCAATGTTCGTCAAAAGATCAGAATTCATCAACAGAACTACATCATTCTTTATGTCCTTTATCAATCGAACTGAACCAATTGTTCCTAATGGCATTTCTTCCTTTACAAAGTCGATGTTTAGTTCCTCCGTTTTGTGTGCATTTACACCTTCCACGATCTGATCGGCCATGTGGCGAACAGAGATCGAAAAATCATTTACTCCAAAACCGGCCAATCGTTCGATATTCCGAACAATGATCGGCTTCCCTCCTATTTCAAGCATTGGCTTAGGAGTTGTATCAGTAAGTGGTTTCAAACGCTCTCCTTTTCCTCCCGCCATCAAAACAGCATTCACAGGAATGATCGATCTCAATTTATCCAGATCTACGATCTTGATGATCTCTTTCTTTTTATTTAAAACAGGTATAAATCGTATTCCGGCATCTTTGTAGCGACTAATTTTTTCGAAATTATTTTCCCCTTCAACAAAGCACTTACTGTTTGTATTCATGAAAGAAGTGATGGAATCATCAATTGTTTTCCCATTCAACAAACCTCTACGAATATCACCATCAGTAAGAGATCCTACTAATTGCTGCTGATCATTTACCACAAAAACAGCAATATTAGGAATCGCCAGATCATTGATCAACTTAAGTGATGTACGAGCTGTTTCCTTATCTGAAAGAATAAATTTATTTAGATCGATCATATAAAACGTTGTGGATTACCTACTACTTTTTTATTGTCTTCAATATCTTTAATAATGACCGCACCGGCACTAATTGTTACATTCTTACCAATGGTCACTCCTTGTTTCACAACAGCATTTGCTCCAACAAAACTACCTTCTCCCACTGTCACATTACCACAAAGAACAGCACCGGGAGCAATATGTGCATAATCATGGATCACACATTCGTGCTCAATGATAGAACCGGTATTACAAATGACTCCATTACCAATTTTAACCAAAGGATTGATCACCACACGTGGTGCGAACATATTACCAAGTCCGGCATTCATGCTTCTGGAAATAATAGCTGTTTTATGCAATGCATTTTCAGCCTGACCCAATATTGGGATCAATTGTTCCGAAACTTTTCTACGGATCGTATTATCTCCAATACTTACAAAATAAGTATAGGCTTTTAATTTTTCAACTACTTCCACATCACTCTCATCACCTAACCATTTTAAACTATAGGGATTCAAGGATTTCTCTTCTTTGTCAGTATAAGCACTAACAATTAAGCCCTGAGAAAAGAAGATCTCAAAAGCAACAAAAGCATGTCCTGAATAACCTATTAAAGCGATGTTTTTCATTATTTATCTGACTACTGTTACATGACCAATACGATACTGATTTCCTAATTTCTTATCTATAAAATCAACCTTCCAAACATATACCCCCAATTCTACCGGAGTACCCTTATATGTTCCATCCCAGCCTTCATAAATATCTGTTGTTTCAAATATTAATTCTCCCCAACGGTCAAAGATCATCATTTTAAACTCATCCAAGCCAACACCATAAACGTTAAAACGGTCGTTTTTACCATTCTGTCCGGGTGTAAAGGCATTAGGTGCATAAAAAGTACTTTCCGATTCAACTTCAATTACAACTTCAGCAGTATCGGTACATCCAACAGAATTGGTAACTATTTGAACAATTGTATATTCTCCATCGATCGGATAATTATGAATAACTGATTGCCAATTGCAACCCTGCAATAGTTGACCATCACCAAAATACAATATACAGCTATCTGCATTTAACATCTGATTAGAAATCATATAATTATTCATTTCAGTGCTATTTAGGACTTGAACGGTAATATCCGCCAAAGGAGAATCCAAAACAGTTACATAAGAATTTAAAGTCATAGTATCGGCACAGCCAATGGAATTATAGGCGATCAATGTTACGTTGTAGCTACCCTGAGTAAAATAAGTATTAATAGGATTTACAGATGATGAATTATTTCCATCTCCAAAGTTCCAGTTATAACTTGTTGCCCCAGTTGAAAAATTCGTAAATGCAGCATTCAAAGGTGCACAACCTGAAATTTCTCCTGCAAAAAATGCATCCGGATAATTGATGGGATATATGCTTAATGAAGCTGTATCTGAACATCCGTTCTGATCAGAAACAGAGATAGTAAGAGTACTTGGCACAGCCGGAGTTAAGCTAGTAGAAACAGTATTGCCTCCATTCGACCAGGAATAAGTAAAAGGACTTTGACCACTTGTAACTTGAGCTGAATAGATAGCTGATTGCCCCATACAGATCGAGTCCTGTCCAACAATACTAACTGATGGTCCTACCAAAACATTCACGGTAAAACTAAATGGCAAACTAGAGCACAAAGAATCTTCCACGATCAAGGTATATGTGCTAGAACTTAAGGGTGAAACAAGCAATGAATCATTCCCGGCAATTGCACTTCCATTCCAATAATAATTACCTCCACCTGTTCCCGTAAGAATAACTGTTTCACCCGGACAAATAGAGGAATCACCAACTATTAAGGCCTGTGGAGCGGGGATAACGTCAATAAGCAATGAGTCGAAATATGTCCCACATGAATTTCCAGTTGACAGATAATAATATGTATCAACTAAAGGGGTATCATTTACCACTGAAGAGGATGATGTAATTCCGCCTGACCAGATATAGTTTGATCCGCCTGATGCTGTAAGAACTAAATTTTGTCCAGAACAGATACTTGCTGGTCCGTTTATCAATGGAATAAGCATTGTATCAACATTTACCAATACTGTATCAAATCCGGAGCAAGTAGCATTACTCACTTCGATATAGTAATACGTAGAAGTCAACGGGCTAACAGTAATAGAAGAAGTAGAAGCCGTGACTCCTCCTGTCCAACTATACGTTACCCCACCGGAAGCAGAAATCGTAACTGACTGCCCCAAGCAGATCGTCTGATCAGGACTAGCACTAATCGTTGGCGATAGATTCACTACAACTTGAATCGTATCACTATCAACGCAGTTCCCATTAGACACTTGCAAGAAATAAGAAGTAGTTTGTGAAGGTGTAACAGTTATTATAGCCTGAGTACTTGTTAAACCACCTGTCCATGCAAACGAAGTACCTCCCGCACCTGTTAATGTAGTACTTTCTCCGGAACAAATATTCGTATTTCCCGAAATGGTTGCAAGAGGATTAGGATTAACATAAATTGTCAAGCTATCCATAACTTGACAACTTCCATTAGAAGCCAGTAAATAATATGTTGTTGTAACGCTTGGAGTAACCAAAACAGAATCATTTATACTATTTACTCCTCCTCCGGACCAAGTATAATCGCTTGCTCCTGCTGCGTATAAGAGTGAACTCAGACCTTCGCAAATTGTATCTGAATCAGTATCTATGGTAATATTAAAAGAATTAGCTGTAAACTCACCATCAATTTGGTCGGGGAAAGCATCACCTATTCGATAAGTGGTTGTCCCTAAAAAAGGAGATGAAGTTGATATTACATTAGGTGTTATTGAATTAGGGTTTGTAATACAAAAATAGGAACTTTGATTGTGCCCTTTATTAACATATATCTTCCCATCAAATGCCAATTCCATAGCAAGAGAACCATTTATTGATATTGAGGATAAAAGATTCGAATTACTTACATTATATGACCCGCCCGCAATAACAGGACAAACGTATACTGCATTAGGAAAAAATGAGCTTCCGCCTTGCATTAAGTATAGATTGGATCCATCAGGTGAAAATTCGCAAGTAACAATCCCCCCGGCTGAGTTAGTATAATATCGCTCATTTGATAACAATCCTGTATTAACGTCAAAATCAAAAATAGAGACCGCCTTATTTGAACTGCTGGACGAAAAAAGACAAACAGCCAAACGATCACCTTGTGAAGACATTTCTAAGGCAGTAACAACACCTGCTCCTGCATTATTTGTCAAATTTATCGTATAAACATTTGCTGTATTTATAATGCCTGTTGAGTTAATCTCCGAACGTCTAACAGTAATGAAACCGCTACTTTCTAATTTAGTTGTAAACAACCAATGCTTATCATTTGAACAATTAGATTGAGAAACGGAAAATCCCTCGCCAATCCTATCGTTAGAAATCAAAGTCACTGGAGTTGAAACTATTTTATTTACACCATCAACAATAACATACTTAACATCATCATTGGAATTTGAGCCGTATCTTGTTTTATAAATAAAGTAGTATTGACCTGGGAAGTTAGGTCTAGGACAAAAGCCATGTTCAATAACACTAGAAATCCTATTCACAGCAGCAACTTTACCAAATACTTCATCTAATCCTGTTGATGAATTTGGTGCAACGAAATAAACGGTATCACTTACAGACCCTGCAAAATCATTGTAAGCTGTTCGTGAAGCAGAAAACAAATAAAACAAAATATTGCCATTAGAATCCAATGCATTATTAATAACATCTTGAGATCCCATTGATGAAATAGAATTCACAGAAGAGCCTAAATTTCTTGCAGCAACTAGAGGGACAGGACCATTAAAGTCAACTTCATAAAACTTAAGATTACCCGTGGTAAGAGAATAGAATGATCCACCAGAAGTTTGTTGAGAATTTCCAACAATCCATTTCGACAGCTGACCGTAGAAGGCTTGCGGCAGCAAACCAAATAATAGAATAGCTAACAAAGAAAAATATTTAAATCTCATTTTTCATTTTTTTTAGTATATCTACAATCTTGTCAGCAGAATGACCATCACCATAAATATTATTCACTGATAAAGCTGGCAGTAGATCTACTTTATCAATCAAACGTTTAATCTCATCTTTATTAATCTTACAATTCAACACATTCTTCCCAGCATCTCTGCCCAACTGTCTATCCCCTACATTTATTACATATTTTCCAAAAGAAGCAGCTTCAATAATACCACTTGAAGAATTACCTAAAACAAAGGCACATTCTTTCAAGCATTTAAAATATCCTTGAGTGCCCATAGATTCAATAGCAATAACATTTTTGCTCTTACGAACAAAGGCTTCAATTTTTGCTCTTACGATTTCATTATTCGTATCAGCATTCGGCATTGTGAACACAATTTGTGAATTGACACCATCTAAAACAGTAATTAATTCATCTATGTGATGTTCGTTTTGTTCAAAATTCTTTGTTTCCGGATGAAAAGTAACCAATATCGGCTTATCTAGCTTAAATCCAAATTTTTCAAAAAATGACTTATCATCTAATGGTTCAAGCTCATTAATATTATCCAAGCCTAAAGCTCCTACATTATAAACATGCTTGTTATGCCCCAATATTTGAATAATCCGGTCTTTATGCTTTTCAGTTGATGCAAAATGGATAGCAGACATTGAAGTGATTGAATGTCGTAAAACATCATCTATAGCGCCTAAAGTTGTTTCTCCACCATGCAAATGAGCCATAGGAATATTAAAGGGAACAGAAGAAGCAACTGCGGCAAACATCTCATAACGATCTCCCAGACAAATGATTAAGTCGACAGACTTATACAATTCACTCCATAACTCAGCAAATTTAGTAATTGTTATCCCCATTGATTGGGAAATTGACATAGGAGAATCCGTATCAGACACTGTTTCAATTTTATATGCAACCTCAAATCCATCTGATATTATTTGATTAAGGGTAAATCCATGCTTTTTTGACAAATGTGTTCCAAATGCAACGATCTTTAGATCGAACCACGGATCCAGCTTCATTTTCTTTAAAAGTGGAAGATAAATGCCGTAATCGGCACGGGAGCTTGTCAAAATAACAACTTTCATTGAATATCCTCCCATGATAATTTATTATCAATCGCAATATCTCTCACCAGTTTTTTACCTACTACATTTTTCGACTCCATTGGTGAAATACCATCTCCCGGACGCTTCATGATCAGATCACTTTCTGATAATACATGACCTTTTGATAAATCCCTTGACAGATGAATACTCTTTCTTGCTACCAACATATTCTTTTTCTCGGTTGCTGTTGGCTGCTTATCGGCAGATCCAAAAGCCATTTCCAAATTCCGGATGGCTGACACCATCGCCTTCAATTCAGATGGCTCTAATGAAGCCTTATGATCAGGCCCCGGCAATGATTTATCAAGCGTAAAATGTTTTTCAATGATCACCGCACCCATTGCAACAGCGGCAATTGGAATTTCTATTCCCAGCGTATGATCGGAATAACCTACGGGAACCTTCAAATGCTGCTGAATACTCAACATTGCATTTAAATTTACATCCTCCATTGCGGTTGGATAATCTGTAGTACAATGCAATACCGATATCTTATCCCGTTGGGTTCCTGCTGAAACTAATGTGTTTACAGCCTCTTCGATCTCATCCATCACACACATACCTGTAGAAACGACCACTTGTTTATTCAATCGTCCGATCTTCTCTAAATAAGGCAAATTGGTAATCTCACCGGAAGGGATCTTGAACAGATCTATGTTTAATCCGTTTAACAGATCAATGCTATCCAGATCAAAAGCAGTGGAAAGAAATTTTATTTTTTTTGAATTGCAATACGCAATCAGCTCATGATGATCATTTACAGATAACTCCAACTTTTTAAGCATTTCAAATTGAGATGTTTCTGATGAACTTCCCATATTCTTCTGCTGGTATTCTGCTTGTTTTGCATCAACACTTACAAGTTTTTCGGTTTTAAATGTTTGAAATTTGACATAGTCGGATCCGGCATCAGCCGCTGCATCTATCAGCTTCTTTGCCATTTCGAGGTTACCATTATGGTTAACACCGGCCTCTGCTATGATCAAAATATGCTTTCTCATTTTATTCTAACACTGCTTGGAATATTTACCAATCTACTTTCAATCATTTCTGCATTATCTAAATTTCCATGTAAACAATCTTTGAACATGACCAACTTATGCATCAAGGTCCATGATGGACGAGTCATCACACCATTATCGTTGGTATATGCTAAAAACTCATCCCTTTTTTCTTTATTCTCCAACAATACTGCACATAACCAATAGTTGGATCTGGATGCTGATGGTTCAGAAATAAATTGAATTCCTTTATCATTAAAAAATTGTTGATACAAGGCGGCTAACTCTCTTTTGTTTTCCAAAAAAGAATCCAGCTGCTCTAATTGGGCACACATTAATGCCGCATTTAAATTCGGCATACGGTAATTATATCCGATCTCATCATGAACAAAGTCCCATCGGTGTGGTACCTTGGCTTGTGTAGTCAGATATTTTGCCTTCTTAGCCAATTTTTCATCATTGGTAACAATTGCGCCACCACCACCACAGGTAATGGTTTTATTACCATTAAAACTAAAAGTTCCTAAGAGACCAAATGTTCCTGTATGTTTTTCTTTGTAATAACTACCAATAGATTCAGCAGCATCTTCTATCAATGCCATTCCATACTCAGTACAAATCGTTGCGATCTCATCGATCCGGCAAGGATGGCCAAAAGTATGCATCGGCACGCAGGCCGAAATGCGCTGACCCGTTATTTTATGAAATGACTCATTCCCTTTTTTTATTGCAAATTCAGTCAAGTATTGCTTCAGCTTCTCTGCACTCAAGCCTAATGTATCCGCATCAACATCTACAAACAGTGGCTTAGCCCCGATATAAGAGATCGCATTACAAGTGGCAATAAAACTAAGAGGTTGCGTAATCACAAGGTCGTCACGTTTTACACCGGCAACGATCATGGCCATGTGTAATGCTGCTGTTCCATTTACTGCTGCTACAGCATATTTAGCTCCGGTGTAATGTGCGATCTGTTTTTCAAAATCATCAACATATTTCCCTACAGAAGAAACAAAAGTGGAATCAATACAATCGAGCAAATACTTTTTTTCATTCCCAAGAAACCGTGGTTCATGCAAAGGAATAAAATCCTGACCAGGAAATTGTTTCTTAATAAAATCAACAGTGTCCTTAAACATTGTAAATATCTGCTTTATAATTTTTAATATTCTCTGATTGGGAGAACCATTCTATCGTTTGTTTTAATCCTTGCTCAAGTGTGTACTCAGGCTTCCAGTTCGTCAACGATTTGATCTTTTCAGCGGAACCTAACAACCGTTCTACTTCACTTTTTTCAGGACGCAAACGAATATCATCGGAAATGATCTTAGCATTTGGATTAATTGAGTTAATAAGATGTTGGGCTAGATCCTGAATAGAGATCTCCTGCTGAGTAGCAATATTGATCTCATGTCCGATCGTTTCTTTTGAGTTCGCGATAGCAGCAAAACCGGCAACAGTATCTTTTACAAACAACAGATCACGTGTAGGGTGCAAAGCACCTAATTTGATCTCTGTTTTTCCTGATAACAATTGTGTTATGATCGTAGGAATTACGGCACGTGCGCTTTGGCGTGGGCCAAACGTATTAAATGGGCGAACAATTGTAACTGGCAGATTAAAACTTCTGTAGAACGAATCTGCCATCGCATCAGCGCCAATTTTACTTGCTGAATAAGGTGATTGTCCTTGTTTAGGATGTTTCTCATCAATAGGCACATACAAAGCGGTTCCATAAACTTCAGAAGTAGATGTTACCAAAACTCTTTCAATATTGAGATCGCGAGCTGCTTGAAGAATATTCAAGGTCCCTTTTACATTCGTATCCACATAACTGTCGGGAGAATGATAGCTATAAGGAATTGCGATCAGAGCGGCCAGGTGATAAACGATATCAACTCCTTTCATCGCAGTACGCACTCCATTCGGATCACGCACATCGCCTGCAAAGATCTCTATTTTGTTTATTTTTTCTTTTGGAAATGTATCTAACCACCCCCAGGAATTAAAGGAGTTGTAATATACAAATGCTTTTACCTTGAATCCTTCATCTACTAATTTTTCAACCAAATGACTTCCGATAAAACCATCCGCACCTGTAACTAAAACTGTTTTCATATTCAAATTAAGATAACCTTACAAATCTACTGATTTTTAGCCTATCTTTCAAGTCAATTTGAATTAATCAGAAATTAGCTCCCGAGGGCTATTTGCTCATATATTTTGGCATCTTCCAGCTGCTGAGCGATCGACTTAAGTTTGGAATATTCTTTTACAAGAAAAGCTTCAGTTTGTCGGTATAATCCAGGTTTAAATTGAGTATCAAGAGCATTATCTATTTCCACTTTATTGATGGCTACAGATCCTTTTACTTGAATTTGAAGCTCTTCCATTGGCTTAAAGATCAGGCGGGAGTTCTTTGTAAGCACCTCTAACACCCATCTTCCGGGAGCTTCCCAATTGGCTTGATAAGAGAATAATGCACCTGTAACAGACCTCCCCGCCCCAGAATAAGCAGAATGTTTGTGCCATGACAATTGTCCTGAAGTATAGGAATTCATAACAGCGGGTTTACCACCGAAATAAAATGCAAGATCGATCACATGGGTTGAATTTGCCAACAACCAGGTTTCTTTCACTCCCGGGGCTTTTTGCAAGGGTTCGATCACATGAGCCCATTCCGTAAATTCAAAATTGAATGAACTCACACCACCATCTGTTTTTATTATTTCTTCTGCTTTTAACACCGATGAATAAAATCTGCGATTATAAGCAACAAATACATCTGCCTTTTTCAAAGAGGATAGAATTGCCAGATCTTCAATCTCTTTACGATTCATTCCGGCAGGTTTTTCGACCAGGATCGACACAATACCATGATTGATCAGTTCGGCAGTTGTGGAGGCCAACTGCTCAACTCCAACAGCAACTATCGCTGCTTCAAATTCATAAGCAGAACTTTTCAAAAAAGAGTTCAAACCGCCCGCAAAAGCTTTCTGACCGGTTTTTGCTTCAAAATCCAAAGCAGATTTTTCACTTCTTCCAACAACAGTCACATCATAATTTAAAGCTTTCAAAACTTTAAAATAATCAACAGCCATAGGGCCGGCTCCAATAAGTAGTATTTTTTTTATCATTAAGTTATAAGGCATTCATTAATGGATGGATCTCCTTTTTGTTTACGAACAAAGGTCAGAAGATTTTTTAAAAACAGTTTATGCAATTGTGCAGACTCACTATAAGTAGTCAGTTCGCAGTTTTCATTGGAAAGGATAGCATCTACCACTTTATTGGTCAACTGACTTTGAAAAAGCATTTTGTGAGTTTGCTCTTCCCATGCCCACTTATTCTCCAACTTACTCACCCATATTTTTGTTTCAGCACCTTCTTGAATACTATAGCGTGCTGTGGGCGTTTGAATAAGAACAGAAACAGGTGAAATTTCCTTTGAATACGAAGTGATCGAAGCAAAATTATTTCCGGCAACAGCTCTGATTGTCCCTGTAAACTCAACATAACCGGCCCTTTTACTTTCCAAAATTTCATTATCTATCAATATATGATCCAGCTCAGGATCTGTTCTATCTGTCAGATAGCTGAACAAGTCCAGCATGTGAATTCCATTGCAACCCAAGCCCCATGAATTTCCAGTAACATTGAATTGAACGGGACCTGTTAATTCACTTTTAATTGTTTTATAGAAGGGCATCATCCTACGTGGACAATTCACCCATGTTTTTATTTGATGCTGCTCTAGTAATTTTTCAACTACATTATAATCTTCCAGATTAGGAAATAAAAATTTCTCTAATACAAAATGTTCAACTTTTGCATGCTTTACTAATTGTTCGATAACAACTCTTCGAACTTTTGAATTCGTAGCCACAATCGCAACATCGATTTTTTTGTGCAATTGATCTACTGACCCCAAAAAGGCTATACGTCCTTTGAATGCTGCTGCGACTTCGTTAAATCTGGCTTCCGCAACATTCAAAGAATCTTGAGAGGGATCCATCACTTGAATATCTAATTGATGTTCACATGTAGCTAAAGCCTGCAAATGCCTACTACCTAATTGCCCCGCACCAATCAATACAATATTTTTCATCTTACGATCTGTTTTAATTTTTCTGCTATCCGTTCTGCATACAATTTATTACCTAATACATTCAGATGTGAATCAATGGGATGTAAATATTTTTCATAATCGATCTGATTCAGTAAAAATGAATGAACATCCACAAGCAGATCATCTTTTATATACTCATTTAAAACACTATTAAATCTGGTAATTGACTCATTGGCTCCCGGTGTATCTTTATTTTGAAACGCATTTACAGGAGCAATGTTTACCCATATCAATTTACCCGA
Organism: Bacteroidia bacterium; assembly: GCA_016786925.1. Lineage (GTDB taxonomy): Bacteria > Bacteroidota > Bacteroidia > 2-12-FULL-35-15 > 2-12-FULL-35-15 > 2-12-FULL-35-15. The sequence goes on from JAEUTU010000129.1 coordinate 37,484, forward strand.
GAACTCTTCTTTCACTGTGCTGATAGCTCTTTCAAATTCATTAATACTTGTCCATGTTTTAGAGCGAATATACTTAATAAAAAAAGCCCTATTCATACGAATGATCTTACGTATCAGCTTATTAAAAAAGGAAGTTGAAATAGTCCTTTCATGGCTGATCACACGGGGATATGCATCTACAATCCCTGATTGAATAACAATAATATCTGCATCACGGTGTGTATTTATCAAACTTGGCATATCAGTCATTTTCCGGAATGACAAATAATCAACTATAAAAGTATGTTCCGGAAATAATTTTTGAATGATCACAGGAAATGTTTCACTTTCATTCACCTCCACAACATTATTATGAATGCGAGGTCCGCCATAACTGTCTGCAAGGATCACTATCTTCATATTTTAAGAATAAAAGCATTCAAATTTACTTGATTTTTCGAGATAAAGATGAAGAATTTGAACTCCATAAATTTTGTTAATTTGAAGACAAACAATTGCAGAACAGAGTTTTAATTTATCTTTGCTGTAGACAACGATCGTGCAAACATGGGAATCATTGAAAAACAAGCAACTAAAAATGTGATCTACTCCTATTTAGGAGCATTTTTGGGCTTTATTACGATCATTTTCTCATCGCATGCATTAAGTCCAGATGAAAATGGGCTAACTCGTATCCTTCTTTCATTATCGATCTTAATGGCGCAATTTGCCGGTTTAGGCTTTAACACGGTCACCATCCGTTTGTTTCCATATTTCAGAGATCACGACAAAGGACATCATGGTTATCTATTTTATGGTATTCTGGTTACATTGGCCGGCTTTTCTTTGTGTGTCATTTTCTATTTTTTATCAAAAGATTATCTGATCGAAAGTAATCAGGAGAAGTCAAAATTATTTGTCGATTACACTCATTATCTTTTACCTCTAACGCTTTTTACTTTATTCTTCAATCTCTTTGATTATTACTTAAGAGCCTGCTATAACTCTGTGATCGGCTCCTCTTCAAAAGAATTCTTTCAACGGATCATAATACTCATTGTACTTGCCGCATTCTTTTTTAAGTGGATCGACTTTTCTGCTTTTGTATTATTATATGTTGCAGCTGTATGTTTTCCTACCTTTATTTTACTGTATTACATTATCAAGTTAAAAGAATGGCATATTAAGCCGGTTAGAGGATTTGTAAGCAAAGAACTTAGAAAAGAGATCATTAAACTGAGTTTATATTCCATATTAGCTGGAGGAGCTGGTGTTTTGATCTCTAACATTGATATTATCATGGTGAATCAAAAATTAGGATTAGCTCAAGCTGGTATCTACGGAATCGCATTTTATTTTGGAACGATCATCATTATTCCTTCCCGTTCATTACTAAGAATTGCTATGAGTGTGGTGTCAGAAGCATTCAAAAAAGATGACATTAAAGAGATCCACAGCATTTATAACAAATCATGCAACACACAATTAACGATTGGATTATTATTATTCATAGGAATCTGGGGAAACATTGATAACATTATGCAATTACTCCCTCCAGAGTACAGAGGCGGTGAAAATGTGATCCTTTTTATTAGTCTAGGCTATTTAGTAGATATGGCCACAGGCATCAATTATGTGATCGTATTAACATCAAAATATTATCGTTTCGACACTTATTTTATGCTGATCGTTTTAACATTGACGATTGCAACCAATTATATTTTAATTCCTTTGTATGGAATAACAGGTTCTGCAATAGCTACAGCAATCACCATCTCATTCTATAATATTTTAAGATGGCTGTTCTTATATTATAAATTCAAGATGCAGCCCTATGATCTAAACACGATCAAATTGCTTTTAATAGGTGTGATCTCTTTCCTTCCGGGGTATTTCATTCCTGCAACAGGCATATTGTTTCTTGATCTGGCAATAAAAAGCAGTATTATTGGTGGTCTTTTTATACTGCTGATTCTAAAAATGGAAGCCGCTCCCGATATCAATGCGAAGATCAGAAAGAACCTGTTACGCTTTCACATAAAACTATAAAGCCTTCATTTTTTGATGAAGGCTTTATAAAAATTAAATAGTGATATTAGTCTTTCTTTTGTCGCAATCCCAACACAACTGCTCCTCCTAACATTCCGAACAGCACCAAACAACTTACTAAAGAGATCTTTTCACCTGTGTAGTATTTCGTTGGCTCAAATTTAAACTCGATCTTATGCTCACCGGCAGGTACACGCATTGCGCGTAAGATCCAATCACCTGAGAAATATGTTTTTTTCTCCCCATCAACATACACATTCCAACCATCTTTATAAAACACTTCTGAGAATACAGCTAACTGCTCAGAAGATGTTTTAGATTCATAGGTCAAATGATTAGGTTTATACTCTGCCAAGCGGATCTTTGCGTTTGCATCAGCGCTAGGTTTAAAACCATCTAATTCAGATTGATAACGTTTGTCAACTACAATCGTTTTTGCAGGGTCGATCTCACCTAATGTCGCCAATTCCTGATCTGCATTATCCACCATTTTTATCTCATCAACAAACCAAGCATTACCCAATGCATATCTGTTTTGCAATGGCTGTGCTTCCGGATTGTAAATGATATATTTAGTATTTAACATATTTAAAACACCTTGCTTTGAAAAAGTATATCTCAAAGCCGAATCGGTAGGATTAGATCTCAAAGTGTTTCCAATATTTTGAATATTAGAAGTGATATGCGTTTCAATCAATTCTTGATATCTTCTCAATTTGGCCGGGTGGTAACCACCAACAGATTTGTGAAAATAAGAAGTAGCTGCATCGTTAAACGGGCCTTCTTTCGGACCGGCAAGATTCAGCACTCTGTAATTCGGATCCTTATCCTCCAAAATAGCAAGATCTGCTGCACTAGGAGTAAATGGCGTTTCTGCCTTTTTCTTATCACTAAAGCTTTTATCGTTCAAATGACGCTTGTCCACTCCCCACAGATCGATAAGGATCACCAAACCTAAAAGTGGGATCATGATATTGGCATTTATCTTATTCTTCAAATATAACCATAGTACTAATGCACCCAACACTACAAAAAAGAAACTTCTCAGGGCATCGGCTTTAAACAAAGCAATACGGGCTGTTTCCACATTATCCATAACTTGTTGCGCAACCTGAGCACCATTACTTTTTTGAATACTTTCAAACATTTGCGCATCTGCTACTGATGTAAAATCTGTAAGAGAAGGCATCAAATAAAATAACAATGACAATCCACCTGTTAGACCAAAGGAAACAAAAAAGGCATTTTGTACACTCAACTCCGTTTTGGTAAAAGGCAAACGAACTTTATCCTTGATCAAACCCGGATTCTTGATCAATTTATCGACTACTAAAATGGCTAAAAGGGGAATACAAAACTCGGCAATCACAAGAATTTGCGAAACGGCTCTAAACTTGTTATACATTGGGAAATAATCTAAAAACAGCTCTGTGAGCCACATCATATTCTTTCCCCACGACAATGTGATGGATAAGATTGTACCCGCCAATAAAACCCATTTCATTCTGCCTTCCACCACAAACAATCCAAATACAAAAAGGAAAATCACGATCGCTCCTGCATAAGGAGACATCGTAAACAATTGATCTCCCCAATATTGCGGCATACTACCGATGTATTCTTTCATTTGAGGATCTACATCTTTTAAGGCATTTTTATTTTCGGAAACAGGAATATTAGAAGAAGTACCTTTAAATCCCGGAATCATTAAGGTCATCACCTCTGCCTTACCCATGCTCCATTGAGTTGCATAATCTTTATCTACCCCACTCGTCTGGTTAGCACCATCTTTCGTTAATTCAGAAGGTCCACGAATGGTGTATTTAGAGTATTCATAAGTGCTCCAAAGGTTTGCAAAATTACAGCCAACACCAATCACACCTGCGACTAGAAACACAGCAATTCCTTTTCCTATTTCTGCATACATTTTCTCCTTTATCTTTATGGCCCACTCGATCAACATATAGATCAAAAGGAAAATAAAGAAGTAATAGGTCATCTGAATATGGTTACACAATAGCTCCAACGCAAAGAACAAGGCTGTCAATGCTCCACCCAACAAATATTTGCCTCTGTTAACAAGAATAACACCTCCAAAAAGTGGTGGCAAATAACCTAATGCTGCCGCTTTGGTAATATGTCCTGCATCCAAAATAATAAACGTATAAGCTGTAAATGCATACGCAATGGCTCCAACTATTGAAAGCCAGGGATTAACCCTTAGTATGATCAGTAAAATAAAAAAGCCTAGCATGAGGTTGAATAACATCATAGCCGGAGAAGACATACCTAGGGTTAGTATCGTTCTTACTTCATATAAAAAGTTATTCGGGTAGCGAATAGAAATTTGATAAGCCGGCATCCCACCAAACATAGAATTGGTCCACAAAGCCTCTTCTTTTTGCTGCTCTCTGAAATCGGAGATCTCTTTTGACATGGCTTTATTCAGCACCATATCACTTTGCACGATCACTTTATCTTTCAGCATCGGACTGAAGTATCCGTATGTCAGACCAACAAATAAAAGAACAGCTGTTATAACCGGGATTAACGCTTTTAGATTTATGTTTTTCATATAAAAAGTATGTTTATAGAGAACAAATATAATTATTTAATTGAGGCGAAAACAGGCAAGTTTTACCTCATTTTAGGTATTTCAAAGTCATATTAAATGCTTATTTTTGCCTATCAATTCTAAAAAAATGAAAAATTTGTTGAATCCTTCATTATTAGATGAAGCAAAAATAAAAGAGATACGTTCTGCATTCGAAAATGCGCAACCTTGCAAACATGTGGCTGTTCCTAATTTTTTGAATGAAGAATTAGCCAATACACTATATGAGAATTTTCCAAAGTTGGAAGCATTGAATGTAAAAAGAAAGAGTATCAATGAAAACAAATCGGAAGAATACCATTTAGAACGCTACCACCCTGCTTTCAATCAGTTACGCGATTTTATGAATTCACCTGAAATGTATGAGTGGATTAGCAAAGTAACTGGGATTGAAGACTTGCGCTCTACTTATGATTCTTTGGGATCGGGAGTTCATCAAGGCGGACCGGGGAGTTTTGTTGACGTGCATGTGGATATAAACATGAATCCTGTTGCCAACCTTCACCGAAGAATAAATGTATTGATCTATTTAAATAAACATTGGAAAGATGAGTATGGCGGAGCATTGGAGTTCTGGGACAAGGATGTAAAAAATTGCATTTCCAAAGTAATGCCTTATTTCAACCAGGCTGCGATCATGGTGACGGATGAAACATCCTATCATGGATATGCAAAGATCAATATCCCTGATCATGAGAGTCGCAAATCATTTTACTGTTACTACTACACTCCTGCCGGAAAAGATTTTGTTTTCCGTGATTCGAGATTCAAAACCCGCCCGGATGAAAGTGTAACTAAGACTGCTATAACCGAAGTTAAAGAAACATTAAAGATCAATATCAAACGTTTCTTAAAAGCTATAGGTATAAAATCACTCGACTTCCAAGACAAAAATAAATAATGTCACTTCACAATAAGGTAGTTTGGATAACAGGAGCTTCATCAGGAATTGGTGAAGCTCTTGCTTATGTTTGTGCTAAACAAGGGGCTAAACTTGTGCTTTCTGCACGAAGAGAAAAAGAATTGGAACGTGTAGCAGAAAATTGCAAACTCGACAAAAAACATATTCTCATACTACCACTTGACCTAGAACATACCAAACATGTTTCAGAAAAGGTTGAAACAGTAGTTAAAGAATTCGGAAGAATTGATGTATTGGTCAACAATAGCGGTATGGGGCACCGTACCAAAGCTGTAAATACCTCTACCGAAATCGACAGAAAAGTAATGGAAGTGAATTTCTTTGGAACCATTAACCTTACCAAAGCAGTGGCCCAACAAATGCAAAAACAGCAATCAGGTAAGCTGGTGGTTATCAGTAGTATCATGGGGAAATACGGAATGCCACTTTACTCTACATACGCTGCTTCTAAACATGCATTGTATGGCTATTTTGAATCGTTGCGACAAGAACTTTTTAAAGACAACATCAAAGTATTGATCGTTAGTCCGGGTTTTATTAATACCGATGTTAGCACAAAACTATTGCGGGAAGACGGATCGGAATACGGTATAAAAAGCGATGCTCAAGAGAAAGGAATGAGTGCCATGGATTGTGCAAAAGGGATAGTAAATGCCATAAATTCAAATAGGGACCACAAATTCGTTGGAAAGTATGAGATCTTCTCCGTTTATGTAAAACAGTATTTCCCTAAGATTTTTTACAAACTGATGCGCAAAATGACCAAGGAGTAAATCAGCTCCCCGACTGATATTAATCATCTTTTTATTTATAATTCCTCCCTAACCTTGTAACCAAGTTTAGGATATGTTAGGGATACAGATCAACTCATTTGAAGTAAAGAATTTTTTCGTACAAAGGATTGGCAAAAGTTCCTTTGTATGGCGCGGTATCGAATTCTTGCAAGGGCTTTCCTACAGCTTCAATTATTGGCTTTATTATGGCAGTGATCTTATCAAAAGAAAAACATCCATAACAGAGATCAACATCGAATTTGTAAGCTACTGTAATTTACGCTGTAAGTTATGTTCCTTGGATCATGAAAAGACAAAAGTGAGAATGTCTCCCGAAACATTAAGTCATTTTTTTGATGAATTTCTGAATGATGACCGTTTTAGAAGTGTTAAAACGATCCATCTATACAATGCTGGAGAAGTACTTCTACATCCTAAATTAGAAGAAATGCTTTCCATTATCAGAAAGTATAAAGAGATAGCAGCAAAAGAGAAAAAGCACTTCCCCAAAATAGCATTACTTACAAATGCTACCATTTTGGATGAAGAAAATTCTGCCATCCTAATTCGTTCAGGCGTATTGGATCACATTCGCTTTAGTATGGATGGAGGAAATAAAGAAAAATTTGAAGAAATGCGTTTAAGAGCAAAGTGGGATGTATTCGTGAAAAATATTAGCTCATTTTGTGAACTCAACCATAAAAGCGAAAAACCTATCCCTACGGGGATCATCACATTAGTTGAATATGAAAACAAACTTCACACCAAATGGATGAGTGATGAGTTTAAAAAATTATTGAACATGGTTGATGGCTACGAGCTACGTTATGCGCACAATTGGGGAGGAGAAGTTGAAATTGAGGAATTAAAAGACAAAAACAAGAAAGCATATAAAGTAGGATGTAGTTTATTAATGCATCAACTTGTTTTACTTCCTAATGGTGATATAACCGTTTGTTGTGCCGATCTGAATTCAAAAGGAGTGATCGGAAATATATTAAAAGAAGATCTGTTTAGTATTTACAGAAAGCCTCAGCGGCTAGATATGTTACATAAATTCATGAAAGGGAAAAAGAAAGAGATCGATCTTTGTAAAGATTGTGAAACATTCTAATTCTTTTCCTGAACAGGAAAGAAAAAAGAAAGGGGCTTTCTCAAAAACATTCTTAACAAATACACCAATACTTTCCCTGTCTTTTTCAACTTTATCTGTCTTGCCTTTATTGCAACGAATAATGCCAGAGAAAAACTTACTAATATATTGACCACTCCGATCAAAACGATACCGGTTAATGGAATAATGATCTCATTCCAGGAAATCGAGTTTATAGTGGAACTCAAAGCAAAACCTAAATTCCCTGATGCAAAAGTAACATGCTGAATATCTATATTTAAACCTAAAATTGATCCGAAAAAGGCTACAAAAGCCAGAAAAAAACCTAAAGTAAAATTTCCTGTTAATCCTCCGATATTGTTATTTACATAATCTCCAAGCTTTCCCGAAACCGATTCCCCTAAGAATCTTTTCAATAGAGGATGATTTTTAATTCTATCGCCATAACCATTAAACACATTCGAATTTTCAGCAATTCCGGCAATTGTTCCTGACGCAAACAGCATTATACCGGCAATTGCACCATGCAAAACACATAATGTGGAAAATGGATCCAGTTCGTTTATCTTCGAAATAGCCTTTGAGTTCGATACAAGAGACTCGCCTGTAACAACCATCCAAATATAATTTATAGCAAATGAAACGGGCAATGCCAGAGCGATATTACCAACAACTGCAATAAATTGACTCCTGAATACTTTTATAATAAAGTTACCTATCTCTTTCACTTCATTCTCTTCTGTCTGACTCTCAATGGCTTTCGCAATAGTAGAAGCTGTCATAGAAGGCTGCTTGGTTGCAAGAGTGCCGTGAAACAATTGAATACCAATAAAACCAAATGAATAATTTAAGGCTTTTAAGATCGTATCTTGTAACAGTGGTAGGTGCAAACCATTGATCAAAAATTTAAATACAACTAAAAACCCAACAACCAAACCACCCTTAAGAGCATTTATAAACATCTCAAAATACTCTTTTACATTATTCGTTACATAATGCTCACCAATTCTACCTGTATGTTCAGTGATCTGAAACGCTAAAAGTGAGATCGTATCATTAAAATACACACGAATACTATTTTTCTCATTCTCAATTTTCACCAATTTCTTAAACAATCGAAAGAGTGATGCATATTGCTCTGCCTCTGAATTACTGACTATTAATCTCAACAATTCATCCAAACGTTTTAAGGACAAGTTTATTTTTTGCAAAACTATTGTCAGTGCTAAACTTGTACCGTACTTAGACTTACTCTCTTTTATTTCATTAACAAAACGAACGCATTCATCAATAGAATCAATCACATTTCTATACAATAACTCTTCCCTGCTTTTACTTATTTTATTGCTCTCTAAAGCTTCTATATAGGCATCAACAGACTCATGCAATTTCATAAACGGAGAGTCTTTATCAAGAACTTGATCGAAATTTTTAATAATATTTTGATCGATACTCAATGAACAGATCACTTGAGATAATACATATATGTCATTCAGCAATTCATCAACTACTTTATCTTCTGTCCCTAATTGAGATGGATGTTTGACCCCTAAAACTTCAATAAATTCAGCATATAATTCATCCGGAATACCATTTAACCATACATAATCGTTCCGTTTATAAAAAACTTTGTTAACTATGCCTCTCAATGTGCTTAAGTCCGGCTCAATTGGAAGTAGCTTTCTGAATATTCTTTTTTTTATCTCTGAGAAAAAAGTCCCTCTGGATATTAAATTTACTTGAGTGTAAAGCTCTGACTGCTTAGATGAAACAACAATATCAACAATATTAGATCTGAATTTATCACACAAAGAGTGATCTTCCTTAAGCACAAGAATGATGTCTTTTATACGCTGAGAGGCGTAAAAGCTATTGTCAGGATCATTGGGACGAATTCTTTCAACTAATGCAGAAAGGGTTTCCATCCGATCCGTAGGCTTGGATTCAGAAAATTGGATAACAAACTCTCTCATGGGCTATTTTACCTCTTCGTAATCAACATACTCTCCTTCAGAATCGGCCATTTTACGCTTTGCTTCTTTTGAAGAATAGGAATGCTTTACTTCACGCTGATCCTCAGAAACAGAGGACGATGTTTTATTAGATCGATAAAGATTTACGCTATGGATGATTCTCCATAGTATCCAGATCACAAGTATTGTATAAAAAACATCTTTCATTCTAAACGCAAAGGTACGAGTTTTAATATATTTGTACCATCAACTATTTCTTTTTATGTATAAACGCTTATTTATAGCATTTTGTTGCCTTTCAATCTATTCTTGTGCCCCAAGCCATTTTGTTAAACCACTTGAAAAGAAACAACATGCAGCTAATGTTTCATTGGGTGGACCACTCATTAAATTTGGGACAGCCACCATCCCTATTCCATTCATCACTGCTACTTACGGATATGGAATAGATAGCACGCTTACGGGCTTTGCTTCCGTAAACGTCACTTCTGCATTATATGGAAATGTTCAGTTGGAATTAGGCGCCACCAAACAATTGCTCAAACAAAAAAACTATTGGCCGGCAGTTTCTTTCAATCCTGTTGTCAATTTTATTTATCACGACAAGAACGCATATAAAATTTATCCCCAATTAGATCTTAATGCCTTTTGGGAATACGGAAAAAGAAAGAATTTTTTCTACATAGGAGTTGACAATTGGTTTGAACTTTCTTCAAAAAAAGCATTTGACTTAAAGCAACAAAATAAATGGCTGGTTAGTTCAATGATTGGGCATACATTCAACGGAAAAAAATGGAATTTCAATATCGAAGCTAAAGTGATCGCACCGCATCTCTCCAATAAGGATATTGTTGTTGACTATCAAACACCTTTAAGAGATAAAGGAGCATTCGGCATTTACTTCGGTTACACCAGAAAATTTTAGACATGAAAAGAATAATACTATTTGTAACAATCATCTTACTTTCAAGTTGTCTGCGTTTAGACGACAATTTATTCAATGAAAGCAAACTCAGCGAATATAAACTGGAAAATTATACAGGTGAAGTAGACTTTCGACTAGATTACAACTATGCTATACCCGATAGTATGGTTCATCTGTTCACGCTTCCTTCTCAAGCAAGCGATGAATCCAGCGCTACTACTATTTATGCTGTTTACATTGGTAACATTTCTGAAATAACCACAGATACTGTAATCATGTATTGCCATGGGAACAAAGATCATATGGATTTTTACTGGCAACGGGCCAAATTACTAGCCAATACGAAAAATAAAAATCGTTTTGGAGTCATGATGATCGATTACAGAGGCTATGGCATGAGTGAAGGCAAGCCTAGTGAAAAAGCATTATATGCTGATGTAGATGCAGCCCTAAAATGGCTAAAAAACAAAGGACTGACAAACGATCGCTTGGTGATGTATGGATTTAGTATGGGTACAGCTCCTGCCACGAAGATCACTGCCAACAACAATTATTCACTCTTCCCTGCTAAATTATTATTGGAAGCACCATTTGCTTCTGCAGAGGTAATGGTTCAGGATGGCTCAGGACTTGCACTTCCGGGAAGCACGGTTACCGATCTACAGATCAACAATGGAGAAGAGATCAAAAAAGTACAACAACCTTTCTTTTGGATACACGGTGAAAATGACGATTTCTTAAGCATCAACACTCATGGAAGTGTTGTTTATAACAACTATCAGGGAACATATAAAGAACAACACAGGATCCCCGGAGCAGAACATAGCACCATCCAAACAGTAATGGGATTTAGCAATTACTTAAATGCTGTGGGTGATTTTATTTGTACGCATTAAAGATCATTGTTTAAGAATTGTAAATTCTACCCTTCTATTCGTTGCTTTTCCTTCTTCTGTATCATTGTTAGCAATGGGTTTGGTTTCGCCATATCCCTTCGCTTGTAATCGATTCTTTTGAATACCTTTTGACGTAATATAAAGCATAACACTCTCTACACGCTGCTGTGATAATCGCTGATTATATTCATCATTCCCTACATTATCAGTGTGACCACCGATTTCAATCTCTATCCCGGAATTACTTTTTAAAAAGTCAACTAATCGATCCAATTCCTGGTAAGAATCCGGCTTTAATTCTGATTTGTTAAAGTCAAAAAAAACATTGTTCAATCGAACTGTCTGCCCTATCTCTACCGGTACTAAATAAAGATCTTTCTCAATTTCCTTATAACTGTCTAATGAACTCACATCTAAAAAATCGTTCACAGCATAAAATCCGTCTTTATCAGCCCTGAAGCTATATTTCTTACCATATTGGAGGATAATGTTATATTCTCCACTCGATGGATTAGAAATGGCCTCTCCTACCTTTTCCTGAGATAAAACATCATAATAACTGATCGCAGCCTTCAACGGTAAATTTGTTTTTTTATTAAGCACTTTCCCTTTTATTAACACCACTGGCAAAGGCTTTGCCGCCTCGGGTAATTTCACCTTTACAATATCTCCTTCACCCAATGAATTTTCAGAGGAAACCATATAGGCAACATCTCCTGATGCAGGGATGGTAAAATAGGCATCCCAATTAACCGAATTGATCTCTGGCCCTAAATTTAAAGGAGTCGACCACTTCTTCCAAGTATCATCCAAACGTGTAGTCACAAAAATATCATTGCTACCATATCCCGGATGTGTATCCGATGAAAAATAAAGCGTTTTATTATCTGCTGCCAAAAATGGTGTCGTTTCATAACCGGAAGTATTTATATCTGCTCCTAAATTTAAAGGCTCTGAATAGCTTCCATCCTTATTCAAAAAGCTAACATAAATATCTGCTCCTCCTTTTGAATCTTTCCGTTCGATAGCATGAAGCAAATAGGCATTGTCTTGTGATAAACAATTATTTACATATATATGTGTATTGTAATAATTGTTTATCTGAATTTCTTTCGGCACAGCCCAACTATCAGCAGAACGTACAGCTACAGACAATCCTGCACCTTTTTGGGTTCCATCCGGATTGTATGTATTGGAAAGATATAATGTATTATTGTCGGCTGACACCGATACCAACATATTGTGTCCACTATTATTAAAAGGCGAACCCATGTTTTGGGCTTCCGACCAAGTTGTTTCATTCAACTTCTTTGCATACCAGATGTCATCATTTACTGTTTTGCTGTGATTTTGAGGGTGATTTTTTCTACTAAAAAATAGTGTTTTACCATCAGGAGAAACGACAGGGCAAATTTCAGAATAAGCAGAATTAACATTTTTCCCTAAATTTTCTTTTATCAATCCTTTTACAGGATCCTTAATATGATTGATCCTTGGCATTGATCCTGTCAGTACTATTTTGGGAACACTCACTTTCTTTTGATTATATACGATCATTCCAAAATAATTTCCCCACAGCTGCATCTTTTTACTTTCTATAGTCATCAAGACTTCACCATTCAGCAAAAATTGAATCTCAGCTCCTCTTTTATTTACCTTTAAGATATTTACTCCCTGTTTAACTAAAGAAGTTGTTTTCCATTCTTGGATCTCGGAATACTTTCCTGATTCCGTTTTATTGATCTTGAAATAGCCCGAAGGAGATATAATAAAGCTATTGTAATTTTCCCAGTCTTTTACCCCCCAAATGATACCATGGCCATTATTCTGATCACCGGTAATCTGCTCCATTTCAACTTCAAAAGAATAATCTTTGTTTTTATCTAGCTCTATTGATTTCCAGAACGCCCAACTACCTGAAGTACGTTTATGTTCAATCACATAAGAACCATTGTTAATACTCGCTTTTGAATCTTTATCATCCCACTCCGTCCATAATTTTAATTTATCAAAACTGTCTTCATAAGTTGTATCTACAAACTTTTTTTGTTGAGAGAATGCAACCGTTGTGCAAAGACAAATACTTAAGGTTAAAAAAAATGATCTCATTTTTATGTTTTTATTTGTGATTAAAAATATAAAAACAAAAAATCCTTTGAAATAATATTTCAAAGGATTTTTAAAATTTCTTACTAATTTCAGATTAAGCTTCTGCCAATACTATGATCTTGTTGTTCAATACTTCAACAACACCACCTTTGATCTCAAAAGTCTCCACCTTATTTGAAGTTTCGGTAACCTTAACCGTTCCTTTTTTAAGCGTTGCAATAATGGGTGCATGGTTATTCATGATTCCGAATGATCCGTCTGCACCGGGAAGTTTCACTGCTGAAACATCACCACTATACACTTTTTTATCAGGAGTAATAATTTCTAATTTCATTTTTATTAGTCTAATGTTTTCGGTAAAAAGCCTATAGAGCACTCTAAAGGCTTTTTACTTCTAACGAATTACTATTTAGATTCAGCTAAGATCTTTTTACCTTTTTCAATTGCATCCTCAATTGATCCAACTAAGTTGAATGCTGCCTCAGGATACTCATCTACTTCACCATTCAAGATCATGTTAAATCCTTTGATCGTATCTTCAATAGAAACGAATACACCTTTTAAACCTGTAAACTGCTCTGCAACGTGGAAAGGTTGAGATAAGAAACGTTGAACACGTCTTGCACGGTGTACAACTAATTTATCATCCTCACTTAATTCATCCATACCAAGGATCGCAATAATATCTTGCAATTCTTTATAACGTTGTAAGATCTGTTTTACTTTTTGAGCCGTTCCGTAATGTGCTTCACCTAAAACTGCAGGTGAAAGGATACGAGATGTTGAATCCAAAGGATCCACAGCAGGGTAGATACCTAACTCAGCAATTTTACGACTCAATACAGTTGTTGCATCCAAGTGGGCAAATGTTGTAGCAGGAGCCGGATCCGTCAAGTCATCCGCAGGAACGTAAACCGCCTGAACAGAAGTAATAGATCCACGTTTTGTTGAAGTAATACGCTCTTGCATCAAACCCATTTCAGTAGCAAGTGTTGGTTGGTAACCTACCGCTGAAGGCATACGACCTAAAAGAGCCGATACCTCAGAACCTGCTTGCGTAAAACGGAAGATGTTATCAATAAAGAAAAGGATATCACGTCCACCTGATTTCTCATCACCATCACGGAAATATTCCGCCATTGTCAAACCTGACAAAGCAACACGAGCACGTGCTCCTGGAGGCTCATTCATCTGACCAAAAACCAATGTAGCTTGTGATTTAGCCAATTCTGTCATATCCACTTTAGTAAGATCCCATCCACCACTCTCCATAGAGTGTTTGAAACCTTCACCGTATTTAATAACGCCAGACTCGATCATCTCACGCAATAAGTCATTTCCTTCACGTGTACGCTCACCTACTCCGGCAAATACTGATAAACCTTCGTAACCTTTTGCGATGTTGTTGATCAATTCCATGATCAATACGGTTTTACCTACACCGGCACCACCGAACAAACCAATCTTACCACCTTTTGCATAAGGCTCTAATAAGTCGATCACTTTAATTCCTGTAAAAAGTACTTCTGTTGAAGTAGAAAGTTCCTCATATTTAGGAGGCATACGGTGGATCGTATAACCACCTTCTTTACTTACTTGCTGAATACCATCAATTGCTTCACCAACAACGTTGAACAAACGACCTTTTACCTGGTCACCTGTTGGCATAGTAATACCAGCACCTGTAGCAATAACCGGCATCCCACGGAATAACCCGTCAGATGAGTCCATTGCGATCGTACGAACTGTATCTTCACCAATGTGTTGTTGAGTTTCTAGGATTACTTTCTGACCATTAGGTTTTACTACTTCTAATGCATCCAAGATGTTTGGTAATTTGGCTCCGCCCTCAAAGCTTACGTCAATTACGGGACCAATTACTTGTGCAATTTTACCGGTTGTTTGTGACATTTTTATATAGTATAAATTAGTGTATATTTAAAAATCGAGTGCAAAAGTAACAATTTATACTATAAAGAGAAAAAAATTGATTAACAATTTACAGTTAATTTGAACAGGCTTGATTTGCTCGACAAACACTCAAAAACAGGCGTCAAAACTGATAAAAATCATACATTTGAGGACTTATTGAAACAACAACTATTAAAAAGCCGGAAAAGACTGTTTAAAATGCGTTAATTATGCTCATTCGTCCTTACAAAACTACTGATACTGATGCCCTTACTCAGGTATTTCTTCTGAATACCCCTAAGTATTTTGCTCAACATGAATTGGACGAATTCTTGGATTACCTAAAAACCACTCATGCTAATACCTATTTTGTTGTCGAACAAAATAACAAGGTCATCGGTGGAGTCGGTTACGAGATCAGAAAAAGTGATGCATCAGGAAGGATCAATTGGATATTCTTACACCCTGAATTCCAAAACTCCGGAATTGGCAAGAAAGTGACAGAACAGATCATTCAGCTTCTTAAAACCGACAAAACGATCAATAAGTTAATTGTCAGAACATCCCAATTTGCATATGCCTTTTTTGAAAAACTGGGCTACAAAACAATATCAATAGAGAAAGATCATTGGACTCCGGGCTTGGATCTTTATTTAATGGAACAGCTAATTTCGGCTTAATATATCCCATTATGATTATTATCAGTATTTTGCATGACCAATACCATGATTTATTGATAAAAAGGATACGATTTTAGCATCGTAAAAAACATGAAAAAGCTATTCATAGAAATCGGATTGATCGCCCGCTTTACGGGAAGGTTCTTCACAGAACTATTCAAACCCCGCTTTGAGTTCAATGAATTTCTTCGTCAGTGTTTTTACATCGGAAACAAATCCCTACCACTTGTTGCAATCACCGCCTTCATCATGGGCTTGGTGATCACGATCCAATCGCGCCCAACTTTAGTTGAATTTGGTGCAGAAGCATGGTTACCTAAAATGGTATCGGTTTCACTTGTCCGCGAAATTGCTCCTGTTATTACCGCTCTTATCTGCGCAGGCAAAATAGGTTCCGGCATTGGTGCCGAATTAGGCTCCATGAAAGTCACCGAACAGATCGATGCCATGGATGTTTCTGGCACCAATCCCTATAAATTCCTTGTAGTAACACGTGTAATGGGCACTACGCTTATGATACCGCTTCTTGCAGTATTGGCGGATACCGTTTCTCTTTATGGTGGCTACTTAGGTGCCAACATCAGAGGTGTAGTAAGCTGGGATTTATACTGGAATCAAGTATTTGACACACTTGTTTATGGCGATGTGATGCCATCCATCATCAAAACATTCTTCTTTGGTTTTGCGATAGGAATTATTGGTTGCTATAAAGGATTTAATTCAAACAAGGGCACCGAAGGGGTTGGACAATCGGCTAATTCAGCTGTTGTTATTTCATCCTTACTCGTATTTATTATCGACCTTATTGCAGTTCAAATAACCGATATTTTTAATCTGAATTAATGAAAGATCAGAAAGAACATATCGCTACTACAGATCCCGAAACGGTTATCTCCATTCGTAATCTCTACAAATCATTTGGAGATAATAAGGTTTTGAATGGTTTTGATTTCGATCTAAAAAAAGGAGAAAATGTAGTTGTATTAGGCAAATCAGGATCAGGAAAATCAGTGCTAATTAAATGTATTATCGGCCTGATACAACCGGATCAAGGATCTATCAACGTATTAGGAGATAATGTACCCGACCTGAACACCACTCAACTGGATGAAATGCGTGTAAAAGTTGGTTTCTTATTCCAAAGCAATGCATTATATGATTCGATGACAGTCAGAGAAAATCTGGAGTTTCCACTCAGACGGCATTGGATACATACTAGCAAGGAAGAAGTAAATGAGTTGGTGATGGAAGTACTACGCAATGTGGGACTTCCTCATACGGTTGACATGATGCCATCCGAATTATCAGGTGGTATGCGAAAACGGATTGCACTCGCCCGCACACTCATTCTTAAGCCGGAGATCATCCTATACGATGAACCGACTACAGGACTTGATCCGATCACAGGAAAAGAGATAAGTAATTTAATGGTAGACATGCAAAAAAAATACAACATCTCCTCTATTATCATTTCGCATGATCTTAACTGTGTGAAAATAACTGCAAATAGAGTTGTTATGCTTATTGATGGCACCTGCTACGCAACAGGAACATACGAAGAACTGGAACGATCAACAGATAGTAAAGTGAAACAATTTTTTGAATAATAAAAATGGCAATAGAAACATCTAAAAATATTCGTGTAGGCTTATTTGTACTTATAGGAACAGCCTTATTAATAGTGGCACTCTACCTGATAGGCTCCAAACAGAATTTATTTGGCTCCACATTTACTCTGAAAGCACAATTTTACAATGTAAATGGTTTAATGGCTGGAAACAATGTTCGCTTCACAGGGATTGATATTGGAACGGTTGAAAGTGTAGAGATCATCAATGACACAACAGTGAGTGTTACCATGATCATAGAAGATAAAGTACAGGAATTCATCAAGAAAAATGCAGTAGCGATTGTGGGAACAGATGGACTAATGGGAAACAAACTTGTCAATATTATTCCAACTGATGGTCCGGCAGAGGGTGTAGAAGATGGAGACATGCTACTTTCACGTAACCCGATCGGGACCGATGATATGATGCGTACACTTAACATCACCAATGAAAATGTAAAAGAAATTACTGAAGAAATTAAACTGATCGTTCAAAAACTAAATAGCCCGAATAGTCTTTGGAGCATCTTAATGGATACAATTGTTGCCGAAAATGTAAAGCAAGCAATCGTAAATATTAAAGTAACAGGAGAGCGAACAGCATTGATCACCGGTGATCTCAACCGCATTGTAAAGCATGTTCGAGAAGGAAAAGGAACTATTGGTGCATTGGTAACAGACACTGCTTTTTCATCCAAACTGCATCAAAGCATTGTTAACATTGAACTGATATCGGATTCATTAGCCTTAGTTACCGGTGATCTGCATTATGTAACTTCCAAGATCAAAAAAGGCGAAGGAGCCATTGGCACAGTGTTGATGGATACGATGTTCGTCAACAACTTAAACAAGAGCATGCAAAATATTGAAAGCGGAACAAAAGGCTTTGATGATAACATGGAAGCTCTAAAGCACAACATTCTGCTTCGTAATTATTTTAAGAAAAAAGAAAAAGAGGCGAAAAAGAGTGCTGGTAAAAAATAATCTCGGATCGAACTATTTTAATCTATAGTCTTCATAAATCGATTGCTGATAAGCTTTCCCTAGCTGCTTTAAACTATCTGCTA
Source organism: Bacteroidia bacterium (assembly GCA_016786925.1). GTDB lineage: Bacteria > Bacteroidota > Bacteroidia > 2-12-FULL-35-15 > 2-12-FULL-35-15 > 2-12-FULL-35-15. The sequence goes on from JAEUTU010000129.1 coordinate 56,105, forward strand.
ATCTGGAATTTGAAGCTCTATTCACGACAAGTTCATCTAAACCATGCTGATAGCCAACTGATCCGCTATCTACCACCATACCTCCTCCGGCAAAACTGCAGAAGTACGCAAAATGTTTTGAATTAGGATTGAACATATCCTTACTCCATTTATACTGTGACGCCTCCTGTTTAAATCCCATTTGATTCAAAAGTGTAGCAGGAATATCCATTTGAGAAAACACGGCCTCAACCGTTTTTCCTCTCCATTCTTTTTTAATTACATCACCAAAAAACAAAAGAGGTATGCGATGATACTCTGCATCATAAACACTAAAATCTTTGTGAGTGGCATGACTGTGATCGGCTACAATAACAAACAAGGTGTTTTTATACCATGCTTGCTGGCTTGCTTCTTTAAAAAAGTTCCGGAAGGAATTGTCTGCATAAACGACACTATTGATATAGTCGTTCTCTTTATGCGGAACAAGCGCCTTTTTCTCTCCCTTAAAATCATATGGCATGTGAGAGCTTAACGTAAACCAGGAATATAAAAATGGCTGTTTCGCCTGATTCAAATAATTCAAATACACCTTTTGCATATCCTCATCCTGAATACCCAACTTACCTCTTGTTAAAGATCCATCAATATCTTTTTCTTCCTTTACTACATCAAACTCTTTATTAAAAATATAACTCTTAATGTTTCCGTAGTTAAGATCGCCTCCAAAGATAAATCCACTCTCATAACCATGTTTTTTTAGATCCTGATTGATACAATTCAGTTTCATGGATTTAGAACTTTGATTAATGATACTAATTCTGGATACAGCAGGATAACCGCTTAATACAGCCGGAATTCCCTGATCGGAAACATAAGCTGGCGGATAGATCTTCGTAAATGCAATACCTTCATTGGCAATACTATCAATAAATGGAGCAAAATCATCGCCACCAAATTTTTTAGAAACATAGGCACTCCAGCTTTCCATGATAATGAATACGATGTTCGGCCGTGTATTATCTAAAAACTGGATAGTAGAATCTTTTTCTACTTTATAAAGATCACTCACAATCTTATCTGCATCCGCTTGCGAAAAATCTTTAAACGGATTTTCTTTAAAATGATTCTCATAATCAACAATACTAAATGCAATGTTCCATAGTGGATTTACGGCTGCGTCATTGGCAATTGGCGAAGTACAAAAAAAGGCATCGCTACTTTGAATAGGGATCTGCTGCACACCGCCACGAATGCTAAGTCCGGCAAAAACAATAATCACCACAAAATACAAAAGCCCTTTTCCTAGCTTCGCAATGAAAGTGTCTGTTTCACTCAAAACACCCTTAACAACAGCAACTTTACGGTTGTACAACTTTATAAAAACATAAGCCAACAAGATCGACAATCCGAAAAATAATACCGTTAATCCCCAGGAAGTTGTTTTAAACACTTCGGAAGGATGCATGAAATGTTGTAATGCCTGCATGCTCAATTTTGATTTCCATTCACGGTACAAACAAGCTTCGCCAACAGCTGCTAATACATAAATAAGAATGAATAAATAATTGATCAGATTGGCTAACCGTATAAACAGCTGCTTTTTAGTAAAATAAAAAGCTGTAAACAATAGAAGAGGTAATGAGATAAGATAACCTATCATTGAAAGATCCAATCGCAATCCTTTATATAAAGATTGGATAATCAGTCCGAATGAAACATCATCCAGCAGAGGAATGACGCATAAATAAAAGCTAAGCCGGCATGTCAAAAAGACAATAAACCAGAAAAGCACTAGGAATAAAGACTGGCGAATGAGGATTTTCAACTGTTTTTGCTCAAATAATTAAATGCGAAGTTATAAAACATTGATAAAATGATAGTAAATTAGCACAATTATTTGCTAAGCGTGAAAGTATACACGAACATTGAAGATTTTAAAAGTATTCCAAATCCTGTAGTTACTACCGGAACATTTGATGGCGTTCATCTGGGACACCAAAAGATCATTTCCAGACTAAAAGAAATAGCGAAAGCAGAAAGCGGGGAAACGGTGCTCCTTACCTTCTACCCTCATCCACGAATGGTACTTTTTCCTGATGATAATGAGCTTAAAATGCTTAATACACAGCAGGAAAAGATCGATCTTTTAGAACAATACGGGATCGACCATCTGATCATTTATCCATTTACGAAAGAATTTTCCCGTTTAACATCTGTTGAGTTTGTTAGAAATATTTTGGTCAACACGATCCAAACCAAACGTCTCGTGATCGGCTACAACCACCATTTCGGACGTAACCGTGAAGGATCATTTGAACATTTAAAAGAGTATGGACCACTCTATGGATTCGATGTAGAAGAGATCCCTGCAAAAGATATTGACTCCATCGAGATCAGCTCTACGAAGATCAGAAATGCACTCTTATCAGGTGATGTTAAAACAGCAAATAATTATCTAGGGCATAATTTTAGCATTACCGGCAAAGTGGTCGGTGGTAAAAAGTTGGGACGCACCATTGGTTATCCTACTGCCAATATTGACATCAATGACAAATACAAGATCATCCCTGCGGATGGCGTCTATGCTGTAAATGTTATTCACGATGGAAAAGTATTTGGAGGAATGCTAAACATTGGAAACAATCCAACTGTTGAAGGAAAAGGTAGAAGCATTGAGGTAAATATTTTCAACTTCGACAAAGAAATTTATGGTGTTGACGCAACTATTATTTTTATTGAGCGTCTGAGAGATGAAGTGAAGTTCAATGGACTGGAACAATTAAAGGAACAGTTATCAAAAGACAAAGAAAACGCGATTCAAGCATTGTCTAAATGAAAACAGCATTTAAAATAGCATTTTTATTACTGATACTTTCAGTCAACAAATCGTTAATGGCTCAAACGCCACTTTACGATTCATTGACCCTTGACACCATGCAAGCCTTTACCAGTTTGGAAGAAGCCTTGAAGAATCCGGAAAAGGTTATCAAATTGGAACTAAGAAAAAAGAAACTAAAAGTATTCCCTGCCGAGATCCTAAAATTTAAAAACCTTCAATATCTGGATCTAAGCAAAAATGATATTAAAGAAATACCTGCTGAAATTGTTGAACTTAAAAACCTACAATACTTCTCTATCTCCAAAAACAGTCTGGAAGCATTGCCTATCCAAATAGGAGAATTAGAAAACCTCTATTATTTGAATGCCAACCAAAACGAACTAGCTGTTATTCCTTACCAGATCGGCAAGTTGTCAAAACTAAAGTATCTCGATCTATGGAGTAATAATATTGAGAACTTTCCGAATGAGCTAAAAGACCTGAAAAACTTAAAAGTGCTCGACCTGAGAGTGATCCTCATTCCTGACGCTGAACAAAACAGGATCCAAGCACTGTTACCAAAAACGAAAGTGCACTTTTCACCTTACTGCAAATGTCAGCAATAAATGAGAAAAAAGATCCTGCTTTCATTTAGCATCATCATTCTAATTGCAACAATCATCTACTTTTTCTTTCTCAGAGAACGCTATCCTCTGCATGCTATTACACATTCATTCACTGTAGGTGATTCCATCGACTCCTACAATGGAATAGTGGTATATAACAATGGAACGCTTTATGGAAAAAGTCATGGAAAACATTACAACAAAGACTCCAGCTTTTATTACGGCAAAAAATGGCAATGTGTTGAATACATCAAACGATATTATCATGATCACTTACAACACACAATGCCCAATGGATTTGGTCACGCAAAAGATTTTTTCAAAAAAGATCTGAAACAAGGCCAATTGAATAAAGAACGTGATCTGCTGCAATTCTCGAATGGAGGAAACGTCCCTCCTCAAACAAATGACATTCTTGTATTTGATGGCGAATATGGCCATGTAGCGATTGTTACGAGAGTTAACAACGAAGAAATAGAGATCATTCAGCAAAACATCTATATGACTCCGCGTGAACATTATAAGATCGTAAAAAAAGGGAACAATTATTTTGTGGGAGAAAGAAGAAAACCGCTAGGTTGGTTACGATTGTCCCGCTGACACTTCCCATACCATGATCGAGCGATCATCTCCTGTTGATATCAAAAATTCAGGATTTTTGGTCCATAAGAGTTTATTCACGGAGTTCACATGTCCATCTTGCTTCTCCTTATTCACCCGCAACAACAGCCCAAACGTTTGTGAATCCCATATTTTCAATGTTTTATCTCTACTGGCAGTTGCAAATAATTTTCCATCTGGAGCATACACGATATCATAAATTGCAAAATTATGAGCGGGGATAGATTGCAATAAACTGTAATTGCCCTTCACATCCCAAACATTCAAATGAGCATCCCGCCCACCCGACAATAAAAAACGCCCATCAGGAGAAAACCGAACACAATTAGCAGCCATTTTGTGTGCTTCAAATTCTACCTTTTGTTCCATTGACACCAGATCAAATATTCGTATAAAACCATCGCTGTTAGCAATAGCGATACTATTATCAACGTTATTAATAGTTATTCCCCGAACCTTTGCTGCTGCGATCTTTTTGATCTTTAACAAAGAAAAACTTTCTAAAGAACAAACTGCAAAATTACCATCACCGGCAACGGAATAAAATAAACCGCTTTCAAAATGGTAATGAATATTATAGACCGCTTCGGTATGATGTTGTAATATTTTTATTTCTTCTTTTTTAGAAAGATCGATCACATGAATACTTCCTGCAGCAGTTCCTATCAGTAAAATATTTTTTTCTTTTACAAAACAAATGGTGTAGATGATAGAAGGTAATTGAGCAGCAAATTTTTCTGCCTGCATCGTTTCTAAATTCCATTGTGCAATGAATTTGTCTCCACTACCCGAATAAAAAAGATGCGGCTCCACACTTTGCTCAAGAGCATATACAGCAGCACTATGCCCGGCAAACGTATGTCTCTTTTCAACCTTGATCATTAACTGTAACGAATTGCTTTTACCGGAGTAATTTTAGAAACAATAAAGCTAGGAACGATCAACATGAATATACAACATATCAATGTTCCTATATTTAAAAGGAAAATGGATAAAATGTCTAGGTTAATTGGGATCTGAGAAATATAATAGGTTTTGGCATCCAATGTAAAAACACCTGTATAATACTGAAAAAGGGCAATTCCAACTCCCAACACATTTCCCCACAACAAACCTTTACCGATCAAATAGGCAGCATTGTACAAAAATATTTTTTGAATAGCTCCATTTCCTGCTCCCATTGCTTTTAATATTCCGATCATATTTGTTCTTTCCAAAATAAGGATCAACAAGGCCGAAACCATATTGATACCGGCAACAATTACCATCAGCACTAATATGATCCAGGCATTGATATCCATCAGATCCAGCCATGAAAAGATCGTTGGATTGGTCTCTTTCACTGTTTGAGCAACCAAACCTTGGCCGATCATTACATTTACTTCTTCTCCCAAAGCTTCTAACTGTGAATAATCATGGATGGTGATCTCAAATCCTGCGATCTGATCTTTTTCCCAATAATTTAACTTCTGCACCTGACCAATATCAACTAGCACCAGCTTCTGATCAATTTCCTCAAATCCGGTCTCATATATTCCTGACACATAAAAAACTTTCGCCCTTTGTTCACAATGTGTGTATGTACTATCTGTCTTTTTTGTCAAAAAGTACATCACCATTTTTTCGTTCAACTTCAAGCCCAATCGATCAGCCAATGAGCGGGAAACAACCACGCTTCTCGAAAGTCCGGTATCACTAACACTAAAAATAGTTCCTTCTTTGATATTCGATTGAATGAACGACCAATCATAATCCTTCCCGATCCCTTTTATCAAAACACCTTCATTATCATCTTTGGTTTTCACTACTCCACTTTTCAAAGCATATTCCTGAATATGCTCAATACCGGGATTCTCTTTTAAAGCATCTAAAAAACTTTGCTGATTACTGATGGGCAATGGTTCATCACTTACATTATTGTCATAATTCGTTATGCGAATATGTGCATCAAAGCCTATTAACTTATTCCTTACCTCTTTTTGAAAACCTGTAACCACTGCCACAGAAAGTATCATAACAGCCATTCCCAATGCAATTCCCAACACCGAAATTTTAACAATTGGGCGCGATAATTGATTGGCACCTTCCGTACCTCGAATGATTCGTTTAGCAATAAAGCGTTCTATATTCAAAATTTAGTAGCTTTGGTGTTGAATTGAATTATTCACAAAAATACTATTTTAGAACGTAAGATGGCTATTAATAAACTATCATATCTCCTGATCATACTTTTTATCAATACACAGCTATTTGGACAAGGTATCATTCAAATTGACAATACCGTAAAAACAAGTAATGATATAAAAGTAGGTGCCGATAGAACCAGCGAGTATTTGCCTCTGTTAAAAGGCAAATCAGTTGCAATTGTAGCCAATCAATCCTCTACAATTAAAAAGACACACCTTGTCGATAGCTTACTAGCTTTGGGTGTTAACATCAAAAAAGTATTCTGTCCGGAACATGGTTTCAGAGGATTGGTGGATGCAGGAGAAAAAGTGAATTCTGAAAAAGACAAAAAAACAGGACTGAATATTATTTCCTTGTATGGTAAAAATAAAAAACCTTCCGCTGATCAATTAAAAGATGTGGATGTGGTCATTTTCGATATTCAGGATGTTGGCGTTCGTTTCTATACGTACATCTCTACTTTACATTATGTAATGGAAGCCTGCGCTGAAAATAAAAAAACAGTGATCGTGCTGGATCGTCCAAATCCAAATGGATATTACATTGATGGGCCTGTTCTGGAGGATCAGTATCGTTCCTTCTTGGGAATGCACAATGTACCTTTGGTCTACGGAATGACCATTGGAGAATATGCTCAAATGATCAACGGAGAAAACTGGTTAAAGAATGCCGTTAAATGTGATCTTAAAGTGATCAAATTGGAAAACTATGAACATTCCGACCTATATGAACTCCCAATTAAGCCATCACCCAATCTTCCAAATATGGCATCAGTTTATCTTTATCCAAGTTTAGGTTTATTTGAAGGCACTGTTGTTTCTGTTGGCAGAGGAACCGACTTTCCCTTTCAAGTGATCGGACATCCCACTTTGGAAAAAAGCAATTATACATTTACTCCTCAACCCAAACCCGGAGCGATGGAACCCAAATACAAAGGACAAATATGCAAAGGATTTAACTTATCCGATTTTGGTGCCGAGTATATTAAAAATTCTAAAAAGATCTACTTGTATTGGCTAATGGGCACTTATCAAAATACACCAGATAAAGCCACTTTTTTTGATCAAAACTTTAATTACCATGCAGGAAATGCAAGTCTGCAACATCAGATCAAAGAAGGAAAAACTGAAGAACAAATAAGGGCAACATGGACAGAAGGCATCAAAAAATTTAAGATGATGCGTAAAAAATATCTCTTGTACAAAGATTTTGAATAATTTATCTGTAAATTAGATGCATAAATACATTTGAAATGTGTAAAAGGAATATTTTAAGCATCTTATTTTTTTTTCAATTCTACCCTTTTGCAATAGCACAAAATTCATGCTTAACTGTAAATACAACAGTTTCATCCTTGTATTTTGACATTATCCCTGATACAACGATTTCCTCATGCTGTTATAATCCTCCTGCGAAATTTCATTTAGATCTTAATAATGATGGACAAAACGACTTTATTTTAACCTGCTACTACAGATATTACACCATGGGATCGTATGGTTATTCTTACATAGAGGGTGAAAATCAAAATATGATTTCTGTAAATCCATCAAACAATTTAATAGCCGACACATTGAATTCCATTGATTCTATTTGTACAAATAGTATTTGGAAACAAAAAGGATTTTTCACTAATTACAGTTCCTTTTTTGGCGATTCGATTAATTCTTTTTCAAATATGGAATGGAACAACCTGCATGATAAATATGTAGGTCTAAAATTAAGAAAATACAATCAAGAATTTTTAGGTTGGGTTAAAATTACTGCTAATGATACATGCGCTAATACCCTTAAAATCGAAAGCTATGGGATTAGTCATTTTTTCACTCAAATTCCTCCTGAAAACCCGCAAGTAATTGTATTTCCTAATCCAACCGAAAATTTTATAAGTATTAATCTTCCAAATGAAACAATTCAAGAACTTGAACTTTTCAACTCTTTAGGCGAAAAAACAATTAATAAAATTGAAAATTTAAGTTATCTCGACTTAAGAAATTATCCAAATGGCTTTTATACACTTGTTATTAAAACAAATGAAAGAACATTAACAGAGAAAATCATAAAAATACAATATCCTAACTAATGTTTCTTACAAACAAATTATTACTGTTTCTATTTCTATTACAATTTCCTTTTTTTTCTCAATCACAGGAACTTAAACGAGTGAAACGTTTTGGAAAAAACAAAGGCCATCTCAAAATGTTTTACTACGAGCCGGCCAACATTGACAAAACTAAAGCACAACCTATGGTAGTTGTTTTACATGGCTGTCTGCAATGCGCTTCCTCTGTTGCAGCACAAACAGGTTGGAATAAACTTGCTGACGAACAAGGCTTTTATGTTTTATACCCCCAACAACGTTTCTTTAATAATCCTGAAAAATGTTTTAAGTGGTATAAACGAAAACATACCAATAAGAACAGAGGAGAAAATTATTCCATTAAAAAAATGGTAGATTATATGCAAAGCCATAACAGGATCGATTCATCAAAAGTATTTATTACAGGTCTTTCTGCCGGTGCAGCCATGAGTGTGATCATGATGGCCGACTACCCGGAGACCTTTAATGCAGGTGCTATTTTTGCCGGTGGAGCCTACAAATCGGGGAATGGGTATGTAAGTGCAATGATGGCATTACTGGGATGGAGAGTAAAATCAGCAGAAAAATGGGGTAACATTGTTCGCAAACAAAACCCCGGATTTAATGGCAACTATCCACGTATGATCATTTATCAGGGCAACAGCGACTGGGTAGTAAACAAGCGAAATGGAACCGAGCTATTAAAACAATGGAGCAATTTGCATCACATCGGCACTCAGCCAACAGAAACGATCAACCAATATGTGAATGTAAAAGACATACAACGAAATTCATATGCAACGAACAATCATAAAGAAGCGATCGTTTTTTATAGGGTCAATAAACTTTCTCATGCCTTGCTGGTTGATCCGGGAAAATGTAAATATCAGGGAGGCAAAAGAGGTTTCTTTTCTAAAGATAAGAACTACAACTCCACACTATTTACGGCTTATGATTTTGGATTGATCAAACGTCCTTCCATTAATGGTCCGCAAACATTAAAAAGAGAAGAAAAAAATGTTCAGTTTACTGTTGCACCAGAAAATACTACATCCACCCTTCTCTGGTCGTTTCCGAGCGATTGTAAAGTGATCAAAAATGACAATAGCAACACCTTGATATTGGATTGGGGAAATAATCCAGGCAACATTAATGTTTCGGAGCTTGACTCGCAAAATTGTATCAAGCAATACCACACACTTTCAGTCCGGGTAGAGTAAACAACGCTATTAACAATCCTTCGTTCGTAAAATCTGAATCCACTACTCTTTTTTTAGCTTTTTTAGGACTTACTTCGTAATTACTAAACTTAAACTAAAAGCAATGAGTGTATTCGAGATCATTGGTGGTAAAAAGCTAAAAGGCGAAATCATACCACAAGGTGCAAAAAATGAAGCCCTACAAATTTTATGTGCCGTATTATTAACTCCCGAAAAAGTTGTCATTCAAAATATACCCGACATTGTTGATGTCAACAAACTGATCGACCTTTTAAGAGATCTGGGGGTAAAGATCGAAAAGACAGGGCATGAAGAATATACTTTTCAAGCGGATGATGTAAATGTGGATTATCTGAACTCTGCTGAGTTCAAGAAAAAAGGTGGCAGCTTACGTGGATCCATCATGATCGTAGGTCCACTTCTTTCACGTTTTGGCAAAGGATATATTCCACGTCCGGGGGGCGACAAAATTGGTCGTAGACGCTTGGACACTCACTTCATAGGATTTCAAAACTTAGGTGCAAAATTCATCTATGATGATGAAAATGATTTTTATAAAGTAGAAGCCAGCAATCTAAAAGGATGTTACATGCTTTTAGATGAAGCATCAGTTACGGGAACTGCGAATATTATCATGGCTGCTGTATTGGCCGAAGGCAAAACAACCATTTTCAATGCCGCTTGTGAGCCCTACATTCAACAGCTTTGCAAAATGCTGAACAGCATGGGTGCAAAGATCACCGGAATTGGATCCAACCTACTAACAATCGAAGGAGTTGAGAAAATGCATGGATGCACGCATCGCATGCTTCCGGACATGATCGAAATAGGAAGTTTTATCGGCTTGGCAGCCATGACACAATCGGAGATCACGATCAAGAATGTTGCTTATGATGAACTAGGTATTATTCCAAGTACCTTCCAACGATTAGGGATAAAAATGGAGCGCAGAGGCGATGACCTTTTTATTCCTGAACAGGAAAAATATGAAATTGACACGTTTATTGATGGTTCCATCCTAACTATTGCCGATGCTATTTGGCCGGGCTTCACACCCGATCTATTAAGTATTGTCCTGGTAGTTGCTACACAAGCTAAAGGAACGGTTTTGATCCACCAGAAAATGTTTGAAAGCCGCTTATTCTTCGTTGATAAGTTGATCGATATGGGTGCTCAGATCATTTTGTGTGACCCTCACAGAGCAACAGTTATCGGCTTGAACCGTGAACATCAGTTAAAAGGAATATCCATGACATCTCCGGATATCCGTGCGGGTGTTTCACTATTGATCGCAGCTTTATCGGCTAACGGGAAAAGCACAATACACAATATTGAACAAATAGACAGAGGTTATCAGCATATTGACGTGCGCTTACAAAAACTTGGCGCACAAATTGTAAGGAAGTAGAAAAAATTGTAACTTCGGACTATGAAAAAAATTAACATCCTACTTACTGTAGCTGCCGTTTCTGTATTAGCATTCGGCTTTATTAAATCTGATAACAAAACGCAATCAGGTGCTGTGGAAGGCACTCAAATAGGCAATAAAGCACCTGACCTGAAATACAACACTCCTCAGGGAACACCTTTAGCTTTATCTTCATTGAAAGGGAAAGTGGTATTGATCGACTTTTGGGCTTCCTGGTGTGGTCCTTGCCGTAGAGAAAATCCAAATGTTGTTGCAACTTATAACAAATACAAGGATTCTAAATTTAAAGGAGCAAAAGGCTTTACCGTTTTCAGTGTTTCCTTAGATCAAAATAAAGATGCTTGGGTGAATGCTATCGCAAAAGACGGATTGGTTTGGGAAAATCATGTAAGTGACTTAGGTGGATGGGGATCAAAAGGTGCTGCTCAATACGGAGTAAATTCAATTCCGGCAGGTTTCCTTCTCAATGGTGACGGGATCATTGTTGCAAAAGGAGAACAATTGAGAGGACCGGGATTGGAGAACGAGTTAAAAAAACTATTGAAATAATACATTTCATCATTATTTAAAAAACAGGATCCTTACGGTCCTGTTTTTTTTTAACAGCATCTTAATTTTTACTAGCTTTGATCAAACAATTAGATATCATGAAAAAATATTCTTTATTCATTATTGCATTTTTATTGACAATAGTAGCGAATGCTCAAAACAATGAGCTAAAAACACAATTTGGCTGCTATGGAAATAACGACTCCCTTACGATCAAGGCTATCGAAAAAACAAAAGCCATACAGATTCTTGGGAATGGAAATGCGAACATTAATGTGAAAAGCTGGGAACTTGCCATTCAAGTAAAGAAAGGTAAAACGTATACATTTAAAGCTAATTCATCGCTTATTACCGATAGAATACGTGAAGAGTTATTAAGAAACTTTAAACGTGCAGAAAAAGTAATGATCCAAAATGTGAATGTTTCTGTTTTTAACAAGAAAACACAGCAATATGAGGATCAAGTGGCTCCAACCACAACTTTGTACATGAATGACAAAGCAAAGAAGAAATGTGATGAAAAAACATCTCAAGCGAAAGACGATCTAGTATTAAAATTTTCATGCTATAAAAGTGGAGAATCGGCTTCTGTGAAAGAAATTCTTCGCTACCCGACTTTCACCATTATCAATTCTAATCCACAAGTTGATATAAAGATCTTATCATACAATTTCGTTTTACCGAAAATGGATGGTAGAAGAAATCCTACCAACATAGAGAAAATTGCAAATACAACTTTAGGCTTAAATGACTCCAGCTTTAATTATGCAACCAAACTACAACCAGGAGAAAATTTCATGTTGGATGATATTAAAGTGGAATTTTATAATAGAAAGACCAAAGCAAGAGAAGTGCTAACAGCTAATCCAATTATCATATCCATTCAACGCAATAGCTCTGGGAACTGCGGAGTGGCAGCAGGAATTGATTCTGTACTGGTAATGGAGTATAGTGGTAAATTATTAACCGGAAAAGAGAAAAACATTCCCTTAAAAAACAAAAAGGTCGTTCTTAAGAACGGAAATGATAGTATCATACAAATTACGGTGACCAATAGTTATGGTGACTTTACATTTAAAAACTTAAGTGCTGAAGAGAACTATTTGATCAGCATTCCTGCAGAAGACGATGCGCAATTAAAAGATCAATTGATCCATTTGGCAAAAGTAGATGGAACAATTGTAAAAACATTGGAACGTTCCGGGAATGCATTTGTATATAAGATCCTTCCTGCAGAATTATATGTATTAGCAAAAGAAGAAGTAGAAGACACGGAACTTAAGATCCGTAATTTCGGCAAATCATCCGACAAACAACTTACTGTGATCGGAGATATCTATTACGCTCCTAATTCAGCTGAGATAGACGAGAAATCAATGATCATCCTCGACCAGATTGTTAATGCAATGAATCAAAACATGGGATTGAAATTGGCAATAGAAAGTCATACCGATGCTACCGGGGATGATAATTACAATCTGACCTTGTCAGGCAAACGCTCTCAAACAGTTTTAAATTACCTTACATCTAAGGGAATCGCTGCTTCACGATTAGGAGCAAAAGGATTTGGAGAAACACAAATAAAAAATCGTTGTAAAAATGGAGTTGATTGTTCGGAATTGGAACATGAATTGAACAGAAGAACCGAATTTAAGTTCACAAAATAATTCTAGAAATAGACAATAAAAAAGCGGGGCGATTTGATCGCCCCGCTTTTTTTGTTCTAAATAAATTCTATTTGATCTTAATGATCTTTATCGGTTTCGTTTGCTCTGTCCCATTTTGTATTCTCACAAAATAAGCACCTTCACTCAATTCATTCATCAGTTTAATTGAACCGGCAACTTGTGTTAGAGCTTGCTGCTGAACCACTCTTCCTGAAAGATCTACTACAAATAAAATCGCATTACCTGATAATTCTGAATGCAGATCATAAGCAATAGTTATATCATCTGTAAATGGATTCGGGAAGGCTCTTACAGTCCCAACACTAGAAGTTAAATCATTGATACCAGTTGGCCCTTCTGAAATCATAAACTTATCAAACCCTGCTTCTACTAAATGCCCTGGAGCATTATCAGCAGTCCTAACGATCACTCGCATTGAATCAGTAGGTTGGATATATGAGCTAATATTAAAAGTGCGGTGTATCCAATTTGAATTGTTTGCTGTCCCAACATTTGCAAACTCAATTCTTACTGTCGTGTCTGCATTACTCAAATAGATATTTAATGAATCGTTTGGGCTACCGCTTCCTCCACCTGTATAGAACCAACGGGTATAATCCAAATAAGGAGTAGTGTATGATGTTAAGTCAAAATAGGGAGAGACCAAACGTGTATAGCCTCCGTCCACATCATTATCACTTGCTGTGCCACCACCATTTCCGGTAACAAAAGCAAGATCAAAGCAATCTGTTGAATCATCCACATCTGGATTCGATTGAACCGTATTATTCATTGTACCAACAGGCTCACCTCTTTCCCATGCACCAACTGTTGCTGTTCCATTCACCGTCCAACCGAAATCGAACGTAAAATCATCATAATATCCTTTTTCCAATTCAATGGTAATTGCTCCGGAAGAAGAACTAATGGATTGTGTTTGCGAACAATTGGTCACATATCCCCATTTACCGGCAGTTAGCTGATAGTTATCGGCATACACAGCAGGGAAAGTAAAATTCCCAGAAGCATCAGCAGTTGTTTGAAAATCAAAAACCGAACTCATTATACGTACATTCGCATTCGCTACGCCTGTAGATGTTCCTTGTTCCACAACTTGTCCTGTAAGTGCAAAAGAAGCAATTGGAGATAACTGAACATTTTGAATATTTACGACACCACCACTTAATGCGATACCGGTAAGTACTTTTGTTACATAACCCGCTTTTGAATAACGAACGGAATAGGTGCCACCCGGAGAAGGAATACCCGTAGCATATTCTCCTGATAATTTAGACCGTTCTGTAGCAGTAGTAGTTAAGATCTCTACCAATGCATCAAAAATAGGTAAGCCTGTTATAGAGTCAGTTACAACACCTTCTAAGTAACATGCACGCACATAATTCGGACTAAAAACAAATAAACCTTCATCTATATTGGAGACCACAATTGTTCCTGAAGGTAAATATGGATAAACTCCCCAGTCACCTTCAAAACCGGCACCACTACCGGCAGGATAAGTATCATAATCACCTACTTGAATTAAATTGTGCGGGCGATCAGCATCCACTATAGTAAATCCATCTTTATACCAGGAAGTAACGGCATAATCATTCCCACCTACCTGAATGATATGTGTATTGTGAACAATTACTTGAGAGCCTGGATTTGATTGAATACGATCTAATTCATTGATATTCCCTAAATCACTCACGTCATAAGCTGTTAAAAATGATCCATCGTTTTCATCAGTTGTAAATAAGGTTTTACTATCGGTTGACAACCAAGTATTGTGTGTAAACTGAGTAGGTGTAAATTGCTGACTAACCAATTCAATAGGGTTAGATTTATTTGTAAAATCTACTACTGAATAAAAACCGTCATAGATATGCCCAGCATACAAGGTATCATTTCTTACATATCCATCATGAACGTATGAAGATGTGGAGTTCTCGTATTTACCCACATAAGTCGGGTTCCATGGATCTGTAATATCAGCCACAACAGCACCACCATTGAACAAATTACTACCATACAGATACACAAAGTTATTATCAATATGCAACGCATGGATGGTATTCAACTGCCCGGCTATTGCTCCGTCTCCGGTCCAATAATGTGATACAACTCCAGCTGTATTTGGCAAGCTGCTCAAATTCACAATTTGCAAACCATTACCACCTTCGCTGGTAACGTAGGCATATTTTCCACGCACTTTGATCTCTTTCCAAAGATTGTCCGGTCCGGGAATTTGCAATACTTCCACCGGAGTATTCGGATTGGTAACATCCACAATAGACATTCCTAATGATGCACCAACCAGGGCATATTCATTTCCTAATGAATCGACATAACCGCAAATATTAGCACAGGTCTGACCCGGATATTGTAACTGGGCACGAAACGTCACATTCAAATTTTGGGCGAATGCAACCGATGTAAGCATAACAGCACTTACAACTGTAAAAAATAAATTCTTAAAATTCATGATGGGTATTTATTATTTGGGGGATGATTTAATATACCTTAAAGTAAATCATTTTATTTCTAATTAGCAAGAACAAAAAAGTCCTGAACAATGTTCAGGACTTTTTATTTTTTTATCTAGAAATCGAAATTAATAGTCAGATCGCCTCCATCATCTTTCCCTTTTTTCTTTTTCTTCTTCTCTTCCGAAGGGAGCTTCAACTCAGCATTCAACTGCTGGTCGATAGAAATGATCGGCTTTTCTTTCTTCGGCTCCTGCGCTCTTTTGATTGCCTCTAAAGGTGACATCCCACTCTCTTCAAACTCATCCAGCACATCTTCCTCGATTGGCACTTCCACTGGAGGTAAAAGATTGATCTCTTTCACTTTTGCGTAGGATAATTTATTCCCTTTTGCTTTTAATCCTTTGATCTCAATAAATTGAGTCAGATCAATACGCTCATCGGGTACTTCTTTATCTTTTACTTTACAGAACTTCACATCAACCACAGGTGTTGCTTCCGTTGTAACGATCTCAATACGCGAACCAGGCGTTTCAGTAATAAATAACACTTTTTTATCGGTTGGCTCGATCATAAAACGCTTCACAAAATACGTTTTACTCTCTCCATCCAAATAAATAGCAGATACCGCTTTATTCTGATTGAATTTCTCGATCAGGATCATGTCCTCATCAAAATGAGTCGAAAGATCGAATCCTGTTAATTTATAATGACCACTTTGTGTGATAGTAAGGATCCTGTCGGTAGGACCAAAACTGCCAAGGAATGTTCCTCGTTTATCGGAATTTAAACGCTGAACAGTATCATCAAAATAAATATCGATTGCACCAAGTGTAGAAACACCTTTTTCTTTCAATAAGATCTTACGAACTGCATATTTGGTCACCACGTTACCCATGGAATTTCTTCCTTTCACTGCTAATTCAGCAAAATTCAGATCCCATTGCACTTTCCGTAAACCAGGCATAGGTTTTAACTGTACTTCCACAATCTCCGCTTCTCCATTTGGATTAGCAGTAAAATATAGCACTTCCGAACCTTTTGTTCCTTTTGTAAGATCATACACTTTATCGCGTGTAACACCCGTTACCGGGAATCGCTTCATGAATACAGCTCCTGATTTACCATCACGATAGATCATGTTGTAAACAGTACGTTCATCATTTTTCTTGAATACTGCAATATGGATCATGTCTTTTCCAACAAATGCTTTGTCTGCTACCTTAGAAACTTTCATTGTTCCGTCTTTCAGGAATACGATGATATCATCGATATCCGAACATTCCGCCACAAACTCATCCTTCTTCAAGCCATATCCGGCAAAGCCTTCTTCACGGTTAACGTATAATTTTTCGTTGGCAACCACCACGCTGGTAGCAACAATATTTTCAAACGATTTGATCTCCGTTTTACGCTCACGACCTACACCGTACTTCTTCTTTAGATTTTTGAAATACTCCACAGCATAATCGATCAAGTTAGCCAAATGGTGATCGATCTCATTGATACGTGCTTCCAATGCTTTCATCTTCTCATCCGCTTTCTTAGAATCGAAGCGGGTGATACGGATCATCGGAATTTGAGTTAATTTCTCATAATCATCATTTGTGATCGCACGGATAAATTGTTTTTTGTACTTCGCAAATCGTCCATCTAAATAACCGAATAAGGTTTCTTTATCGGAATAATTTTTAAAGTCGATATACATCTCATCCTTGATAAAGATCTTTTCAAGGGAAGCAAACAAATACGATTCCTGCAATTCTCCTTTTTCGATCTCCAACTCTCTTCGAAGCAATTCCAAGGTTTGATGAGTAGAGATCTTCAGGATCTCATTCACACCGATGAATTTTGGCTTGTCATCTTCAATGATACAAGCATTTGGAGATATTGAAACTTCACAGTCAGTGAAGGCATATAAAGCATCAATTGTTTTATCAGGCGAGATACCCGGAACAAGGTGGATCACGATCTCTACATTCTCAGCTGTATTATCTTCCACCTTCTTGATCTTGATCTTTCCTTTGTCATTAGCAGAAATAATGGTATCGATCAAAGAACCTGTTGTCGTACCAAAAGGGATCTCTGTAATAACTAATGTTTTCTTATCTAACTGAGCAATCTTCGCACGAACACGAACCTTCCCTCCTCTTAATCCATTATTGTAATTACTAAAGTCGGCCATACCGGCTGTAGGAAAATCGGGAAGAATATCCGTACGTTTACCTCTCAAAATTGCGATAGAAGCATCGATCAATTCATTAAAATTATGAGGCAACATCTTACAGGCCAAACCAACTGCAATACCCTCTACACCTTGTGCCAGTAACAATGGAAATTTTACAGGAAGTGTTTCCGGCTCTTTATTCCTTCCATCATAACTTGCCAACCATGTTGTTGTTTTCGGATTAAAAACAACATCCAACGCAAATTTGGATAATCGTGCTTCAATATAACGCGGTGCAGCTGCTCTATCTCCCGTTAGAATATTCCCCCAGTTACCTTGCGTATCGATCAAGAGATCTTTTTGTCCCAATTGTACCAAGGCATCACCAATACTGGCATCACCGTGTGGATGGTATTTCATGGTATGTCCGATGATGTTCGCTACCTTATTGTAACGCCCGTCATCTAACTCTTCCATGGCATGCAGAATTCTTCGCTGAACAGGCTTCAAGCCATCTTCCACATAAGGAACAGCGCGCTCTAAGATAACATAGGATGCATAATCCAAAAACCAGTTTTGGTACATACCCGAAACATGGGTAATGTTATGCAATTCCTCGCCACCATTTAATTCATCATTGATATTTTCTTCGTTGCTCATATCGCTTCGCTAATTCTTAAATCAATTAATCATTTCAATTACTATTCCTCTACCAGATCTTTCTCTACCACCAGATTCTCGATAATAAAATCCTGGCGTTCTTGTGTGTTCTTACCCATGTAATAACTCAACAACTCCACAATATTCTTATCCTTACCTATGATCACAGGATCTTTACGCATATCCTTACCGATGAATAATTTGAATTCATCAGGTGAGATCTCCCCCAATCCCTTGAATCGGGTAATCTCCGGTTTAACACCTAATTTTGCTATTGCTGCTCTTCGTTCTTCTTCGCTATAACAATAGATCGTTTCTTTTTTATTACGAACACGGAACAATGGCGTTTGAAGAATATACACGTGACCATTCTTCACCAGATCAGGGAAAAATTGTAAGAAGAACGTCATTAATAACAAACGGATATGCATACCATCCACATCGGCATCGGTTGCGATCACAATATTGTTATAACGTAAATTTTCAATTCCATCTTCAATATTCAATGCCGATTGCAAAAGATTGAACTCTTCATTTTCATAAACGATCTTTTTGGTCAATCCAAATGCATTCAACGGTTTACCTTTTAAACTAAACACAGCTTGTGTATTCACATCACGGGTTTTGGTGATAGAACCACTCGCTGAATCACCCTCACAGATAAACAAAGTTGTTTCTAATTTTCGTTCATCATTGGAAGTTAAATGCGTTCTGCAATCACGTAATTTTTTATTATGCAAACTAGCTTTTTTAGCACGATCGCGTGCTAACTTCTGGATCCCTTGCAGATCTTTACGTTCACGTTCACTCTGCTGGATCTTTTGAAGGATCGCTTGTGCTGTTTCCGGATTTTTATGCAGGAAATTATCTAACTCTGTCTTTAAAAAATCACCAATGAATGCTTTCACAGATGGCCCTTTCGGTCCAACTTCCTGAGAACCTAATTTTGTTTTGGTTTGCGATTCAAAAACCGGCTCCTGCACTTTTATACTCACAGCAGCAATGATCGATGTACGAACATCTACGGCTTCAAAATCTTTTTTAAAGAAATCACGGATCGTTTTTACAACTGCTTCACGAAATGCACCTTGATGCGTTCCACCTTGTGTTGTATGCTGACCATTCACAAAAGAATAATACTCTTCACCATATTGCTGGTTACTATGTGTCATGGCCACTTCAATATCATATCCTTTCAAATGAATGGTTGGATATAAGATGGGACCGCTGATATTCTGTGTTAACAAGTCGAGTAATCCATTTTCCGACTGGAATTTTTGTCCGTTGTAAACAATGCTTAATCCGGTATTCAGATAAGCATAGTTCCATAACATCTTTTCTACATACTCATTAATAAAATGGTAGTTGCCAAAAACTTTCTCATCCGGAATAAATGACACTAATGTTCCTTGGCGCGCATCGGAATCAACGATCTTCGATTCCTTCGTTAAATTACCGATATTAAACTCAGCCGATTTAGTTTTTCCTTCACGGAATGCCTGTACACTAAAATAGCTGGATAAAGCATTCACTGCCTTAGTACCCACACCATTTAAACCAACTGATTTCTTAAATGCTTCTGAATCGTACTTAGCACCGGTGTTGATCTTTGAAACAACATCCACCACTTTCCCTAATGGAATACCACGACCATAATCGCGCACACGCACTGTTTTATCTTTGATCGTCACTTCAATGGTCTTCCCATTTCCCATCACAAATTCATCGATACAGTTATCCAACACTTCTTTTAATAGAATGTAGATACCATCATCGGGTGATGAACCATCACCTAATTTACCGATGTACATTCCCGGACGTAAACGGATATGCTCATTCCATTCCAGCGTCCGGATACTGTCTTCTGTATATTTTACTTCTTTTGCCATATTTTTTTTAGAATCTAGATATAAGACATTAGATTTTAGAAATATCCTAATCCAAAATTTTATTAATTATACTAACTATGAGATCAATAGCCAAATTGCAATTGATAATGCTATCAAAAAAACAAGCCCAATCGACCCATTCCAACTTAACTTTAGTACTTTACTAAAGCTTTTTTCTTTCATGAATGGTAAACGGACCAAAACACCAACCCTTCTAATTCCCTCCCAGATAACATCCGGTAAGGTTTCAAATAAAATTCCAATAACTGTTTCTAAAATATCACCAATCATTTATTGTAAGATTCTATCTAATGTCTAAAATCTCAATACTCAGATCTATTAAACGTTAAATCTAAAATGCATTAGATCACCATCATTCACCACATATTCTTTTCCTTCAACGCCCATTTTACCTGCTTCTTTACATGCAGCTTCAGAACCTAATGAAATAAAATCATTGTACTTGATCACTTCTGCACGGATAAATCCTTTTTCAAAATCGGTATGAATTACTCCGGCTGCTTGTGGAGCTGTCATTCCTTTGGTAATGGTCCATGCACGTACTTCTTTCACACCTGCAGTAAAATAAGTTTGAAGGTTAAGTAATTTATAAGCGGCTTTGATCAATTTATTTACGCCCGGTTCTTGCAAGCCGATCTCACTTAAAAACATTTGACGTTCTTCGAATGTATCCAAACTAGCGATCTCAGCTTCCATAGCAGCTGTAATGATCAGCACTTCTGCATTTTCATTTTTCACTGCTTCTCTTACAGCATCCACATACTTATTTCCTGTATTTACAGAAGCTTCATCTACATTACACACATACAACACAGGTTTGATCGTCAACAAATGAATATCAGCCACGTAGGGCATTTCTTCCGGAGCCAAATTAGCGGCACGTGCCGATTGTCCTTGCTCCAATAATTCTTTTATTCTCAAAAGAATGTCATATGCTTTCTTTGCATCTTTATCATTTCCTGTTTTAGCTTGCTTTTCAACACGTTTCAGTTTGGCATCAACCGATTCCAGATCTTTCAATTGCAATTCAGTATCAATGATCTCTTTATCGCGCACAGGATTCACAGAACCATCCACGTGTACCACATTCGCATCATCAAAGCAACGCAATACGTGAATGATCGCATTTGTTTCTCTGATATTTGCCAAAAATTTATTTCCCAAACCTTCTCCTTTGCTGGCTCCTTTTACCAAACCGGCAATATCAACGATCTCAACCGTTGTAGGAACTACACGCTCCGGATTAACTAATTTCTCCAACGTTGCTAAGCGCTCATCCGGCACTGTGATCACACCTACATTGGGCTCGATCGTACAAAAAGGAAAATTCGCTGCTTGCGCTTTTGCATTTGATAAACAATTAAATAAAGTTGATTTTCCAACATTGGGTAATCCCACAATTCCGCACTGTAATGCCATTTTCTAATTTTTATTTGTTAATTTTTGATTTGTTGATTGAAACATGAACAACGGAATTCTAAAAATCTACCATTTTAAAATTCCGGAACTAATTTAAGCCTGCAAATATAACCAACCAGCGGCTTATATAAAATCGATAAGCCCCTTAAATCTATTGAGTTTTCAACAATAAAAACATATTTTCAACAATACATCAAAGGCTTGTAAAAAGTGGTACTTTTGATCGCTATTAAACAAAAAATCAAAAAATAATCAACATAATTATGGCTTCAACGGCAGAATTGGAAAAAATCGTTACACAAGTTCGCAGAGATATCGTTAGAATGGTTCATGCAGTAAATTCAGGACATCCGGGTGGATCTTTGGGCTGTACCGAATATCTGGTAGCACTTTACTTCGACATCATGAAACACAATCCTTCAAAATTCTCGATGGACGGTATTGGCGAAGACCTATTTTTCCTTTCGAATGGACATATTTCTCCTGTTTTTTACAGCGTTCTTTCCCGTTCAGGTTATTTCCCTGTAAAAGAATTAGCCACATTCAGAAAGCTAAACTCACGCTTACAGGGGCATCCAACCACCCACGAACATTTAGAAGGCGTTCGTATGGCTTCAGGATCATTGGGACAAGGATTATCCAATGCCATTGGTGCTGCTTTGGCAAAAAAGCTAAACAAGGACAACAGCATCGTTTATTCTTTGCATGGTGATGGTGAATTGCAGGAAGGACAAATTTGGGAAGCGGCCATGTATGCTTCTGCAAAAAATGTAGATAATTTAATTGCTACAGTGGATATGAATGGTCAGCAAATTGACGGTTCAACCGATAAAGTATTGAACATGGGAAGCTTACGTGCTAAATTTGAAGCATTCGGCTGGCATGTGCTTGACCTTGAAAAAGGAAATGATATCGCATCGGTTGTAAATGCATTAAATACAGCAAAAGCACATACAGGCAAAGGCAAACCGGTGATGATCCTTATGAAAACAGAAATGGGTAATGGTGTTGATTTTATGATGGGAAGCCATAAATGGCATGGTGTTGCACCAAACGATGAACAATTGGCACAGGCTTTGAATCAAAATGCTGAAACACTTGGAGATTACTAAACTCAAAACATTAGATCCAAGACTCAAGACCTGTACACATGAGAAACAATAATTTTTTTCTGATACTAAAACATCAATTTTCAAGACTACTTCTGTCTTGTTTCTTGATTCTTGCATCTAACCTATCTACAAATGCTCAATCAGCAAAACCATTAACACGTATCGAATTTGTTTTTGATGCTTCTTTTAGCATGTTTGGTCAATGGCAAAGCGGGATGAAAATGGACATTGCGAAAAAAATGCTATCAGAATTTTTGGATAGCATCCAAAAAGTGGATAACACAAACTTAGAGATCGCCTTCCGTTGCTACGGACATCAGGTACCATTACGTCCCGAGCGCAGTTGCACCGATACCAAATTGGAAGTACCATTTGGAAAAAATAACGCTACTGCCATCAAAAATAAACTAAAGCAGATCGTACCAAAAGGGACAACCCCTATTGCATATACCTTAGAACAATGTGGAAACGACTTCCCTACAGCTTCATCACCCAATGTTAGAAACATCATTATTTTGATCACTGATGGTATTGAGGAATGTGATGGCGACCCTTGTGCTGTATCCTTAGCGCTTCAGAAAAAAGGGATCATACTAAAGCCATTCGTCATTGGAGTTGGCTTGGATCAAAGCTACATGAACACATTTGGTTGTGTTGGAAAATTTTATGATGCTTCCAGCGAAGCTAGTTTCAAAAACATTTTGAACATTGTTGTTTCTCAAGCTTTAAACAACACGACTGTTCAAGTAAACTTGAACGACCAGATCGGAAAGCCTTCTGAAACTGATGTGAACATGACCTTTTATGATGAACAAACAGGCATGATCCGCTATAATTATATTCACACGATCAATAACAAAGGTGTTCCTGATACAGTGGTGATCGACCCGATCGGCACCTACAAAATGGTAGTACATACCATACCTCCTGTAGAAAAAACAAAGATCGAACTCATTCCGGGTAAGCATAACATCATTGCAGTAGATGCGCCTCAAGGCAACTTAAGTATTAAAACTAGCGGAAGCTCAAGTGTAGATTGTATCGTTAGAAAACACAATGATATGCAAACGCTTCATGTACAACAGATCAACACAAGCGAAAAATACATAGTTGGAAAATATGATATTGAAATTCTAACCTTACCTCGTATCAAAATGAATAAGGTAGATGTATCACAAAGTAAGACAACCTCTGTTGAGATTCCGCAAGCGGGTAGTGTTTCTATCCAAAAACCAAGTGAAGGCTATGGAAGTTTATATGTGGAAGAAAACAACAAAATGGTTTGGGTATGCAACCTGAATACCAATCTAACCCAAGAGACAATCGTATTACAACCGGGAAGATACAGAGTGGAATTCCGTCCAAAAAATGCAAGAGAATCAATATACACCATAGAAAAAGGATTTAAAATTGAATCGGGTATTTCTACCCCATTGAAATTATACTAAAAGAAATATGAAAAAGTACACTTACACTGAGAAAAAAGACACCCGTTCAGGCTTTGGAGCCGGATTATCTGAATTAGGAAAAACAAATCCGAATGTGGTTGCATTGTGTGCCGATCTTACCGGCTCATTAAAAATGGATGCATTTGCAAAAGATCATCCGGAGCGCTTTTTTCAAGTTGGTATTGCCGAAGCAAACATGATCGGTATTGCAGCAGGATTAACCATTGGCGGTAAAATTCCTTTTACAGGAACATTTGCCAATTTCTCTACAGGCAGAGTGTACGACCAAATTCGTCAATCAGTAGCCTACTCCGATAAAAACGTAAAAATATGCGCATCCCATGCCGGCTTAACACTTGGTGAAGATGGAGCTACACACCAAATATTAGAAGATCTTGGATTAATGAAAATGCTACCCGGAATGGTGGTGATCAATCCATGCGATTACAATCAGACAAAAGCAGCAACAATTGCTATTGCTGATTATCATGGTCCGGTTTACCTTCGTTTCGGACGTCCAACTGTACCTAATTTTACTCCTGCAGATCAAAAATTCGAGATCGGAAAAGCTGTAATGCTAAATGAAGGAACCGATGTTTCGATCTTTGCAACTGGGCATCTAGTGTGGAAAGCAATTGAAGCTGGAGAGCAATTAGCAGCTCAAGGAATCAGTGCTGAAATAATAAATATTCATACCATTAAACCTTTAGATAATTCGGCAGTCATAAACTCGGCTAAAAAAACAAAATGTGTTGTTACAGCTGAAGAGCACCAAATGAATGGCGGTTTAGGTGATAGCATCGCGCAATTATTAGCGCGTGAGCTACCAACACCTTTAGAAATGGTTGCAGTGAACGATAGCTTTGGCGAAAGTGGAACACCGGATCAGCTGATGACTAAATATGGCTTGGATGCCATCAACATTATTGAAGCAGCAAAAAAAGTGATCGCACGTAAAGCATAAGGTATACTACCGGATGCTATTGACGATCAAAGATTTCAAACAATAGCAAAAGGTTAGATGAGCGAATACGACAAAGAACTCCTTCAAAAATTCAGAGATCCTGAAACGCGAAATTATGCGTTCAATCTGTTGGTGCGTGAGTACCAAAAAAGACTGTATTGGCATATCCGCAAGATCTTGATCGATCACGATGATACTGATGATGTTCTGCAAAATGTCTTCATAAAAGTATGGAAAGGCTTAGACGGTTTTAAGGAAGAATCCCAATTATATACCTGGCTTTATCGCATTGCCACCAATGAATCCATTACTTTTTTAAATCAAAAGAAAAAACGTGCCGGTATCCCACTGGATGATGTATCACACTTTTTGGCAAACAATCTAGAAAGCGACAGCTATTTCAAGGGCGATGAGATACAAGCCAAATTACAAAAAGCTATTTTAACATTACCGGATAAGCAGCGGATCGTTTTCAATATGAAATATTTTGACGAATTAAAATATGAAGAAATGAGTCAGATCCTTGAGACCTCCGTTGGAGCTCTAAAAGCATCTTACCATCATGCCGTAAAAAAGATCGAAGATTATTTAAAGACCAATTAAACCTTTTTATTAAATCTCATTCAAAAAGAAAATGGATCAGCATAACAACATAGATGATACTAATTTAAAAGGAATACCTAAACAACATCCCTTTGGAACAGAGAGCGATTATTTTTCAAAACTTAATGAGCGGATCATTGATCGTGTAAATGAGTTTGAGGAACTAAAAGATATGGCGCCAACATTAAATCAAATCCCTAAATACAATCCATTTTCAGTTCCGGCTGACTATTTTGAGTCATTCCCAACTGAAGTACAAAATAAAATTGCCGCTCACAAAACAGCTACAAAATGGACCGACTGGCTGGTGTTACTTTTCAAACCATCGTTTTCAGTCCCGGTACTTTCTGTGCTGTTGATCACTTTTGTTGGCATCAAAAACATTGATAAAATGGGAGGGCAAAACGCAGTCGTGCAGGACACCTATTCTATTTATGATGAGCTTGAGCATATTGAGGAATCGATGCTTATTGATGAAGTTGTAAATAATGCAGATGATCAGGTAACAGATGACTCTGAAATAGAAGAATATTTGATTGAAAACGAAATAGAAGAATTAAACTAACATATCATCAGAAAACATGAAGACAACATTGAAACAGATCTTTTTGATCGCATTACTTACAATATCGACTGTAAGTATCGCTCAGCCACATGGAGGAATGGGAACACCACCTCCTGATAAAAAGGGCAATCATGCCGAAAAAAAGCAAAACATTGAAGCAATGAAAATTGCATTCATTACACAGAAATTAGATCTTACACCGGAGGAAGCACAACAATTCTGGCCTGTTTACAATCAGTATAATGATAAACTTCAGGAGCTTCGCAAAAAAAGAAAAGCCGAATTCAAAGAGCATAAAGACAACTTTGATAATTGGTCGGATAAAGAGATCGAGCAGCTTGTTGATTCAGAAATTGCATTCAAACAGAAAGAGATCGACCTTCAAAAAGAATATCATGCAAAATACAAAGCTGTTCTTCCTATCAAAAAAGTAGCAAAACTCTATCATGCAGAAGAGCAGTTCAAAAGAGTTTTACTCGAAAAGTTAAAAGATAAATAACATCCCCTGCCCTTTCATCCGAAAGGGCATTTTTATGACCTTGGATGAAACTGAATGATGGCTTGTCGTAAATAATCACGATCCAGATGTGTGTATATTTCAGTGGTAGTTATTGACTCATGCCCCAGCATCTCTTGAACTGCTCTCAGATCGGCACCTCCTTCAATTAAATGACTTGCAAAAGAATGTCTGAAAGTATGCGGACTGATACTCTTCTTTATTCCGGCCAAAACAGCTAAGCGTTTAATGATGGTAAAGATCATCACTCTGGAAAGTTTAGCTCCTCTGTTATTTAAGAACAAAATATCTTCATACTCTTTTTTTACAGCAATATGGCAGCGAACCTCATTTTTATAAATATTGATCTGCTTCATGGCAACGCTCCCAATTGGAACTAAGCGCTCTTTATTCCCCTTTCCAACAACTTTTATAAATTCATCATTAAAATACAGATCGGATATTCTTAGGTTGACCAACTCGCTTACACGTAAACCACAGCTATATAATGTTTCTAATATAGCTTTATTGCGCTGTCCTTCAGGAGTACTGAGGTCGATCGTATCAATGATCTTATTGATCTCTTCTAGATTAAGTGTATCAGGTAATTTTCTACCCAGCTTAGGCGCTTCCAGTAACTCGGTTGGATTCGTATTCAACACATTCTCTAACAAAAGATATTTATAAAACCCTTTAATACCGCTAATGATCCGGGCTTGTGAATGCGGTCCCATACCTATCCCGTTCAACCATTTCAAAAACGATTGAAGATCTTCCAAAGTAACATCCTTAGGAGCAATTGTCCGGCCTTCTAATTCAAAAAAACGAACGATCAATTCCACATCGTGGATATACGCTTCAATTGTATTTTCCGACAATGAACGTTCCAACTTTAGGAATGATCTAAATCCATGTATGTATGATTTCCAGTTCAATTATCAGAATTGTTTTCATAAAGTTAGTAATATTCGTAAATTCGTGATAGAATCGATCATCTCATTATGAAAATCATTATTATAAACGGTCCGAACTTAAATTTATTAGGTACTCGTGAAACAGATGTTTACGGAGCAAAGAGTTTTGAAGATTATTTCAATGAACTGAAGGCCAAATATCCATCTATTGAACTATCCTATTATCAAAGCAATGTAGAAGGGGAATTGATCAATAAATTACACGAAGTAGGGTTCAATTATAATGGGATCATTCTAAATGCAGGAGGATACACGCACACCTCTGTTGCATTAAGAGATGCGATCGCAGGAATAAAAACAGCAACTGTTGAAGTGCATATATCCAATGTATTTGCCAGAGAAGAATTCAGACATACATCACTCATTGCTCCTAAATGTAAGGGTTCCATATCAGGATTTGGAATGGATTCCTACCGTTTGGCAATTGAAAGCTTTATAAACTGATACCGATCATTGTTAATTATTGTTTTTAATAAAAACTTTGTACCATGGAATTAATCACAAATGAATCGATCATATCCTTCACACTCAGAGTAATTCTGGGAGTGTTATTTTTCATGCAAGGTTACGACAAGGTTGTAAAAGTAAAAATGCCTGGAGTGATACAATCGTTCAGATATGAATTTGGCAAAGTAAAAATGCCCGACTTTATATTGGTAACAAGTGCCTACGTTTCATCGTTTATTGAA
>JAEUTU010000018.1 GCA_016786925.1 Bacteroidia bacterium
CCGACCTCGATCGGGAACCAAAAGCGAAGCAAATATATATATTTTATCTTTGTAAACAATGAATACAGTAATTATTGCATACAACAAGCCCGTAGGAGTTGTTTGTACTACCGAAAAAGTAGAGAACAACATCATCGATGCTATCAAGTATCCGGAAAATTTATTACCTATCGGTCGTTTGGACAAAGACTCAGAAGGCCTGATACTATTGACCAACGATGGCAAGATCATTAACAAGATCATTCATCCGGATTTTGAACATGAAAAGGAATACTTAGTGACTTTAAATCTTCCGGTAAGAAATCAATTCTTGAAAGATATGGCAGCAGGTGTTAACATTGGTGAT
Source organism: Bacteroidia bacterium (assembly GCA_016786925.1). Classification (GTDB taxonomy): domain Bacteria; phylum Bacteroidota; class Bacteroidia; order 2-12-FULL-35-15; family 2-12-FULL-35-15; genus 2-12-FULL-35-15. Next base: position 347 of record JAEUTU010000018.1, read on the forward strand.
GCCATTACAAAACCTTGCATCATAAAAACAGAACCAGGAACAAAACGCATCTTCAGGATCATTCTAAAGCAAGGACTGAACAGACAAATAAGAAGAATGTGTAATGTATTCGGCTATCAAGTATTAAAACTGCAGCGTGTCCGAATTATGCACATTGAGTTAGGAAAATTAAAACCGGGAGAATGGCGAGTACTTTCAAAAGATGAGATGGATAAATTATATAATTAAAAAGGGAAGCAAATGCTTCCCTTTTTAGTCTTAAATGAGTTAAATATTATTTAACGATCAACTTCGCATTCATATTAAAATGAGCTGCAGTGATCTTTACAAAGTATATACCTGCTGATACATCCTTCAAATCAACTGTATGAATTGACTTGTTAGAATTTTCAGAATGGATCACTTTCCCTGTAATATCAAACACCTCCAATGCATACTGTGCATTATTATTATTGATCTTAATTGTAAATTCTCCATTGCTTGGATTTGGATAAATAGAAGTTACTATCTCATTCTGACTAATAATAGAAGTTGGAACACATGTTTCAACAACAATATTCTTCACTACAGAATTAGTACAGCTATTCCCTGCGGTATAAGTATAAGTAACAGCATGTGTTCCAACACCGGCAGCAGCAGGATCAAACATTTCAGAACCATTTACAAAAGCTCCTGAATAATCACCTCCGGTAGGCAAGCCACCAGAAAGTGTAAATGCAGCATCAGAAACACAAACAGTATCATTCAAGCCTAAATTAAGAGAAACCGAAGGAGTTGCATTGATCGTTACAGTTAAGTTGCTTGTTGAAACTGCACATCCTCCTGTACCTGTTGGAGTCAAAGTAAGTTGCACTGTTCCATTTGAAACATCAGTACTGCTAGGAATATATGTTGCATTTAACATATTAGGATCATTGAATGCACCTGTTCCATTTGTTGTCCAGTTGCCACCTGTTGCACCACTTACACTTCCATTCAACAATACAAGAGAATCTGCAGAACAAACAGACTGATTACCACCTGCTGTAGCAGAGGCTGCAGAAGTTGTTGTGATAGTAAGATTGAATGTTTTGTCAGGACAACCATCTGTATATGATTTTACAACTGTGATCGTTCCGCCAGCAGCAATATTATCAATAACCACCTGATCGTTCGTTGATGATCCATTGATTGCACCTGTAGTAGTTGACCATTGAAGATTAGAAGCAAATTCTCTGTCAATATTAAATTGAACTCCACTGGAATTAACACAAACAGATGTTGGTCCAACAACTGGTGTTGCTTCGTTACAAAAATGGAATTTAACGTCATCTACTAATAAAGTAGATCCATTAACTCCGGTTTGCCAGCGTCCTGATTCAAATGAAAGAAAGGCACTATCAGGAGTTTGCATAGCTCCCAAATTCATTGAACGGAATGTCCAATTTGCTGCCGGTAACAAATAATTCCAATTACCCCCAACGCTTCCAACACCAACTTTTGTCAAACTAACTCCGGCTGAAGCTGTATCAACTCCTGATGTAGTATATTTATAATAAAACCCAACCGCATTTGGAGTAGAGTTCAACTGCATACCTGGAACAGTAGTACAAGGTCCGCTACCTGATGGACAATCATAATACCCAAGAGATGCTTGACCAATTCTAAGATCTGGACTAGATCCAATGTTTCTTAACAATAAAGAATACATTCCTTTAGCTGCATCCGTAGATTTTCCGAAAGTATATCCCGGATAATCGCGAATGTCTACTCTCCAAGGAGATGGTGCTTCAGGAGATGGCATCATTTGCCAAATATCCAAATCTCCTCCAGGTAATACATCCGTAGTTCCGGTCCAAGCCAAATTATCGATCTCTAAAAAATCTCCGGGAGTACCAATATCATTAATCACATCAGCAGCAGCAATAACAATAATGCAAGAATCTGGATTAATTGTTAATGCGGGACTGAAAGTAAAAGTGGTTGCGGTAAAACTTGCTTGAACACCTGACAACGGAAAGATGTATGCACCAGGAAAAATTCCATTCCCAGCCCCTGCAGGACTCCCATTATTAGTTGGGATGAAACCTATAAAACCAGGAGTAGTAGGAGTCATATCATACTTAATACTTGCTGTTGCTCCTGTTAAGGCTTGATTCCCTGGCAAAGGGATGCCACCGCTCATACTTGGGCCATTTACATTTCCCCAAGCGGCCATTCCTTTAAGCGTATCACCATTTGGTGCTTGAATAGTTTCTACTCTCATTCCGAAACCGGAAACCCCTGTTACCTTTGTAACCGTAAGAATTCCGTGCTGATAATAGGAGTCGGAATTTGAGCTCATAAAAACCGGTGCAGGTGCAACAACTGGATGCTCAAAACTTGGCAACAATGCCCAATTTTCAAAACTGCCGTTGGGAACAGTTTGTGCATTCGCACTTCCAACTGCCACAATCGTTAATAGTTTAAGTAATTTTTGTTTCATTGTATATCCTCCTTGGTTTTAATTTGTTTGAGCTAAAATATACTATTTTTTGATTCAAGCAAATGAGTAATATCAAATATGAGAATGAGCAATATCATAAAACAAAAAGCCCTCTTCCGAGTGGAAGAGGGCTTTTTGTTTATTTAATTTCTACTTCTTAGAAGTGGAAAGTTGCACGTAATGAAGCTGTACCAGTGTTAGATCCACGGAAACCGAAGATTGTACCTTGGTTTAAGTCAGTATCAAAACCGAATTTAGAAGAACCAGCTGTTTCACCTTCAACAACACCAACTGTTAATGGAGTACCACCAGTTGTTTCTGTTTCAGATTTACCTTTACCAGTCATTTGGTAACCGATACCCCAACCATATTCAGCACCAACTGAAATTTTAGGGAAGATAAAATACTCAGCACCGATGAAACCACGAACTCCGATACCGAAAGTCATACCAGATGTAGTTTTCAATGAACGGCTACCAACAGCACCTTCACCTAATACAGCACCAGTTGATGTGTTCCAAGTTGTAGATGTTGGAGTTGTAGTAACACCAGCAGCGTTAGTTGAAGACATTGTGTTTCCGTAAGTGAATTTATTGCTTGACATAGAGATCCAGATCATCGCATCTGCACCATAATATCCTTGTAAACGAGTTTTTCCTCTACGGAATTCTTTACCTACACCGATACCGATGTTAGTGTTTTTCATAGAGAATTTATCTGTTACTTCTGGAGCTGTTGCAGGGAAAACTGGAGCAGTTGTGTTAGCATCATCATTTACATTGTTCTTGTAAGATTGGCTAGTGAAGCCTAAACGTACTAATACACGGTAAGCCGATTTCTCATCGATGAATTTTTTTCCGATGATTGTTTGGTTACCATTTAACCAATTTGCACCTGGAGCAGCATTAGCTGTATTTCCGTTGAAAGCATTTCCTACATATTGGAAAATAGGACTTGCATCCATAGAGATAGCCCAGTCACCAGCTTCTGGTAAAATTGGTTCACCTTTTTTAGAAGTTAAATCTTGCGCGAAAGCACTTGATACGCCAAATGCTAAAGCAATCATAAAAACTGATTTTTTCATAGTTTTTGTTGTTTAGTTTGAATTATTTAGTTTAATAATTAACGGGACAAAGGTACGACTAAATTTTAAATATGCAAGTTATTAACAATTTATTTGTTTTTAACCGCCAATTGTTAATAACCTAACCCTTCCCCCAGTCTTTGTCTTCCAATAATGGCACGAATTTAAACTCTCCGTACTCTACTTTTTCGAATTTATTAACAGCCGTTTTCTTTAATAAAGTCATGGTTTGGACGGTATCACCTAATGGGATCACCATTATTCCACCTACTGCTAATTGCTCCAAAAGAGGTTTAGGGATTTCAGGAGCCCCTGCAGTAATAATGATCTTATCAAAAGGAGCAAAAACCGGCAAACCTTTATAACCATCCCCATAAAAAAACTTAGCAGAGTAACCGATAGAAGGCAAAAACTCCTTTGTTTTATCAAAAAGAGCCTTTTGGCGCTCAATGGAATATACTTTCACCCCCATTTCGAGTAAAACCGCTGTTTGGTAGCCAGATCCGGTTCCAATCTCCAATACTTTCTCCCCCTTTTTTAATTGCAACAACTCTGTTTGAAATGCGACTGTATGAGGACGGGAGATCGTTTGACCAGCCCCGATCGGAAATGCAATATCCTCATAAGCCCTTTCTATAAAGGCATTATCCAAAAATAAATGGCGTGGAATCGTCTCAATGGCTTTAAGTACTTCAGGACTATTGATCCCTTTCTCTTTTAACTGCAAAGCCAGCTGTCTTCTCAATCCTTTGTGCCTGTATGTATCCTGTCGTGTCATATACTTGGGCACAAAATTAACATTTCACTCTTCATAATTAAGGCTTATTTTTCAATATAGCAATGTGGAAAAAAGTATTTTTGTCGGTATAGATACATGTATATATGATAAAAATAGGAGTTTTAGGCGCAGGGCACTTAGGAAAGATCCATATCCGTCTGCTAAAAGAGATCGATAAGTTTCAGCTTATCGGCTTTTATGATGCTAATCAAGAGGCGGCAAAAGTGGTTGAATCTGAATTGGGAGTAAAAAGCTACGCCTCTATCGATGAACTTTTGAATGAAGTGGACGCAGTAGATATTGTTACTCCTACCATTACTCATTACGATTGTGCTTCTAAAGCCATCAAAAAGTCAAAGCATATTTTTATCGAAAAACCTGTTACCAACACCATTGAAGAAGCCAAAAGTGTAATGGGCTTGGCTAAAGAAGCGAATGTGAAGGTTCAAGTTGGCCATGTGGAGCGCTTTAATCCGGCTTTTATAGCCGCACAACCTTATTGCTCCGGCCCGATGTTCATTGAAACACATCGTTTGGCACAATTCAACCCGAGAGGGACGGATGTTTCGGTTGTTCTGGATCTCATGATCCATGATATAGACATAATATTAAGTGTTGTAAAATCCAATATCAAGCGTATCAGCGCCAGTGGTGTAGCCGTTGTTAGCGAAAGTCCGGATATTAGCAATGCCCGCATTGAATTCGATAATGGCTGTGTTGCCAACCTTACAGCCAGCCGAATCTCGATGAAGAATATGCGTAAATCGCGCTTTTTCCAGAAAGATGCTTATATATCAGTCGATTTTTTAGACAAAAAGGTAGATGTGATCCGCTTAAAGAATGTGGAAGGCGAAGCCGACCCATTGGCCGTGATCATAGAATTGGGGAAAGACAAGGGTTCCAAACAGATCTATTTCGAAAATCCAACAATTTTACCAACCAACGCAATAAAAATGGAGCTTGAAACGTTTGCTGATTCAATAATCAGCAATACAACTCCTTTAGTGAGTATTGATGATGGCTACAAAGCCTTAGATGTTGCTTACAAAATCATTGATAAAATGAAAGTAACGTCTAACTTTGTAAACGAATGATAATACTTATTTGATGAAGCGTTTTTACAAATTATTTTTTCTATTACTCCCGTTACTAAGCTGGTATTCTTGTAATATCATTAATCCTGCTGAACCTATTCCTTCGTATATTCGAATTAACAGCATAAGTCTGACTACTGTAGCCGGACAAGGAAGTAATTCTAGTAAGATCACTGATGCATGGGTATATATAGATGAACAGCTGGTGGGCTGCTTCGAAGTCCCTGTTACCATTCCCATTTTGAAAGAAGGAGTGCATCAACTAAAAATAAGAGGAGGCATCAAAGTGAATGGAATTTCTGCCACTCGTTCCCCTTATCCTTTTTATGACTCTTATACCCAAACCATTACACTGAACAATGGTGAAGTACAAACGATTAGTCCGGTTGTAAAATATTTAAGCAGTGCAGATTTTACGTGTATGGAAGACTTTGAAGCCAGTACAGGTACAATATTGTATAATAGCCCATCAGGAACTGATACAACATTAGCAGTTACCACCACCCTATCCGAAGTTTTTGAAGGCAATAAGTCAGGAATAGCCTATATCGATGCTACACGAACTTTGTTTGAGTGTGTTTCTGATCCCAATACGCTGTTCCCGTTACCCAAAAACTCAGCACCGGTTTTCCTTGAATTTAATTATAAGGCCAATTATAATTTTGCAGTTGGCTTATTTTGCCATACGGTTATCGGCTCTACAACAACCAATATTACTAAAGAAAAAACGCTGGATTTTAACCCTAGTAGTGATTGGAATAAAGCATATGTTTACTTAACACCAACTATTGGAGCGTCAGGAAGTGCGAATCAATATAAAATTTTTATTGGCATGCTAAATACCACAGGAGCTGATAGTTTGGCATTACAACTGGACAACATTAAGATCGTTTATTAGAAGAAGGACCGGAAGGGCTGTATGAATAAAAAATTACAAGTTTTAAAATATCTTATTGCTGATACCATATCAGCTGCTACCTCTTGGACGCTATTCTATGCATTCAGAAAACGGTATATCGAAACAGAAAAATTCGGATTAGATGTACCTGTTACATTTGACCAGCATTTTTATCTCGGACTATTAATCGTTACTTCTTTCTGGCTTCTACTCTATTTTATGGTTGGTAGCTATAGAAACATTTATCGCAAATCCAGGTTGCGGGAAGTCGGGCAAACTTTACTACTTTCTATTATTGGAACACTTGCCATCTTTTTTACCCTATTATTAGATGATGAGATTGTTTCCTATAAAAACTATTATCAGAGCGTTTTAGCTCTTTTAGCCTTACATTTTATTCTTACCGCTACGCTTCGTTTCATCCTTTCAAGTATCACCAACAGCAGAATTCACAAACGGATCATTGGCTTCAACACCTTGCTTGTAGGAAGCAATGCGAATGCGATCCGTTTATTCAACGAAATGGAAAATCTGCACAAATCAACAGGAAATAAATTTGTTGGATTTGTACACATCGATAATAAAAATGGATTTTCTGATGAGCTTAAAAAAAGTATTCCGCATTTAGGGGAGTTAGCTGATCTTAAAAAAATAATTACCGATCATGAGATCGAAGAAGTGATCATTGCTATCGAATCGTTTGAGCATGATAATCTGGGAAAGATCGTAAATGAGCTTGATTACAGAGGCATTATCATAAAGGTGATTCCTGATATGTACGATATATTATCCGGATCAGTAAAAATGACCTCCATCTTTGGAGCTCCATTAATTGAGATCTCCAGAGAGATCATGCCTGCCTGGGAACAATCTTTAAAGAGAATATTTGATATTGTTGTTTCAATATTTGTTTTAACGACCTTCAGCTGGATCTACTTGATTGTAGCTTTGGCTGTAAAATTCAGTTCAAAAGGCCCTGTTTTTTATAGTCACGAACGCATTGGCTGGCATGGAAAACCATTCATGATCCACAAATTCAGATCGATGTATACCGATGCTGAAAAAATGGGTCCCGCACTTTCCAGTAAGCACGATCCACGCATCACACCATTGGGTCGTTTTTTAAGAAAGGTGAGATTGGATGAGATACCACAATTTTATAATGTTCTAATTGGAGAGATGAGTATTGTTGGACCTCGCCCCGAACGTCAATTTTTCATTGATCAGATCGTTCAAAAAGCACCCCATTACAAGCATTTACATAAGGTTCGTCCAGGGATCACTTCCTGGGGACAAGTAAAGTACGGGTATGCCGAAAATGTAGATCAAATGGTAGAACGCTTAAAATACGATCTTCTTTATCTGGAGAATATGAGTTTAGGCGTTGACATCAAGATCCTGATCTATACAGCCCTTATTGTTATTCAGGGGCGTGGTAAGTAATACTCCGTACTAATCCAACATCTTATTAACATCCATTGATTTTCTATTTTCAGTAATGATTTACTTTATGTAAATTCGTCACGCATTAAAATCAGTAATCATTTTAATAAATCAAAAACATGAAAAATATTGCAGTAATTGGATCAGGAACAATGGGAAATGGAATTGCCCATACATTCGCACAATTTGGATACAATGTATCATTGATCGACATATCTCAACCGGCATTAGAAAAAGCATTAGCTACGATCTCAAAAAATCTGGATCGTATTGTTGCGAAAGGAACAATTACTGAAGCTGATAAAGCACAAACTTTAAAAAACATTACAACATACACCGTAATGGCTGATGGGGTTAAAAATGCAGACCTAGTTGTTGAAGCAGCAACAGAGAATGTAGAGATCAAATTAAACATCTTCAGAGAATTGGACAAGATCTGTCCTCCCAACACAATTTTAGCAAGTAATACATCTTCTATCTCTATCACAAAGATCGGTTCTGTTACAAAACGTGCCGACAAAGTAATAGGAATGCATTTTATGAATCCGGTACCGGTTATGAAGTTGGTAGAAGTGATCAGAGGATATTCTACTTCCGATGAAGTGACCAACTTGATCATGGAAACTTCTAAAAAACTAAGCAAGATCCCGGTAGAAGTAAATGACTATCCAGGATTTGTTGCCAATAAAATATTGATGCCAATGATCAACGAAGCGATCATTACATTACATGAAGGAACTGCAGGCGTTGAAGAAATTGACACTGTTATGAAACTAGGAATGGCACACCCAATGGGACCATTACAGTTAGCTGACTTTATTGGATTGGATGTGTGCTTATCGATCTTACGCGTTCTACAAGATGGATACGGTAATCCGAAATATGCTCCATGCGCTTTATTGGTAAACATGGTTACTGCAGGACATTTGGGTGCTAAATCAGGACAAGGATTCTATAAGTATACTCCAGGCTCAAAAGACTTGGTAGTAGCAGATAGCTTCAGAAAATAAATTTATTAATCATACAACAAAGCCGTACAATTTATGTTGAGTAATTGTACGGCTTATTATTTATATAAATGAAAACGATAAAAATTTATTTTTTTTCTATAATAGTTCTATTGTGTATCCATGCTTCTGCATTTTCACAAGGGTGCAGTGATGCCGGATTTTGTACAGCAGAAAGTTTCAAACCCAACACTGTAATTATCAATAACACTGACAGTGTTGGTACTAACAATTCTGATGTATTAAAAAACACATTTAAAATTTCTTTAAGCACTGGCACTGCCGATAGAAACATCGCAATTTATGGTGCAAACATAGAATATTCTAGAATCCTAACAGAGAATTTGGGGATAAATATTAAACTTACCAGTTTATCCCAATCAGGGAAAGAACATTCTACAGCAAACCTTTCTGATATCTATATTAACGGAAACTATAAATTCAATAATCTTCTCAACTTTAGCATCGGAGTAAAATTGCCTTTAAATAATGCAAATGAGAAAAAAGGAACAACTCCCTTACCAATGGATTACCAATCAAGTTTGGGCACCATTGATGCAATTGCAGGAGTAGCATTTGTACACAATAAACTCAAAATTGTTGTTGCAACACAACAGCCGATAACACAAAACAATAATAGCTTTCTTCAAACTGATCATGACAGCACCAGTGAATTCTACTCCTTCCAATCGACAAATAAATATATTAGAAAGGGAGATGTTTTATTAAGGGTAGCATATATGATTCCAATTGGTAAAAAAATAATAATAACCCCAAGCGTTTTACCAATTTATCATTTGCAAAATGATAAATACACGAATTTTGTTGGAGAAAGAAAAACAATTGATGGCTCCGAAGGATTAACATTAAATGGCAATTTAGTATTGGAATATCATCCGAATCAAAAAAATGGTTTTGAAATTAGTTTTGGCACCCCATTTATTACACGAAAAGTTAGACCGGATGGTCTTACCAGGAAATATGTATTAGCAGTAGAATACAAGTATAATTTTTAAATACAGCGCTGTAATAAAAAAGCCCTGACAAATATTTTGTCAGGGCTTTTTCGTAGCATTTGTTGGGGTTAGACGTGCAATTAATTTAATCGTGATAATACTTCTTTGATCGCATTAAAACTTGGTTGTTCACCAGCATTTTCTAACACTTCAGCATATTGAACGATACCATTTTTATCGATCACAAATGCCGAACGTTTAGAAACACCTTTCATTCCGAAAGCGAATTCTGAATACAAAGAACCGTAAGCAGCAGAAACTTCCTTATTAAAATCGGATAGTAATGGAAAATTCAATCGTTGATCTTCTTTAAACTTTCCTAATGTAAATAATGAATCTACCGATATGCCATACACTTGTGCATTCGCATTGTTATAGCTAGCAATATCATCGCGTGTAGCACATAACTCAGCAGTACACACACTCGTAAATGCTAAAGGGAAAAACAACAATACCACATTTTTTCCTTGTTGATCAGCCAGGCTAACAGCTTTCTTTTCTGTATCTGTTAAAGTAAACAGAGGGGCTTTTTGTCCAATTTCAATTTTCATAAATTTAAGTCTTTAGATGTTAAACAAGTTAAGTTGAGATTTGTTCAAAAAAAAGAGCCGTAAATCATACGGCTCTTTTTTAATCTTAAAAAGAACACCGGATTATACCACCTTGTACATCCAGTTATGCTTATCTTCTGATTTTCCTTTACGGATATTTTCAAGTTCCTGCGCTACACGGTTAGAGAATATTCTACCTTCAGTAGGAGGCAATTCGTAATCTTTACCTTCAAATCCGAATGCAGCAATATGTGCAATGGTTGCAGCAGTTCCCGTACCGAACATTTCTTCTAATGTACCACGTTTGTGTGCATCGATCACTTCATCGATACTAATCTTACGCTCCTGCACTTTCATTTTCCAATCACGAGCCAATGTTAAAACACTGTCACGTGTAATACCTGCTAAAATAGTATCACCGATTGGCGGTGTGATCAACACATCATCAATTACAACCATTAAGTTCATGGTACCTGACTCTTCCAAATAGCGGTGATTTTTTGAATCGGTCCAAATGATCTGTTGATAACCACGTTGTTGCGCTAATTTAGTAGGGAAAAGAGAACGACCATAGTTACCGGAAGCTTTCACATAACCTACTCCACCTTCCACTGCACGGATATAATTTGTTTCAACCAATACTTTTACAGGAGCATTGTAATACTTTCCGGCAGGAGATGTAATGATATAAAAACGATAGTTATCAGATGGTTTTACTCCAATAAATTCATCTGTACCAATAATGAATGGACGGATGTATAATGAAGAACCTTCTGTATCAGGTACCCAATCCTTATCTAATGCGATCAACTGCTTTAACGCTTCCATAAATATTTCTTCCGGAATAGTAGCCATTGCCATACGCTCAGCTGAAATATTGATACGCTTGTGATTATCAAATGGACGAAACAAGAACACTTCCCCTTTTTCGTTCTTATAGGCTTTCATTCCTTCGAAAATAGCCTGACCGTAATGCAAGGCAGAAGTTGCGGGACTCATCGGAATATTACCATAAGGTAATATTTGAGCATCATGCCATTTACCATCGTTATAATCAACCATAAACATATGATCGGAAAATAAATGACCGAACACGATCTTATTATAATCCAATTGACTGATTCGAGAGTTCGTTGTTTTTTGAACTTTGATCGAAACTTTTTCTGCTGTAACCATAAAGAGAGATTTATCTATAGATAAAAATAAGTATTTATTTCATTCAAATCAATGAGATTTTAAGAAAAATAGATGAACTGAAAGAATTTACAGATGAATTTACTTAAACTTTACCTTACGGGCTGCAAATAAGCACATTTTGAGCAGTAATAATCCATGTTTAAAGCGGGAAATATTGGTCCGCCCATATTTACGTTCGTGATAACGAACAGGAAGTTCAGCAATGGATAAATTCAATTTATAAGCACCGAAAAGCAGGTCAAAATCACCAAATGGATCAAAATCACCAAAATAACTTCTGCTCTTTACCAATCGTTCATAATCATTCCTGAACATCACTTTGGTTCCGCAGAGCGTATCTTTAATACGCTGATCGAGAAGCCAGGTAAAAGCTGAACTAAAAAACTTATTTCCTAAAAGATTTAAAAAGCGCATGGCCTCTTTTTCCATTGGATAAACGAGACGGGAGCCATTTACAAACTCTCCTTTACCTGAACAAAGCACATCTAAAAACTTAGGTAACACTTCAGGAGCAACAGTCAGATCCGCATCTAATATCATTAGCACATCACCACTTGCAACATCGAATCCTTTTCTTACTGCAGCAGCCTTTCCTAATTCATTCAGCTGAAAACATTGAATGTTGATATGAGTATTCGAATTCTTTATTTCATTGATCATTCTCCACGTATCATCACTTGATCCACTTTCAACAAATATTAATTCGGTATGCTTTCCCATCATGGGCATTCGCTTTACCAATTCCGCTATGTTTCCTTGTTCATTTCTGGCAGGAACAATCACAGAGACCGAGACATCCTTCTGCTCACAAACTTTAGCTGCAGGTTTTGCAAACGTGTAGTTATTGATACAAAAGATCCTGAAAAAAGGCATTTTGGCTAAAACATGATTGAATAATTCCGATATCAAAGGAATATAGACCGGCAACAACATGCGCTTGGAGTTACGATATACTTGAAAACCTGACAAGAACAATAAATTATTGATCTCCGACAAACTCAACCAATTCTGACGAGGTGTTTTTGTTTTATAGCCGATCCATTCACCCAATTTAAGAACAGGCTCCCACAAAAAGTTATAATAAGTAACAATGATCTTTGTTTGAGGATGACAAACAGCATGCAATTGTTCAAATACCAATTGTATATCATCCAGATAACCGATCAGATTTGATAAAATAACAACATCTACTTTCTGCTCCAATTTCAAGTCCTCTGCTGCCATCACCCGCAAGTCCAAATGAGGAAATTGTTTTTTAGCTTCAGCGATCATAGAAGGACTAAAATCAACACCAATTTTTTTATTGGCCTGTATCCGATTCAACAACTCAGCTGTGCCACAACCAATCTCTAGAACAGTATGATCCGGATGAATAAAAAAATCACAATGATCAGTAATATCATTCCAATAGTATGCTTTCGCTTTCCGCTGTTTGATGCGACCGGATGCTATGGTATCAAAATATGTTTTTTTACTGCCTTCCATTAATTTTATTGATAATCTTCTTGTAAAAATAAGCGAAAGGTCTCATCGTTTCCAGCCTGATCAACCACGGCTCTTATTATATAAGGGAACTGAGCTCCAATGGATAAATATTTGCCATCGAGCGTTTGCAAACGAATACGGTTATCTTCATCATCCAAAATAGTCAATAAAAACTTTTCATCATCGGATATAACAGGAGAATCGGCTACTAGGATCCGATGCTCGTTCTTTTTCAGGGAAAGATATTTGCCTTCTGTTGAACGGATGGCAACTTTACCTGCTTCCAAGAATTCTATGTAAAATAATTCTTCGGGACTGATCTCTGAGTAATAACAGGTCATCAAGCGGTCGGCTTGTTTACTGGTTGAAACAAATTTCTGATTAAAACCTCTGAAGTAAATTGCTTGATCTTTTTTTAAAGTGGAGATCAAGTCCTTCCTATAAGTGATCTGTTCTTTTCCTTCGATTCGTCTTTTCCAATTATAGGGCTTTAAGAGATCGACCCATTCGGCAGAGGTTGTTGTTTGAAAAAAGCCTTTAAAATAAGCCTCTTTCGACATATCGTCATAATGGATCAAGCCTTTTTTGTATTGCCATGTTTGAAACAAACTGAGTGCGGTTAATAAAACAACACTTAAAGTAAGCAAATACTTTTTCCAATTTTGCTGATCAAAAAAAGAAAAACCGGCTGCCAAAGGAAATGCTAAAAAAGAAAAATAGTCGATCATTGGCCGGATACCCCAACTAATACCGTAGCTCCAGGCCCACCAGGATGACAACAGATAGATCGTTACACACATCAAAACAAGAGTAGCCCAAAAATATGTTTTGTACTTTCTGAACAGGAACACAAAACCTAAAAGGGCAAATAGCAAAATAGGTGAATAAATAAAAACTCCTTTTCTGAAGCTAAATAAAAAGGGAAGTACCTGTGGACTATCGAAAATAAAATGCTCATCCACATACACATCAAACATCCAATTTCCTGTGGCATATTTCCAATAAACAAATTGAATGGAAACAATAAAAAAGGACAATATCAAAGCGATGAGGATCGACTTTAATTGCTCTTTTAAAAACAGGAATGTATTTTTCAGCCCTTGCTTCTCTCCGACTAAAACAAATAAGAAATAAATGATCGTTGTTACTGCCAGAGGCCGGATGAGCACACCCAAACCGAAACAAAATGAAAACAACAAGAGTGAACGTACATCTGATTTTTGTAACCATTTAAAAAAATAATAATTGCCGATACAAAACAGTGAGAAGGAGATCGCATGAGGCATGATGGACTCGAATGTTGAGTACCACAACAAGTTAGTGGCAAGTACAAGTGTCAACAAGGTGAGCGCAACAACAAATTCTGAGAAAAAGACCAATAAGTATTTTCGAAGAAAGAACAATCCTAAAAACAGATAGCTCCACACGCCAATAGTCATCGCATTCTGATAGGGTTTTGAATAACCATCCTGTTTCGCTCCGGTCAATTTGGCTGTCAGATGTCCCACTAAAAAAAATGGTGAAAGCGCAACACTTAATCCGGGAGGATGCTTGATCAAACGCTTTCCATCTTTGATGGTATAAAACCAGATCTTCTCTTTATAGTATGCAGGATCCTTATCAATGTATTTTAATTGAAGATCATGATGAAGAAAGAAAGCTGGTAAATAAGTGTAATAGCTGGGAGCATCAACAATAATACGGTTGGCTTTCCATAGATTAAATTTAAATGACAAGAACACCATGAATAGCAATAGCAACATCAGGGTTAAAAAGCTATATGATCTTTTGAGCGCTTTTCCCATTCCTACCGATCAATAAGCACCATTACGTTTTCTGATAAACCATTCTGCTGACAAGAAGATCAACAAAAGAACAAACAGCCATTTCAGATTGATCAGATCAGTTAACTTTTTCTCCGAATAGGAAACCGCCTTAATGTCTTCTCTAGCATTCAGCTTTTCTGCTAACGAATTTATATCTTTTGGATAGATAAGATCACCGTTGTGTTGCTTTGCTAAATTATATAAGAGTTGATGGTCCGCAACTGTATTAACATACTCTACCTGAAGTGATGATACAGAGAAAGAACCTTTTTGTGTATATACTTTTGCACCTACTTTAGTCTTCGCGTCATATTTATATTCTCCAACCGGCAAGCTCCCTGCATTTAAGCGGTAAGCTATATTTGTTTTACTAAATACAAAAGGATACTTTTTATTCTCAGCGTTTGCAATGACGATCTCCACTTCCCCATCATTGATCAACTCATAACTATCATTGTAAACTTCGGCCTCCAGCTCAATGGATTCATTCTCAAAAAAATTATTTTTTGCAATCACTCTAAAAAAACTTTTATCCACCTTCAGCGATAGATACTGAACTGTTTTAGTAATGAGCTCATCAAACACATTATGATTGCCATGCGATGCATAATCTTGCAATCGCCAGCGCCAAATTCCTTCACCTGAAAATATAGCCAGCTTTGTATCGCCTCTATTGTAGAATGACATTAAGGGATTTTTTGTATCTACAATTCCTATCCGCTGATAAAACAATGCATTCCCGGAAATATCTGATGAAGTATTTGAATAGGGCGAAGCCACTGCCGGGAAATCCTTTACAGCCTGCTTTAATTCATCACTTAAAGTGAATAGAGGAAAATTCACATCAACCAATGGTTCTACCTCATTTATTTTAGAAGTTGTACCGGCAACAGAAATATCCTTCTTCAAAATTGTATTGGCTCCCGAGAATACCCAAACAGGGATAGCGGAATTTTCCAGTTCCGTCAATAATTTACTAGTTCCAGTCTTTGAACTAATTATCTGATGCAGGATCACCAGATCATACTTTTTTAAAGTGCCATTAAATTCATCCGACAGAAAACTTTCCACTTCATAGTTCTGATTATTTTCGATGGATTGTTTTATGGCAGCCAGATCAGGATGCGGAGCATCGGCAAGAATAAGCACTTTCTGACGGGCATCCAAAACATCAATAAAAATATCTTTTGTATTGTTCAACAGAGTCATTTCACCATCTACAGATGATAGTGCTATACGATAGCGTTGCAAGCCTACCTGTTTTGCCTCTAGAAGTACGGGGACAGTTTGATCAAAAACATCTTGACCTATTGACACAGCTCTTGTGAAAAGCACTTGTCCATCTTTACTAACCGTCAAAACACTATTCTTTCCCTTAAGACGTTTTGCGTTGATGATCACTTCCAATGGAAATTGGTTTCCCAAATAAGCCATCCGGTTATGCTCTACCTTGGATAGAATCAGATCTTTCTTGATCGTTGTATCTCCCAATCCAATGGTATAAATATTTTGTTTCAATTGACCGGTAGCATACAACGGACTGGTTCCTTGATTGTATATTCCATCAGTAGCAAGTACTACTGCTCCAACATTCCTATTGCTATATCGAGTTTCAATTTCCTCAAACAAAGCGGAAATATTTGTTTGTTTTTCATTAAAATTGAGAGAATCGAATGATGATCGTTCTTTTATTCCATCAGCAAAAGAGTAAATTTTCACTTCATATTTATCGGACAACTCTTCGGCCAAAGCATTCATCTTTTGTTTGTATTCACCTCGATAATACACAGAGTCCTTCCCGCTGATCAATGACTCGGAATTATCTTGTGCAATAATAATGATAGGCTTTTCAACCTCCCGAACAACAGAGCGAAGTAATGGGGAAAGCAACAAAAAACATAAAAGAGAAACTACAATAAAACGAAATGCAGCCATTATCCGGATGAGCCCTTTGCTGACCTCATTCAAGCGTTTATCTTTATAATACAATACACCGGCATAGATTCCGCCTGCAAGCAGACAAAATAGTGTAAACCATAATGGATATTCGGTGATAATGTTCATTATAAAAAAGAAGAACCGCAGAATATTGCACTCTACGGCTCTAAAAATTAACGATCGATTAAATTAGGTTAACATACCACCACAAACATTTAATGTTTGTCCGGTAATGTATGCACTCATATCGGATGCAAGGAAAACAGTTGCATTAGCAATATCATCCACACTTCCACCTCTTTTTAGAGGAATGCTATCTCTCCATCCTTCTACTACTTTAGGGTCGAGCACCTCTGTCATTTCTGTTTCAATGAAGCCCGGAGCAATCGCATTGGAACGGATATTACGCGATCCTAATTCTAATGCAACAGATTTTGTGAATCCAATGATACCGGCTTTTGAAGCAGCATAGTTCGCTTGTCCGGCATTACCTTTTACACCTACGACTGAACTCATATTAATGATAGAACCTTTACGCTGTTTTAGCATTGGCTTTTGAACAGCTTTTGTCAGGTTAAATACCGATTTTAAATTAGCATTGATCACTTCATCCCATTGCTGCTCTGTCATACGCATCAACAATGTATCACGAGTGATACCGGCATTATTTACCAAAACATCTACTGTTCCGAAATCAGCAACAACTGAATTCACTAACTCCTCTGCAGCTTTAAAGTCGGCCGCATCCGAACGGTAGCCTTTCGCTTTAACACCAAAAGCCTCTAACTCTTTTGCTAATGCCTCCCCTTTTTCAACGGATGATAAATAGGTAAATGCCACATTGGCTCCCTGCTCAGCAAATTTTAATGCGATTCCACGACCGATTCCACGCGATGCGCCCGTGATCAAAGCAACTTTTTCTTCTAATAATTTCATATAGTGCGAATGATAGGTTATACAACTCAAAGATAAAAATAAAAAGCATGTTGGTTTCAATAAAATTAAAAACCTGAAAATCAGCAAAATGTACTTTATTTTACATTTTTTAACACCAAAATACACATAATCAATAGTATTACTATTAAATTTGCATAAAAAAATAACAAAATGAATAATTTGTTAGCGAATATTAAAATTGCGATCAATGAAAACTTATTTGTAAAAGATCCCAATTCCAGTGACTTAGGAAAAAAGATCATTCATCATTCTGTTATCATGATCGAAGAGATCGGCTTTGAAGCTTTTACATTCAGAAAACTAGGTCAGAAGATCGATTCTCCGGAAGCATCTATTTATCGATACTTTGAGAGTAAGAACCAATTACTGGCTTACCTCATTTCCTGGTATTGGGGATGGATGGAATACAGACTGGTATTTGAAACAGCCAATATTGCTTCAGCAGAAAAGAGACTGGAGAAAAGCATCGCCATCATTTCTAATGAGATGAAAGAAAACATGATAGTGGATGATATTAGCATTAAAAAACTGCACAGAATTGTTATTTGCGAGTCGAGCAAATCCTACTTAACAAAAGATGTAGATAAAGCCAACAAAGAAGGAGCTTATTTAAACTATAAACAATTTGTATCGAGGATTGTACTTATAATAAAAGAGATCAATTCCGGCTACAAATATCCAAACATGTTATTATCAACGATTATTGAAGGGGCTCATTTGCAAGTATTTTTTGCAGAACACCTTCCTCGACTAACGAATGTTCAAAAAACAGAGGATTACGTTGCGAAATTTTACACAGAACTAGCATTAAAGGCAATCAAAAAATAATATGAAAACACCTTATCAACGTTTTTGGTTACTACTAAAACCCGATCAGAAAGAGATCTATCAGGTATATACTTATGCATTTTTTAAGGGAGCAATCGCCTTATCTCTTCCTATCGGGATCCAATCCATTGTTAATTTGATACAAGGAGGCCAGGTATCCACCTCCTGGATGATACTTGTAGGTATTGTTGTACTTGGAGTGGCGATGGGAGGCTATATGCAGCTGATGCAAATGAGAATAACAGAAACAATTCAACAAAAAATATTTACCCGCGCAGCATTCGACTTCACCTATCGCATTCCAAAAATAAAACTCGAATCGATCTACAAACATTATGCACCGGAATTAATGAACCGCTTTTTTGATGTTCTGACACTACAAAAAAGTTTAGCAAAGATCATTATTGATTTCTCCACAGCCATCCTACAGATCATATTTGGATTGATCTTATTATCACTTTATCATCCATTCTTTATAATCTTCAGTTTACTACTTATACTTTTAGTATATGGCATTATAAAGTACACAGCAAAAAAAGGACTGGAAACCAGCTTGAATGAATCAAAATACAAATACAAAGTTGTATCCTGGCTGGAGGAACTTGCAAGATCAAAAGATTCATTTCGACTTTCGGGCAGTACTAATTTACCTGAGCTAAAAACAGATGAACGTGTGGAAGGCTACTTAACCTACCGTGAGGATCATTTCAGGGTACTTAGAACACAATACATTCTCCTTTTAGCCTTTAAGGTGATCATTGCGCTAGGTTTATTAGTTGTTGGAGGATTGCTAGTACTGGACCAACAAATGAATATCGGTCAGTTTATTGCATCGGAGATCATTATTCTCCTTGTGATCGATTCTTCCGAAAAGATCATCTTAAATTTGGAAAACATATTTGACATTTTAACATCATTAGAAAAAGTAGGCCAGGTAACCGACCTGGAGCTTGAGAATTTAGATCAGCATTCTTCACTTGATCACACTCTAAATGGTCCACTAAAAGTAGAAATAAAAAACATCAGCTTTGCTTACCCGGGAAAAGAACAAAATGTACTCAAAAACATTTCATTTGAATTTGAAGCCGGAAAGAGTTATTGTTTAACAGGGAAAAATGGTTCCGGAAAATCAACATTATTGCACCTTATTGCTGGTTTATACCAACCACAAAATGGAAGTGTTGTGATCAACAATTATCCAATTGCCAACTACAACATCAACAAACTGTATCGCACCTTTGGCAATGGATTATCAGAAGAAAAAATATTTGAAGGAACATTATTTGAAAATATTACACTAGGAAGAAGCGGTATCGATCAGCAGCAAGTTGATCATATTTTAAACAAATTGTTTCTCAGCAATTATGTAAAATCATTGACCAGAGGATTAGACACTCCCATAGAAACATCGGGACATACACTATCGGAGAGTGTCATTCAAAAAATATTGATCGCAAGAAGTGTTGTACATCAGCCTAAGTTAGTTTTAATTGAAAATCATATTGATTCAATTGAAGAAAATGAAAAAAGAGCAATCATTGAATTCTTAACTGACAAAACAAATAATTGGACACTCATTGCAATAAGTAATGATAATTATTTTTTAGGAAAAGTAGATACAGTAATTGACATGCAGGCAGGCGAAATACTAAAAAAATAACACCATGCTAAACATAACACACAATACAATAAAACATAAAGAGGAACTAAAACATTATAATTCCTTTTTACTTCTGGAGAAAAAGACAAACAGCAGAAGACTCATCAAAACGATGTATGGTTTGTTCATCATCTTTATCATCATTTTATTTTTACCATGGACACAAAACATTCAGTCGATGGCAAAAGTAACAGCATTACGTCCTGACCAGCGTCCACAAACCATTCATTCAGCTATTGCAGGAAGAATAGAGAAATGGTTCGTTCAGGAAGGTCAATTTGTAAAAAAGGGAGATACCATCCTTTATATCAGTGAGATCAAAGAAGATTATCTGGATCCTGAATTATTGAGCAGAACAGAGGAGCAAATAAAATCAAAAGAATTTGCTGTTAAGTCGTATATGGAAAAGGTGAAAGCAAATGATAATCAAATAGACGCATTAATTAGTGCCAGCAAATTAAAGTATGAACAAGCGGAGAATAAATTGATCCAGGCAAACTTGAAAGTAAAAAGCGACAGTGTTGACTTAACTGCAGCAGAACTTAATTACAAGATCGCAAAAGAGCAATTTGTTCGAATGGAAAATCTTTACAAAGAAGGATTAAAATCGTTGACAGATCTGGAAACACGAAAATTAAAAATGCAGGAGATGGAGGCAAAACTCATTGCTCAAGAAAACAAACTTATATCCAGTAAAAACGAAGTGATCAATGCCAAAATTGAATTACAAAGTATCAATGCTGATTACAGAGATAAGATCGCCAAATCGGAATCAGAAAAATATGCTACATTATCAAACATGTATGATGCAGAAGCAACGGTGACAAAACTGCAAAACCAATTTATGAATTATTCCATACGATCCGGATTATATTATATCACCGCTCCTCAGGACGGCTATATAACACAGGCCATCAAATCGGGTGTAGGAGAAACATTAAAAGAGGGATCTGAGATCATCAGTATCATGCCTTATAACTATGAATTGGCAGTAGAAATGTTTGTTAATCCGATGGATATTCCTCTTCTGGAAAAAAAACAGCATGTACAGATCCAATTTGATGGATGGCCCTCAATAATTTTTTCTGGATGGCCGGGAATATCATATGGAACCTATGGTGGAGAAGTGGTTGCCATCGACAACTTCGTCAATGAAAATGGTAAATACAGAGTTCTTGTAGCAGAAGATAAAAATTACCCAGCCTGGCCAAAGGAAATCCGTTTAGGAGCAGGAGCACGCACCATTACTCTCTTAAAAGATGTACCGGTTTGGTATGAATTGTGGCGACAAATTAATGGATTTCCACCTGACTATTATAAAACAACTAACACTATTACAAAAAATACAGATGAGAAAAAAAAGTAGATCCTTGACGATCATATTACTATTCCTTACTTTATTTTCATTTGCTCAGCAAACTACAATTGCTACTTTGAGTTTCCAAGAGTTTATGTCAATTGTTGAGAAGAATCATCCAATTGCTAAGCAAGCCGACCTTATCACAAAAGGCGGTGATGCGGCTGTGCTTTCTGCCAGAGGAAATTTTGACCCCAAACTATTTTATGACTTTCGCAATAAATTCTATGATGGCAAAAATTATTTCGAACTTCACAATGGCGGATTTAAGATCCCAACCTGGTTTGGAATAGAATTAAAAGGAGGCTATGAACAAAATGAAGGGATCTATCTGAATCCTGAAAATACAATGCCTACCAATGGATTGGCTTATTCACAAATATCTCTTCCTATCCTTCAAAATTTATTAATTGATGAGCGAAGAAGTACTTTAAAGCAGGCAAAGATCTTTCAAGAGCAATCGGTATATGAAAAGATCAATCAATTGAATGAGTTACTTTACAAGGCAGGTAAAGCTTATTGGGATTGGAGTGTTGCTTACAACAACCTCTCTATTTTCAGCAATGCAATTGAACTTAGCAAGCAACGTTTAGAAGCAGTTAAATTAAGTGTAAACTTAGGCGACCGCCCATTGATAGATACAGTTGAAGCGAGTATTCAACTTCAAGACCGTACGATCAATTACCAGCAATCATTGATCGACTACAGAACAAAAACACTTATCCTCTCCAATTATCTATGGTTGGATAATAATGTTCCGGTAGAATTAACAGAACAAACAATACCCGAAAACATTACTCAAACTTACTCTAAAGACGCATATATTTTAAGTAGTATTACAAAAATGGATAGTATCATCAATGATCATCCGGCTCTTAAAACTTATCAATTCAAGCTGAAGCAACTATCTGTTGAAGAGCGAATGAAAAAAGAAAAACTAAAGCCTATTTTGAATCTTAATTACAACCCATTGTTTGATCCTGAATACGCAAACAATATTAATTTGAATAATTACAAATGGGGAGTAACGGTAGGTATGCCCATCTTTCTTAGAAAAGAAAGAGGTGAATTAAAGATGACGAAGATCAAAATTGAGAACACACAATATGAAATGAATTATAAAAAAACAGAGTTAAGCAATAAAGTAAAAGCAACGATCAACGAGTACAATAATTTAAAAAAACAAATTCAGATCTATGATACGAATGTCGATAATTATGAAAAGCTGTGGCAATCGGAGAAAAAACTATTCGACTCCGGAGAGAGCTCACTATTCATGATCAACAGTCGTGAAAGCAGCTATATCAATGCACAATTAAAATTAAACGAGATCATTTACAAAAACAAAAAAGCAGCACTGGATGCGGAATATTCATTCGGGCAATTAAACTCGATCTATTAATATGGAACAATTAGTTACATCAAATTTCAAACTGGGTATCATTGCGGGAGGGCAATTAGGAAAAATGCTGGCATTAGCAGCCAGCAACTGGGATGTTAAAACCTATATTCTCGATCCGAAAGAAGATTGTCCGGCAGCACACATCTGCACCAACTTCACAAAAGGTAATTACAATGATCATGATACCGTTTATGAATTTGGAAAGGCAGTTGACATGATCACCTTTGATATTGAGAATATCAACATTGATGCATTATTAAAATTAAAAGCAGAAGGAAAAAGAATATTTCCGGAACCTGAAATTTTAAGAGTAATACAAGACAAAGGCGCACAAAAAGAATTTTATCGTGATCATCAGATCCCGACATCCGGTTTTCAATTATTGAATTCAAAACAAGAGATACTGAAAGCCATCTCCAATAAAAGCATTTCCATTCCATTTGTACAAAAACTACGTACTTCCGGATATGATGGAAAAGGTGTTGAAGTGATCCGCTCAGAAAAAGACCTTGACAAGCTAATGAAAGGGGCTTCATTGATCGAAGAAATGGTGGATATAGAAAAAGAAATAGCTGTTATTGTTGCACGTAACACCAAAGGAGAAGTAAAAACATTTCCAACAGTAGAAATGGAATTTAATCCCAATGCCAACCTGGTCGAGCGACTGATCTGTCCGGCACACATTGATGAAAAGATCGAGAAACAAGCACAAACGATCGCTACACAAGTGATCGAAAATTTTCAAATGACAGGAATATTAGCAGTGGAGATGTTTGTCACCAAAAAAGGAACTTTACTTGTCAACGAAATTGCTCCCCGCCCGCATAACAGCGGACATCATACCATCGAAAGTTGTATCACCTCACAATATGAACAACACTTAAGAGCGATCTTAGGTTTTCCATTAGGAGATACATCCATTAAAATGCCTTCCGTGATGATCAATCTACTGGGAGAAAAAGGACATTCAGGAAATGTAAAATATGAAGGATTAACAGAATGCATGGCGATCAGTGGTGTTAAGATCCATATCTATGGGAAAAAAGACACACAGCCATTCAGGAAAATGGGACATGTGACTGTATTAGATCGTTCGATCGATTCAGCAAAAGAAAAAGCAAAAAAAGTAAGTTCAATTTTAAAAGTAAGATCATGGAATTAAAAAAAGTAAGTATCATCATGGGCTCCGATTCGGATATGCCTATTATGCAAGAAGCGGGTAAAATTTTAAAAGAGCTGGGAATCGCCTATGAGATCACCATTGTATCGGCACACCGCACACCCTACCGCATGATGGAATTTTCACAAAATGCACATAAAAGAGGTGTGGAAGTAATCATTGCCGGTGCAGGTGGAGCAGCACACCTTCCGGGTATGGTAGCCTCTATTTCTCCATTGCCTGTTATTGGCGTTCCTATCAAATCAAGTAATTCAATTGATGGATGGGATTCAGTATTATCCATTTTACAGATGCCGGGTGGTGTTCCAGTTGCTACAGTTGCCTTAAATGGTGCAAAAAATGCAGGCATCATGGCGGCACAAATACTTTCTATTGCCGATCCTGCTATCAGAGAACGGATCATTCAATACAAAGAAAAATTACAAAATGAAGTATTGGAAAAAGTTCAAAAATTAAATTCTTAGAATTATGATCATGATCAATATTGCATCTAAAGATGGAGAAATTGTAGAAAAAGCAGCAGAACTGCTTTTAAAAGAAAAACTGATCTGGGATGTCAACTACAAGGAAAATGTAAAACGTCTTAATTTGGTAGAAGGAAAAATAAATGAAAGTCATTTGTTTATTCTAACAGCCAAAACAAAAGCATTATTATTTTCCAAAATTGAATCGGCTCTCAAAGAACACTTTTCAAATAACATTCCGGAGTTATATTCATTACCCATTACACTCATGGAATGGTCTCAAGCAGAAGAATTGAAGAATAACACTCAAAAAATTTAAGATGAAATACTTACTAGCAGTATTCATATCATTAACACTGTTTTCGTGTTCGGCCATAAAACATTCCCCCGGGAAAGCGTATAAAAAAGCGACCGAGCAACCTTATGATGTGGTCATTATTCCCGGATTTCCGCATGATGGAAAAGAATGGAATGAAGTGATCAAATTCAGATTGTTATGGGCCGTTCATTTATATGAAAATAATTTGGCTAAAAACTTCATTTTCAGTGGTGGAGCCGTTCATACCCCCTATAACGAAGGCTACATTATGGCCATGTATGCCATTAAAATGGGCATTCCAAAAGAAAGGATCATTATAGAACCTAATGCTAAACACAGTAGTGAGAATGTTTACTACTCATTGAAGGTAGCAGAGGAATTTGGCTTTAAGCGAATAGCCGTTGCAACAGATCCGATACAAGGATTCTTATTAACAAATTACACAGAACGGATCCGTCATCAAAAAATCGACTTCATCAATTTAAATCCAAAACACATCCGCAAGTATAAATTTTCCGATGAACCTAAGATCAATATCTCTAAAGCCTATGTAGAGAATTTTGTTCCATTGAAAGAGCAGGAAGA
>JAEUTU010000063.1 GCA_016786925.1 Bacteroidia bacterium
TTTTATTCCATGTGTTACTTGCGTTGCTTGTGTTCCCATGTTTTAAATGTTTGGGTTATACATTACAATATTAACTAATTTGTTATGTAATAAACAAGTATTAAGCCAAAAGGTTTTTAACAATACCTACGAATACGAATATTTACGAAAATACGAATTACGGATCTACGAATACGAATAAGTACGAATGTACGAATTGCGAATGTTGTCTGCGAGTTACGAATAGGGACGAATTACGAATGTTTTGGGTGTTGGAAGGTTGGAAGGTTGGAAAGTTATTTTGTTGTTACTTGGAATTTTATTTTTCAAATCAAAAACCTTCCTTTTTCTTTGCGAAAGACTCTGCGATCTTTGCGGTTAATATTTTATTAAGCTTTTACAGTTGGCTCGAACTGACATCTGATCTGAAAATCCTAAATCCTAAAATTCCCAAATTCCTTAATCCTCAAATCCCAAATCCTTCATTATCCGATTAACAAATTATCTCATCAGCTAATTATCAATAATCCTTCATGGAGTTCATGCGTTTCACACCTATTAATTGGTCATAAAACGTTCCCTGTTGTTTGTGGTACACATAAATGGTGTAGTCATTCTCCGTTTCATAATGCATGCCTTCAATAACGGTATTGTCGGCTTCGGTGCTACCATCTTTTATAAAAGCATATTCATAATTGTAATACCCTTGTTTAAGGTATAACACCGCTTCGTATCCAAACCGGGCAGGATTGTATTTCATTAAATTCTCTTTGCTGCATTCCCAATTGTTGAAGGCTCCGAATACATATAAATTACCATCCATAAATACTTCATCGCAAGGCAGAAAAAAATATACATAACAATAATCGGCCTCTCTGCGGCTATCTCTTCCTTCCTGTGTTTTGATGATGTATTTACCATTGATATCCTGTTGTGAGTAATAACGTTTAAATGTTCTGCGATCATCATTGTACAATTGCACATGATTTCCCAGTGTATCAATACTTATTTTATACACCCGCTCACTTTGGTAACGGATACTTTTAATATCAAAAAAGCGGTATTCACTGCCTCCGGTGAACACATTGTCTTCATCATAATCATACACCAGTTCATTATCTTTTACAAACAGAGGTTTTAATCCTTTTTTAGCATTGTCCCAGCGGTTGTTTTGTGTGATCACTACTTTCAGATCGGCATAAGGATTCATAATGTTATAGCCTGTATGGTTGATCGTGAAATCCACTTCCTGTTTGTAATTGCGGTCGGCAATCACACTGGCAGCCGAAACACGCCCATTGATCATCACTCTGTTCTGATACACCATAAAACGTTTGCTGATCACTACTTGCTCCGGGTCGCCATTCTCATACACTTTCAATAAATAATTTCCCGACTTGGTAATGCGCATGCTGCTGTTAGGAAACACAACATCATAATGTGTAAATTTTTGAAGCGTATTTAAGGAGTAATTGTAATTGTTGATGTTGTTATCGGCAAATCCATCAATGTATTCGGCACTCATCAGGTCGGATGGTTCCCAGTTGGCATTACAGTGAACAATGGTGTAGGAATAATTTTTCAGGTCGGCTTGCAGATCGTCAAAGCTAAGTTGCAGCTGTTCCTGTGATTCTAAATTCAGGATGGGTTGTGATAATTCAAAACTCACATCGTGCAACAATACTGATTTGATGTAGGGGCGATACACATGATCTTCGTATCGTAAGGCAGTGCTGCCGTAATAATCATCGCCTGTGGTATCTTTTTGTGTAGGGGTGTTCAGTGCTTGCCATAAACTTTGTTTCTTTTCTTTCTGAGCAAGGAGCGGAGTATTGACAACAGCCATGCAAAGAAATGCAAATAAAAAACGGATGGAAAAAAGTTGATGTTTCATTGAACACTGTTTAACAAGTATTGTGCCTTCTATTCTTCCGGACTAACAATGCTATCTCCAAAATACCAGATGTTATTAATAGCAATATGATTGTTGATAGCAATATCGGAATAGAAGGAGTCTTTGTCGCTCACCACTTTGGCTTGAAAGCCTCCACGGTAAAGGATAATGAACAGCACACTGCTGATGATCAAATTCGCCATACGAATGTTTTTATTCTCGATAGGATGCGAAAAATTGGTGATGTATTTACGGTAAATACGAATGCCGATATAGGCAAAGCCTGCACTACCGATCAATAATAGTAAGTTCGACCACAAGGATACATAGTTCAAAGGACCATCCGGAAAGAACAGGTGCATCATATCCTTATAGGTCATTAAATGCTCCAGCTCACCGTATAATTTAATGTTGATGATACTTAAAAATGAAACAAGCGATATCAATACATAATGATACCAGAGATTGATCAGGTGTGTACGTTTTGTTTTGTTGTATTGCTGAATAGCCCATAATACAAATGGAATGAACATCAATGCCGAAGCGATAGAGATATCTAATCGCAAAGCGTAAATAAAACTCATCACCGTTTCGGAGTGCTTCAGATCAGGGATACGTGCATGATGATAGGTAATGAATAATATTCTGAAAAAGGCAAAATAAAACAGCCAGAAGAAAAGCAATCGAAGGATGTAAGGGATCTTTAAAAACTTTTCCATGAGGTTATTTTAAGTACAATGTTCCCGGACCTTTTCCGGTTTGTGTTACAATCGGTGGATTTCCATAACAAATGATATCGCCTTTGCCATCGATCTTACAATCAATGGTTCCGTTGGATCTTACTTCTGAAGGTCCGATGGTAAAGGTATGAATATAGGTGTAGCTGCTCGTTAAATTATTGGCATATAAATAAGCTGTTCCACCAATGTCGCAAAAATGCTGGTTGGTGCTGCCATTGATCTTCACATCGCCTGATCCAAAAATATGAGAAACCAATTTGTTGTTGTTCACATACAAAATGATGTCGCCCGAATTTTTTGTTTCAATATCAAAAGTAGGATTGGTGATGTAATTGGTAGTTTGCACGGTAGCTGTTCCGCTGTTAGTGATATAATCCACCACCGGCATGCGTAAATGAACATTCAAAGGTTTGTCGTAGCTGCGGGTCCAGTTACAGCGATTTTTGTTGCGGATGTACAAGGTGCTTCCCTGTAATTCGGTCTCGATCAGTGGAACAATGTTTTCTCCTGCTTCTATTACCACTTCCTGAATAGTGTCCTGGGTGATGAATACATTTAAATTGTCTTCTGCTTCCACACGTGTGAAGGCTCCAAGCGTGCGGGTTTCTTTGATGATCTTTCCCGTGCGTTTGATACAGTCGCCCATGTTCTCTTTTTTGCAGGAGTTAAAAAACAAAACGCCAACAAAAAGAAGTGTAACACTTGTAATGTATAAAAATGCTTTCATTTTATATTAAAATTGGTAACCAAGTCCCCACTCAAAATAATCGGCTTTCGCCCAATGAGTAAGTAATGTTACGTTCGCAATAATGTGTTTGTTTACCATATAACGCATACCAATACGATGGAACATATTGCCATTGTATGCTTGTTTTTTAAATACATAATAGCCAAAGTCGATCGGTAATGATAAACGATGCACTCTAAACTCATATCCAACTTTTACACCCGCTTGAACAATGTCGGCAAATGCCGGATCCGTTACCCCATCATCTTCCCACACTTGTTTGGTAGCATTGTTATAAGCCATTTCCACTCCGCCACCAATTCTATTTTTTTGATTCAAAGTTTTATACACATTCACCATTAATCCGAAAGCCATGTATTTCGGTCCGGTTGGAGGCTCTAGTTCCTTTATTCCCCAAACGGCAATAATGCTTGGGTTCCAGCTTTTTTTACAGCTAGGCGGAACGCTGTCTTTTTTATAGTTGATCTCTTTGTTGCCGATCAAATAGGCAAAACCTAAATTGGTGCTAGCCATGTTCAATCCCAGGTTAGGCGTTTTGGTTGCTCCATTGGAGGCATGTGAAAGTCCCACACCAAAATCCATTCTTAAGGAACGGGTTAGCATGGTGGCATAATTCAATCGCATGTTCACAAAGCCGTTCAAATGCGATCCGATGGCATTGTTCTTATAATTGGTTTTAATATCGAAAGGCTTGGTAAGATAAGCAAGACCAATACCTACACGCATATTCAATCTGTTCTTGCGTTTTTGTTTGTTCAACTTAAAATCGATGAAGGGATATAAACATTCCAGAGTCCCCAATTGATCGGGATTGGCTAAGTCGAAGTGCATGAAGCTGACACCCATTTCCGGGTATTTATATTGCTGCTGCCATGATTTGGAACCATCGGTGCGGAAGCTGTAATACACTTCCAGTCCTTTGATATGACCGCGCACCAAATGCCCCATGTTGTTACGGTGACTGATGATATAACCGTAATGTCCTTGAGCAGCAAGCATAAAATCATGCTTCGGATCGTTCTGTCCTTTTGCATGAAACAAAATGGAACATAATAAGGATCCGGTCAGGATTAGATATGTATAGATGCTTTTCATTCGGGAATACAAAAATATTAAAATTATCGACTTGTCCGCTTGCCTTTTTTACCTGTCAAAAAGCGTACATTTGTATAAATATTGAGCCATATGGAAGAAAAATTAAAGGCATTTCAACGATTATTGATCATTATGGATGAATTGCGTGAACAATGTCCATGGGATAAAAAACAAACCATTGAAAGTTTGCGCCATCTTACCATTGAAGAAACCTATGAATTGGCCGATGCTATTATTGAAAAGGATCTGCCCAATATCAAAAAAGAATTGGGAGATATTTTATTACACATTGTTTTTTATGCTCGTATTGCTTCCGAAACCAATGAATTTGATATTGCTGATGTGATCAATACACTTTGCGATAAATTGATCCACCGTCACCCGCATATCTATGGCGATGTAAAAGTGGAGAACGAAGAGCAGGTGAAAGAGAATTGGGAAAAACTAAAGCTGAAAGAAGGCAATAAATCGGTATTGGGTGGTGTTCCCAAATCATTACCATCGCTGGTAAAAGCATCGCGCATACAGGAAAAAGCAAGAGCGGTAGGCTTTGACTGGGAAGAACCGGGACAGGTATGGGAAAAAGTACAAGAAGAGATCGCAGAACTGAAACATGAGATCGATTCAAAAGCATCCAAAGAAAAGATAGAAGGAGAGTTTGGAGATGTGATGTTCTCACTGATCAATTATGCTCGTTTTATGGATATCAATCCGGAGGATGCATTGGAGAAGACCAATAAAAAGTTTATCAAACGTTTTCAATATCTAGAAAGTGAAGCGGCAAAATCGGGAAAACAATTAAGTGAAATGACCCTTGCGGAGATGGATGTGTATTGGAACAAAGCCAAAGAACTATAAATGAATTTTTTATCACACCTTTATCTTTCCGGTGATTCGGAAGGCTTGCTGATCGGCAATTTTATTGCTGATTCGGTAAAAGGAAGTGATCTGTTAAAATATCCCGAGCAGGTTCAAAAAGGGATCATACTGCATCGTAAAATTGATACCTATACCGATTCACATCCCATCGTAGAAGAGAGTAAAAAGCGTTTGCGCGAGCGTTACAAAAAATATGCGAGTGTGATCGTGGATGTATATTACGATCATTATTTGGCAGCAAACTGGAATAATTATTCTTCTTTGGGTTTGGATGAATATGCACAGCAGATCTATAAACTTATGCATGTGAACAAAGAACAGCTTCCTCTGAAATCGGCCATGTTCAATCAGTATATGATTAAGTATAATATTCTAGTAGCTTACGCTCGTTTTGAAGGCATTGAACAGGTGTTGCAGGGAATGTCGCATAGGGCATCATTCGAATCGAATATGCAACATGCTATTCATGATCTGAGAGAACATTATGAATTGTTTGGGAAAGAGTTTGAAGCATTTTTTCCGGAGCTGCAACAATTTGTTAATACACAGATCGAGATCTCTTAATTTTCTTTTAATTCTGCCATCATCTTGCTGTTGCATTTTTGTGGCATGAACGAACTATTGATCACCATTCTTTTATTAGCTGCTATTGTTTTGGTAGCATTTGCTGCTATCTATTCTCCTTTTGACATCCGTTTTGAGGATGGGGAAGACATTGAGTGGTAAATTAGTGCAGATTGAATTTCTGCTGAAGTTTTACAGCCATAAAACTTACAACAGGAGCAGCGATCACATCAATGCTGTAATGTACGTGCTGTAATAATATCAGTACTGCTACCAGCACAGTGCCTGCCACAAAGATCAGGCGTTGTGTTCTTTTCTCCAATCCAAATGCAAATAAACAAACGGTGGCTGTGTGGCCCGAGAAGAAAAGGTCTTTCAGATTTTCTCTTCCCGAATAAAAAGAGGATCTTAAAAAAGGATCGTCCAGAGGAATAATGTTCACCGGTGGTTCCAGCGGAACGAGAAACAAACAAATGATACGGATGATGGTCATGATCGTATACGCTTGTATCATTTTAATAAATAATTCAGGTTTTCGTAAAGCGATCGCTAAGCCGGATAATCCGAAAGCATAGGTGCTGATGAAGGTAAGCAATGAAACATCAATGGGCTCAAAACGATTTAATACAGGGTCGTTGAACGTAAATCCTATGCGTGTTTCATTAAAAGTAAGGAAATGTAAAAAGAAAAATAGGACAGAAGCAAGAAAGATCAATGAAGCGCTGAAAACAATTATTTTTCGTTTCTGTGAAAAATATTCTTTCCAGCCAATGTTCATTATTTTACAATTTTTCCGTTTTCGAAAGCAACAATAAATGCACCTGCAAATCCTTTTTCCAACATCAACTTTTTGTGTTGTACCGCTTCATCATAATTGCTGAAGCTGCCGCTGAAATATTTGGTGATACCATTGTCCAATACAAATGTAGAAATGTTTGGTACTCCTTCTAATTTAGGTTTTTGACTGTATGCACCTATCTGTACTTTATATACTTTCCCTGTGCTTGTTGCTACTGCTGTAGCAGGAACTTTTACAGTTGTGGTAGTGGTTTGTGGAACAACTACAGGTGTGCTTTCTTTTTTTACTTCAACGGGTGCTTTCTCAACAGGTACCGGTGCTTTTTCTTCAGTCTTTACAGGAGTAGCAGCAACAGGAGTTCCGCCCGGTTTGGATTCCGTTACACTAACAGCTACACCATTGTTTCCAACTACAAAATATTTTTTCTCCAGGTCGAATACTTTACGTTCATTGTTTTGAATGTAAGATACCTTTCCGGTTAAATTAACCGATCCGGTTGCATTGGAAGGAACACTTACTTTATAGCTGATGGTGAAGCTTGCATCAGAAGGAGGATTGATCCAAACTACTTTAGCTGCATTGTCGGCATAAGTAAAACTTCCGCTTTTACTTTCTATAACAGTAGCGGTATAGCCTTCCGGTAATTCCTGAGCAAATTTCATAAAACCTGTTAAGCTGCCTTTGTTGATCGTGATCTCAATGGTAAAATCTTTTCCCGGATATACATTTGAGGGGAAAGTTTGAGTGGCAGTTAGTTCCTGAGCTTTTAATCCACTGAAAAGCAACACTAGCACAATAAGAGAGTAAAGTTTTTTCATTTTAGTTATTTTGTTTATTGCCTATACCATGCTTCTTTTCTTTAGGCTTGGTTAGTTCAAAAAATAAGCGTTCAATATTACTTTCCGGACTATCTGCCGGTACCTGAATGAACTTTCCATCAGGACCTATTAAAAAATAGGTTGGCAAAGATATAATTTCATAGCTCTTTTTCAAATTTCCGTTCGAATTGTCATATAAGAAGGTCCAATCGTATTTCGGGTGTTTTGCTGTGAAGTTCTTTAGATCGGCATTGCTCTTGTCTGAGGAGATCGATACAAAATGGATCCGTTCTCCATATTCTTTTTTAAGGGAAGGAAGCACTTTTAATTGCTGTAAGCATTGCTCCGACTTAGGGTCAAAGTACATGATGTACACATACTTTTTGTTACGGAGTTCATCCAGACTATGGGTAAGTCCATTTTTATCAGGCAATTCAAAGAATGGTGCCGCTATTCCTCTTTGTAATTTGGAGAAGGAGCTCAGGCAATTTTTCGCGATCTGCCTGTGTTCTTCGATCTTACTTTGTTCTACAATTTGAGTGAGAATAGCTTTAATTCCATTTTTATCGAAGCTGCCATCGTAATAGCATTCAAATAGTCCTTTAATAAGTACCAGTTCGCGGATGGTATCATTTTGCAGGTATTTATCTCTTTTCAGCACATCCATGGTGCCTGTATAACTTCCTTTATTGTTGATGTTGAAAGCCAATGGAGCGCCTTCTTTTTCTCTGGAGAAGGTTTGTAGTTTTTGTTTGTAAAAGGTGTTAAAGAACTGCATGTACTCCATGTGATGATACAGTAGGGGCTTGTTCTGAATGTATTCTGCGAATAATTTTTTTTCGCTCTTTTTTGTTTTCTCTTCCATTGCAGCAATGGAATACGTGATGTAATTTTTGAAATAAGGTTTGTCGACAGTAGAATAAAAACTATTGATCACTACTTTAAATGAATCGAGTTTAGCTTGTGGTGTTCTTTTTACAAAATCGGGATAGTCCATGGAAATGAAATAATCAAATCGTTTTTCATAATCCATCGTCAGTGCATTGATCTCCGTTTTGCTGTTCAGCTTTATTTGAATAGCAATGTCGTGTTCAATGTTCGGGTTTTGATAGTTCACCGAATCAGGCGGCATCAAAATGATATCATAATTGAAGCCCGGTTCCACATACATGTTGCTAACATAGTTCCCGGTCTTGATGAGCACATAATTGATCTCTTTATTGATGAATTCCAGGGAAAAATTTCCGGCCGAGTCGATCGGGGAGGAAGTGATCTCGGTTTGAACATTGGAGATAAGATCATTGTACATCCACACACTGATGTCCTTTTGTGCATAAGCTTTTGCTTGTCCGTTAATAGTCACCTTTTGCGCATAAGCATGTGCAAAAATGAAAAAGCTTATAAAGAAGAAAAGGGATCTGTTCATGGATCGTATCAAAACAATTGTTGTGCCTTTTTATGCTTTCAGGTCAATACCTTGCGGAACAAATTGGGAAGCATCGCCATTGTTACGTATAATATCACGTACAATTGTTGAATTTATTGCAGATAATTCAGGCACAGGTAAAATAAAGATGGTTTCTATTCCCGGTGCCATTACTTTGTTGTTTTGTGCAATGGCTTTCTCGAATTCAAAATCGGCCGAGGTGCGCAAACCTCTCAAAATAAACTGAGCATTCATCTTTTTGCAAAACTCGATCGTTAAACCGGTGTAGGTTTCCACTCTTACTTTGGGTTCTTTGGCAAACACTTGTTTGATCCAGGCTTCGCGTTGTTCCAAACTGAAAAAGTTCTGTTTGCTACTGTTCTTTCCAATAGCCACAATGATCTCATCAAACAATGGCAATGCCCTGTGAAGAATGTTCTCATGTCCTTTGGTGATCGGATCGAATGAACCCGGAAAAATGGCAATACGTTTCGACATTTTAAAATGTGTTAGAATCTTACAAATATACAAAATCTGAAATGCTGGTGCCTTGTTGACTCATTTATCTTTTGTACCTTTGAGGTCTAAATTTAAACATCATGGAAGATCAAAATAACAATCAATTAAATATTGAATTATCAGAAGAAATTGCTGAAGGAGTATATTCTAACCTGGCTATCATCACGCATTCTCAATCGGAGTTTGTGGTCGATTTTATTAAAATGATGCCCGGAGTTCCTAAAGCGAAAGTAAAATCACGTATCGTTCTTACTCCACAACACGCTAAGCGTTTGATGAAAGCCTTGAAAGATAATATTTCCAAGTTTGAACAAACACATGGTGCTATCAAGGATACGGATATGCCGAATGCATTGCCATTAAATTTTGGCGGTCCAACAGCACAAGCATAGTTATGGTAAATTCTTCAGAGATCACATTTGAGCAGGTGCTCGACAAATTAGCTGTGCAGTTCGGTGGCGACATCGACCTGCAAGCTGTTTTATTTCTTATAGGCATTCAGGAGTTGGGCAAAGGGAAGATCAAGCTGAATAAGAATGAAAAGCTGGATGTGATGCACATTGCTATTTGCACCTTGTTAGAGCCTTTCGGTTATTATAAGTTTGAAGGATTGGATGAAGAAGGCTGGCCACATTGGTCGGTAAATGAAAAATTACCTCCGCTTAAACCCGCACAACAGCAACAGCTTGTAAAACAAGCCATCGTTGATTATTTTAAAGAAAATAAATTGGTTGATTAACGGATAACAACCGTAACATCTGCTTCTTTACCCGGTTCATCTAAACGAAGAACACCGTTTCCTTCCATGTTTTGGAAGGTAGCTTTTGTGGCAGTTACGTCAAATATAGCGGGTAGCTTCACTTCAAAGTTAGCAGTACCAGAAGCATCAGTGTAGGCTTCATAAGTTACATCTCCGTTGACTGCATTGGCGTCCAGTTTTACTTTGGCATTTCCTACCACTTGGCCTGCAGTGTCGTACACGAATACTTTACCACGACAGGTTTTGTCTTTTTTGCATGATGGAGTTGACATGGCTGCGATTAGCAATAATATCATTCCGGCAACTGAAGCATATTTAAAGAAAAACGTTTTCATGGTTTTATGTGTATGTAATTATTATATTTTACCTTTACGATTAACAAATTTAAACATAAATTCATGAAATACAAAAAAGTTTCGGGCTCTTTTTCATTCCTTTTACTTACATTATTGTGTTTTTTTAGCATAAAACCGACTTTTTCCCAAACAAAAGTCCTTATGGAAACCAATATGGGAAACATAAAATTACTCTTGTATGATAAAACACCGCAGCACCGCGACAACTTTATAAAGCTTGTAAAAGCTCATTATTACGATAGTTTATTGTTTCATCGTTGTATCCAGAATTTTATGATCCAGGGTGGTGATCCCGATTCTAAACATGCTCCTTCTGATATGGTACTTGGTGATGGCGGTCCGGATTATACCATTCCTGCCGAATTCGACCCCAATCTATTTCACAAAAAAGGAGCTTTGGCAGCAGCCCGCGAAAGTGATCTGGATAACTTAAAACAGGCGTCTTCCGGTTCTCAATTTTACATAGTGCAAGGGCGTGTTTTTACTGATTCATTATTGCGTACCAATCAGGCAAAACGTATCACGAAAATGAAATTGTTCAACGAGGTGATCAACCGTCCGGAATACAAATCCAACTTAGAAAAATACAATGGTTTTGTAAAAGCCAGGAATGCGGATAGCGTGCGTGCGGTATATGAATTCTTTAATAAAATAGTGGATAAGGAATTTGAAACAGCTACGTTGTATCAGTTTTCGGAAGAACAGAAAAAAGCATATACAACGGTGGGCGGTACTCCGCATTTGGATGCCAGCTATACGGTGTTTGGTGAAGTGATCGAAGGCTTGGAGATCGTTGATAAAATAGCAGAACAGAAGACCGATGGCAATAACCGTCCAATTAATGAGGTAAGGATCATTAAAATGTCAATAATTCCTTAACTTCGCAACCACGAAAAAGAATCAAATTGAGATGAAAAGTAAGATCGAAGAATTATTAAACGAGATTGAAACATTTGTTGGAGAAAGCAAAGAGCATGTAGAAGAGTTTCGTATCAAGTTGTTGAGTAAAAAAGGAAAAGTCACAGAGCTGTTTGACGAGTTCAAAACCATTGCGCCTGAAATGCGCAAGGAGGTTGGACAAGCGCTCAATCAGCTAAAAAATAAAGCACAGGATAAGGTAAATGAACTAAAAGAAAAGTTTGAAGAGCAGGGTGGTGGAGACGATCAATTAGTGGATCTTACCTTGCCTGCCGAAGCGGTTACTGTTGGTTCACGTCATCCTTTATCATTGGTAAGAAATCAGATCGTTGATATTTTTTCACGCATTGGATTTACTGTTTCCGAAGGTCCGGAAATAGAAGATGACTGGCATAATTTTACTGCCTTGAACACACCTGCCGATCATCCGGCCCGTGACATGCAGGATACATTTTATATCAGCGAAAATCCGGATATGGTATTGCGTACCCAAACATCTTCGGTTCAGGTACACATTATGGAAAATTCCAAACCGCCTATCCGTACTATTTCTCCCGGTAGAGTATATCGTAATGAAGCTATTTCTGCCCGTGCACACTGTCAGTTTCATCAGGTAGAAGGTTTGTATATCGACAAGAATGTTTCTTTTGCGGATCTGAAGCAAACGCTGATGTATTTTGCCAAAGAAATGTTTGGAGAAGAAACACAGATCCGTCTTCGTCCTTCTTTCTTCCCTTTCACCGAGATCAGTGCCGAAATGGATATTTCCTGCCCTTTCTGTAAAGGAAATGGCTGTAACATCTGTAAAGGTGCCGGCTGGGTAGAGATCCTGGGTTGCGGTATGGTCGATCCTGCCGTTTTGGATAATTGCGGAATTGATAGCAAACAGTACAGTGGATTTGCATTTGGTATGGGTGTGGAGCGTATCACCATGTTAAAATATCAGGTGAAAGATCTTCGTTTGTTCTTCGAAAATGATGTTCGCTTTTTGAAACAATTCAAACCGGCATTATAGTTTTCGCTTGATCCCTCAACGACTTCATATTCTCAAAGAATTACTTGAAAAAGAACCAACCGATTCTTTTTTGAACTATGCTTTGGCATTGGAATATGCCAAGGAAAATGATCTGCCTAAAGCCATCAATGTTATTGAGACCATTATTGCACGCGATCCCGCTTATCTGGCTTCTTATTATCAATTAGGAAAATTGTATGAGCAGCAAAATGAGATTCAAAAAACTTTGAATGCTTATAATCAGGGTCTTGTTATTGCTCAACAACAGAAAAACCAGAAAACACTCAATGAGCTTCGAGAAGCTATTTTTTTGCTGGAAGAATAATAAATAGCACTTTCTTTTGTTTCCTTCATTAATTGTTCTACTTTCGGAACACTCTATTCTAATTTTATGAAATCAAACAAACTCCTTCAATCCTTGATAGCTGTATGTCTGCTATTAAGCACAAGCATTGTAAATGCAACAAACGATGATCTGGCAAAAGCCTGGGATGCGTTCAAGAAAAACGACAGAGATGCGGCCCTGAATGGCTTTAAAGCAGCAGCAGCCGATCCGGCTACCAAAGAGGAAGGTTATTTGGGTTTATCCTTATTGTATTGGGAACAATCCAAATCGCAGGAAGCGTTCAATAATTTTATGAACTTTTATAAAGCTTCGTCTAATCCTTATCCATACGTGTATGCATTGTGGACAACGGAATGTTTGTTCTCCGATTATGGAAAAAAATCAAAAGAGCAGTTAGCATTGTTAAATACGATCATTGCCGATCCCCGCGCCAACAGCACGATCAAAGCCATGGCGCAATCCATGTTGGGCTATCATTACGAAAGTATTGGCGACTTTAAAAAAGGCTTAGCAGAGTTCGATAAATTAGGAACGATCGCTAATTGGCAAGTGGTAGGAACATTCGAAAATATCTCTGCCAGTGGATTCAATAAAGATTTTCAGGTAGTGCAAAATCCTAAATCGGATGCTGAATTTAAAAATAAGGTTGATGCCAAAGTAAGTTGGTTTGATGTGAAGGATGTGCGTAATGATAAGTGGTTCGACTTCAGCTATCACTTTGTGTATAGTAATTCCGTGATGTATGCTCAAACATTTATCATGAGTGCTGCCGATCAGGATGTGATCATGCGTACCGGTGTTTCCGGTTCTTTAAAAGTATGGTTAAATGATAAATTGATCGTAACAGAGTCGGAAGAGCGTAATGCCGACATCGATCTTTTTTCATATAAAGTAAAATTAAACAAAGGATACAACCGTATCCTTGTCCAAGTAGGAGAGAGTGAAGCCGATCGTGCTAATTTCCTTTTGAGATTTACTGATCTGAATGATAAAGTGATCCCAACTTGGGAGTCATCATCTGCTTACCAAGCTTATAACAAAGCAGGAGAATATACAGCTGAATTGATCCCATTCTTTGCAGAGGAATTCTTTATCAATAAATTAAAAAACAATCCTGATAATTTGATCGATCAGATCATGTTGTCGGAAACCTATTTAAGAAATGATAAAGCTTATGAAAGTCGTAAAACCTTAGCGAAAGTTCGTGCAAAAGCTCCTTCAAGCACATTTGTAGCGCAACGTTTGTTAGATGTTTATTCGCGTCAGAATAACAATACAGAGTACACTACCGAGCAGGAGAATATCAAGAAGAACGATCCTAACAGTTGGTATGCACTTAATTTGAAATACGATGAAGCCAACAAAAAAGAAGATTATAATGAGGCTGAAGAGGTGTTGAATAAGATGATCAGCTTGTATGGAAGCAGCTTGAATACCGAGTTGAAGCAGATCGACATGATCGCTCGCAAAAAAAATTATGATGAATTGTACAAGAGCATCAATGCCATCTATAAAAAATATCCGGATGAATATTCTACCATGGCTTTAAAATATTTGGTAGAAACATCTACTTCGAAAGACCTTTCCAAAGGAAATGCGATCTTGAAAAAATACATTTCCACGAATCATTCCGATAAAGTGTTGACCACCATGGCTGATAACTATTTCAAATTGGGAAATGTGAACGAAGGGTTAAAGATCTATCAGCAACGTATTAACAATAGACCATATGCAATTGGAGATTATCAGGATATGGCTGATCTGTATTTCGAAATGCAGAATTATGAAGAAGCATTGCGTTGGCAAAATAAAACGGTAGAGAAAGCTCCATACCATGGTTATTACTACCAAAAAGTAGGTAAGATCCTGGAGGCACAAAATAAAAGTGCAGATGCAAAAGCGGCTTATCAAAAAGCTATTTATTACGATCCAACCAATTATACTTCCCGTAAACAGATCGCCATTATTGATGGTAAGAAAGATGAGTTCTCGAATTTCAAAACAGAGGATGTGTATGAGATGTATAAAAATGCTCCTGATAAATCAGCTTACCCGGATGATAACAGCTTGATCATTTTGAACGACCGTCAACGTATCGTTTATCCGGAAGGTGCTTCTGAGGAGAAAGATGAGATCTTGATCAAAGTATTCGATCAGGCTGGAATTGATAACTGGAAAGAATATTATGTGGGTTACAATCAATATACACAACGTTTGATCGTAGATAAATCGGAAGTATTGAAAGCAAACGGAAATCGTTTGCAAGCTGAATACAATGGAAGTTACTTTGTGTTTACTTCTTTGGAGCCGGGTGATGCGATCCACTTATCTTACCGTATAGAAGATTATCAATCGGGACAAATGGCATTACATTTTTCAGATGAATTTAATTTCAATTATTTCTATCCGAGCATCCTTTCTCGTTACAGCATTATGGTAGCGAATAATAAGAAGTTCAACTACTCGGTTCGTAATGCAGATATTTCAGCGGTAACGGAAGATCTCGAAGGATATAAAAAATATACCTGGGAAATGAAGAATGCTGCTTCCCTGAAATCGGAAACAGTGATGCCTACCTTGAATGAAGTAGGTGCCCGCTTGGAATTATCTTCTATCCCTGATTGGCAATTTGTGGCGAATTGGTATTCCGATTTGGCTTCAACAAAAGCAAAATCCGACTTTGAAGTGCAGGAAACGGTACAGCAATTATTTGCAGGGAAATCAAATCTGACTGATCTTGAAAAAGCAAAGATCATTTATGATTATATCGAAAAGAATATGACCTATAGTAATGTGTCGTTCATGCATAGTGCGCTTGTGCCACAAAAAGCATCACGTTGTATCAATACCAAACTAGGCGATTGTAAAGATTTTTCTACTTTGTTTGTAGCAATGGGTAAAGAAGTAGGATTAAAAGCAAATTTAGTATTGGTAAACACCCGCGATAACGGTGAGAATGTAATGACCCAACCAACCATTGGTTTTAATCATTGTATTGTGAAATTAGAAGCTGATGGCAAGCCGTACATCATCGAATTGACCGATCAGAAATTGTCCTTTGCGGCCATGCCTTCTATTTTGAAAAATTCATCTTGTTTGGTAATTCCAAGAGAAGGAGAGCAAATGACCTCTAAATTAGTTCAGATCGAAAGTTTGAACCGTCCGTTGAATGCATCTAAACGTGATACAAAGCTTAGCTTCAACGGAAATGATATGATGGTTGAAAGAAAGACCACCAAGTATGGTGAGTTTGCTCGTTCTTCACGTGGTACTTATGCCGATATCGGAAAAGAAAAACAAGAGGAAAGTATGTCGCAAGCGATCAGCAAAGATTTTACAACACCTGTAAAATTAATATCTTTGACATTTAGTGATCTTAAATCGTTGACCGACACCGTTACTTACAATTATACTTTTACTGCTAAAAATGCGGTAACAGAATTTTCAGGTATCAAGTTGTATAAATTGCCTTGGGCAGATGCATTCAACTATTTAGAATATTTTACACTTGAGAAAAGAAATTTTCCATTCAATGTATGGGAACTGACTTCTGCTGAGAATGAAACAGAGGTGATCTCTATTGAAATTCCGAAAGGAAAAATGTTGGCAGAGCAACCTAAACCGGTTTCTGTTTCTTGTCCTGCAGCTGATTACTCCTTGAGCTATAAAATAAATGGATCCAAAGTGGTGATCACTCGTGTTTTTAAAGTGAAAAAAGATGTGGTGCCTACAACGGAGTATGCACAATTAAAAGATTTTTTCAGCAAAGTGGTAGAAGCCGATGCTAAACAATTTGGATTTAAAAATGCTGCTGCGCAGTAAACCAATTGATATGTAAATAAAAGAGCGCGATCTATTCGCGCTCTTTTTATTTGATGAAATCCATCACACAATCGAAAAATGCTTTGGGCTGCTCGGCATGTACCCAATGCCCGGAATTACTGATCGTTTCAAGAATACTTCTTGGAAATAACTCCTGAATTAAAGCTATATCCTCATTAAGAATATAGTTTGATTTTTCGCCTCGTATAAAAAGTGTAGGTGTATTGCAGCTGTTATCAATAGGTGTTGCTTCGCCAATTTTTTCTATGTTTTTAACGATCACCGGCAAGTTGAATCGCCAGGCTAATTCTCCATCATCTTTCCAGTAAATGTTCTTTAGTAAAAATTGTTTGGTACCAAAATCAGAGATATACCGTCCCATGATCTCTTCGGCTTCTCTTCTTGTTTTAACTGTTTTAAAATCGACTGCCTCCAATGCTTGTAGAACAACTTGATGATGCAATGGATAATATTTCGGAGCAATGTCGGCAACAATTAATTTGTCTAATAGGTGCTCATGCTCCAATGCAAATTGCATCACTGTTTTTCCACCCATGGAATGCCCGATCAAGATCACATTGTTTAATTGATGATCCTGGATCAACTCCAACAGATCATCACTCATTACTTTATAGTTCCATTCATCGCTATGCGGAGAAAGTCCGTGGTTACGCTGATCTACAATATACACTTCGTATCCTTGCTCGCTGAATTGTTTGGCTAAGGAGTTCCAATTATCACTCTGTCCGAACAAACCATGCAGAATGATCAGCGGTTGTCCTTGTCCGAATTTTCTATAAAATAATTTCATACTTAACTGTTTTTCAACTGACGTAAGTACAATTGAATGGTGTTTTCTAAGCCATAGTACAAGGCATCTGAAATGAGTGCATGTCCAATGGATACTTCTAATAAATTAGGGATCTGTTCTGCGAAATAGCGAAGATTTTCTAAACAGAGATCATGTCCGGCATTTAAACCAATGTTTAATTCTTTCGCTTTTTTTGCGGCAGCCACAAAATCTTTGATAGCTGATTCTCTGTTGGAAGAATAATGATGAGCATAACTTTCGGTGTACAGCTCGATCCTGTCGGTGCCCGTTTCAACAGCTCCTTCGATCATTTTAATGTCTGCATTCACAAAAATACTTGTTCTGATCCCTGCTGATTTAAACTGCGCGATCATATCTTTAAGATAATCTTTATGGGTGATCGTATCCCAGCCATGGTCGGATGTTAATTGTCCTTGGGAGTCGGGAACCAATGTTACTTGTGTTGGTTTTACTTGCATCACCAGTTCCACAAATTTCTTTTCAGTACAATTTCCTTCAATGTTAAATTCTGTGGTAAG
This sequence comes from Bacteroidia bacterium, assembly GCA_016786925.1. Lineage (GTDB taxonomy): Bacteria > Bacteroidota > Bacteroidia > 2-12-FULL-35-15 > 2-12-FULL-35-15 > 2-12-FULL-35-15. The sequence goes on from JAEUTU010000063.1 coordinate 18,029, forward strand.
CAACGGTTTCAGGTCGTGTACGTCTTTGTAACGGATATGTCGTTCATCGGGACGGGGATGTACAGTGATCCCTTCGGCACCAAAGCGTTCACAATCGAGTGCCACCTTTACTACATCCGGGTTATTGCCGCCTCTTGAATTGCGCAAGGTTGCTATTTTATTGATATTTACGCTTAACTTTGTAGCCATTGTTTTAATTTAAAGTGTAAAGCTAAAAAATTAGTAAGTTTGTATAATAAGTTTCAGTGATTTTTGTTGAATATAAATTTTTGAAAGAAACTTTAAGAATAGAAAATGTTAGCAAAAGATTTAATAACAGACGAGATACCACCACTTAAAACTTCCGATACCGGCTTGATGGCGATCAACTGGATGGATGAGTTCAAAGTGTCGCATTTGCCTATTGTCAATAAGCACGAGTACCTTGGCCTGATCTCCGATACCGATATTTTAGATTTAAATATTACAGATGATGAGTTGGGTAAGACCAAACTTTCATTGATCCGCCCGTTTGTTACCGAAAACCAGCATGTGTACGAGGTGATAAAGATGATCTCCAGCATGAAATTGTCGGTACTGCCTGTTTTAAACGAGCATCAACATTATGTTGGTTTGATTCCATTGACCGCGCTGTTACACCAGTTCTCTACTTTGGCAGCTACACGTGAGCCAGGAGGAATTGTGGTATTGGAGTTGGGCCTGCATGATTATTCGCTCACCCAGATAGCACAGATCGTTGAAGGGAATGATGCGAAGATCCTTAGTTTGTATGTTAATCCTTTAGAGGATTCTACCAAGATAGAAGTTACCCTGAAGCTCAATAAACAGGATCTTTCCGGTGTGTTGCAAACCTTCTACCGTTACAATTATAATGTAAAACAATCTTTTCATCAAAGTGAATTTTTGGATGATATGAAGAACCGTTTCGATTCCTTCATGAATTACATCAATATTTAAAAAGATCATGAAAGTTGCCATATACGCACGTTCAACAAACGACAATGTTTCGGAACATATTCAGGCTTTGTTTCATAAGCTGAACGAGTATAAGACCGAAATATACGTGTATGAGCCTTATTATCAGTTTATCAAGCAAAAGCTGAATGTTTCAGGTTTGATCAAAACCTTCTCAAAGCATTCCGAACTGGCCGGGGTGGTTGATTGTATGCTTAGTTTGGGTGGAGATGGAACCTTTTTAGAAACGCTTACCTACGTTAGAAATTCGAATATCCCTGTTTTAGGTATTAATACCGGCCGTTTGGGCTTTTTGGCGAATGTGGCCAAAACAGAGATCAATTCGGCTATAGAAGCATTGTTTCACAAAAAATTCACCATTGAAAAGCGTGCTTTGCTTTGTGTTCAGGAGCCTTCCAATTTGTTTGGAGAGGTAAATTATGGATTGAATGAACTTACGATCATGAAAAAGGATTCATCCGCCATGATCACGATCCATGCCTACATCAATGGGGAGTATCTGAACTCTTATTTTGCCGATGGCTTGATCATCGCTACTCCTACCGGTTCAACCGCTTATTCTCTTAGCTGCGGTGGGCCTTTGGTAATGCCCGGCTCCGAAAATTTTGTGATCACTCCGATCGCACCGCATAATTTGAATGTTCGTCCTTTGGTGATCTCCGATAACAATGTGATCACCCTGAAAGTGGAAGGTCGCAGTCCAAACTACCTTGTATCCCTTGATTCTAAAAGCGAAGTGATCGATTCATCCATTGAGATCATGCTTAAAAAAGCCGATTTTTCGCTCAACCTGATCAAGCTCGAAAATCAGCACTTTTTTAATACCATTCGCAACAAACTTTTATGGGGTTTGGATAAGCGTAATTAACTATAATTAACACTTTTTCATAAGCAAAAATCTACTATATTTGCTATCCCTTGTAAGAGGCAATAAAAACGTAATTTTTCTGTTTTTATCATTAGTTTTTTAAAATTGAAAAAAAGTCATTTTATATTCTTTGTTTTTATCCTGATCGCAGGCTCACTTTTTGCTCAACATGGCAAAAAGAAGAGTAGCTATGAGGTGGGCGTGTTTTTAGGTGGCTCGTATTATATTGGCGACCTGAACCCATTGGGGCATTTGAATCAGTTTACTAAACCTGCAGGTGGCTTGGTGATGCGTTATAACATTAACTACCGTCTGGCTGCCCGTGCCAATTTGTTTTTTGGTAGTATTCAGGCCGATGATGCCTACGCGAAGACAACGGCTGCACATCAGCGGAATTTGAATTTTAAATCTCCCGTGACCGAATTCTCCGGCCAGCTGGAATTTAATTTCCTGGATTATCAGATCGGCAATGAGAAACGCAAATTCAGTCCCTATATCTTTTTAGGCGTAGGCGTTTTTAAATTCAACCCTCAAGGTAATATAGGCGGCAATTGGGTGGCATTGCAACCGCTTAGTACGGAAGGGCAGGGATTAGAAGGCGGAGCCTCCAAAAAGAAATATAAGCTAACACAGATCTCTATTCCTTTTGGTGTAGGGTTCAGAACGAATCTTTCAAAAGGGATCGGTCTATCGATCGAGTGGGGAATGAGAAAAACATTTACCGATTATCTGGATGATGTAAGTAAAACGTATTATGATCCGGTAAAATTGGCTGCTGCCCGTGGAGGTGTTGCTGCTGCTCTGTCGGATCCAAGTAAAGGCACAGACCCTGCTTTTTCGAATGTAGGGCGTCAGCGAGGGAATCCAACTAATAAAGATTGGTATTCCTTCGTAGGCGCAGTGTTAACGATAAAATTAAAAGAAAGAAAATCCCCTTGTCCGGGAGTACAAGATTAGTAACTTAAAACGTATGTCATTCGTCTTCCATTTGGATGCCTTCAAATGGAAGGACGAGCAAAAATAAAATGAGCTTAAAAGAAAAAATTAACCTGTCGAAATTGCCAAAGCACATCGCGATCATTATGGATGGCAATGGAAGATGGGCGAAGCAGCAGGGTGCAGAGCGAATCTACGGGCACGAAAATGGAGTAAAATCAGTTCGTGATGCCGTTGAAGCAGCAGCAGAGTTAGGAGTAGAATATTTGACACTTTATGCCTTCTCTACCGAGAATTGGAACCGTCCGAAAGAAGAGGTGATCGCTTTGATGCAATTGTTAGTTCATACCATCAATGCAGAAACGCCTACACTCAACAAAAATAATATCCGTTTAAAAGCTATTGGCGATCTTAAAAGTTTGCCTGGCGATTGTTACAATGAGCTTCAGGAAGCAATGGAAGCAACAAAGAACAATAGCAGAACAACCTTAGTGCTTGCACTTAGCTACAGCTCCCGTTGGGAATTGGTAAATGCTATGCAGCAGATCGCACAACAGGTGGAAAATAAACAACTCTCTTCTTCAGACATCACTGAGGAAACGATCAATAAAAACCTATGTACTGCTGACATTCCTGAACCGGAATTGATGATCCGTACCAGTGGTGAGCATCGTATCAGTAATTTTTTATTGTGGCAACTAGCTTATGCCGAATTGTATTTTACGGATAAGTTTTGGCCCGATTTTAAAAAAGAAGATCTATACGAAGCGATCATTGATTATCAAAACCGTGAGCGCAGATTTGGAAAGACCAGTGAGCAATTAATTTCTTAATATTCAGTATGTACATAAAAATTAAAATATTTTTCTTCTTTCTTCTTCTTTCCTTTTCGGTGAGTGCGCAGGTTATTCCTATTGGTGGTGATACTACAGGTGTGATCGATCTTACCGTTTCAAAAGAATATGAAATTGGAGGCATTGAAGTAAAAGGTGCAGAACACTTCGATAAAAATGTGATCGTGCTTTTAACCGGTTTAGGTATTGGTGATAAGGTGCAGGTGCCGGGCGATAAGTTTGCCACTGCTATTGAAAACCTTTGGAAACAAGGTCTGTTTGATGATATCAAGATCACTGCTGATCGCGTACAAGGCAAGTACATCTTTATCGATATCACTGTTGTGGAGCGTCCGCGTTTGTTGAAATTTGCTTTAAAAGGAATTACCAAATCGGAAGCTGATGAGTTGCGTGAACGCATCAAATTGGTGAAAGGGAAAGTGATCACGGATAATGTGCTGGCTTCTACCAAGGAGACGGTAAAAGAATTCTTTGTTGTAAAAGGTTATACCGATGTAGCTGTTGATATCCGTTTGGATAAAGAGCCGAAGCAGGATAATGTGGTCATCATGTTCATCAATATCGATAAAAAGAAAAAAGTAAGGATCAAAGAGATCAACATCATTGGAAATAAATCGATCGGTACATTCAAGTTGCGTAGAAAGTTTAAGGAAACAAAACGCAGACGTTGGTGGAACCCATTCAACGATGGTAAGTTTGATGAAGACAATTACGAGAAAGATAAAAACACCATTGTAGAAAAATACAATCAAAAAGGATTTAGAGATGCTGCTATTGTAAAGGATAGCATCTACAGAGAGTGGACACCGAAACGTTTCCGTCCGGCAAAACATGCGAAAGCAACTGTTGCTTATTTTCTGAAAGGGAAGCCAATGTTGGCCGAGACCTATTTCACTCCTAAAAAACGTAAGACTTCAAAGTTATTGGTATGGGAAAGCATCAAACGATTCCAGGCAGTTCGTGATACGAATTATTACAAAAAATTCATCACCATTGATATTTACGTGAGTGAAGGGAAGAAATATTATTTCCGTGATATCACCTGGGTGGGGAACAGTAAATACTCTTCTAAAGATCTAAGCAACGTATTGGGCATTAAAAAAGGTGAAGTATTCAATCAGGAAGATCTGGATGCCAAATTATTCATGAATCCGAATGGAAGTGATATTAGTTCACTTTATATGGATGAAGGATATTTGTTCTTTAATGTGACTCCGGTTGAAACCATGGTAAATGGTGATTCGATCGATATTGAAATGAGAATTTACGAAGGCAAGCAAGCAACGATCAATAAAATTACCATCGTAGGAAATACAAAAACAAACGACCGTGTGGTTATGCGTGAGATCAGAACCCGTCCTGGACAGTTATTCCGTAGATCGGATGTGATCCGTTCACAACGTGAATTATCGCAGTTAGGTTATTTCGATCCTGAGAAAATGAATGTGGTTCCAACACCAAATCCTGCAACAGGAACAGTAGATATTGAATATACCGTTGAAGAAAAACCGTCTGATCAGATCGAGCTTTCCGGTGGTTACGGTGGTGGACGTGTAGTTGGAACATTGGGTGTTTCCTTCAATAATTTCTCTGCAAAGAATTTCTTCAAAAAAGATGCTTGGCGACCACTTCCATCGGGTGATGGACAACGTTTGAGTGTGAGAGCACAATCGAATGGTTTATTTTTCCAATCGTATAATATCTCCTTTACGGAGCCATGGTTAGGTGGTAGAAAACCAAACTCTTTGAGCGTAACGGCTTATTATTCTATTCAAAGTAATGGTGAAAAGAAAAGAACTACCAATTCGGAAGGTGTAAAAGTATTGAACCCTGCAAGAGCATCACTTGATATTACCGGTTTGTCTATCGGATTGGGTCGCAGATTAAAATGGCCGGATGATTATTTTACATTGTATCAGGAATTGAATTACCAATATTATGTATTGAATAATTATGGTTCTATCTTCTCTTTCAGTAAAGGATATGCCAACAATATTTATTATAAAGCAACACTTCAGCGTAACTCGGTTGATAAACCGATCTTTGAAACACGTGGATCTGTTGTTACATTGAGCGGTCAGTGGACTCCTCCATATTCATTGTTCAATGGAAAAGATTATTCCAGTCCAACCATGACGGATCAGGAGCGTTTCAATTTTGTGGAGTATCAAAAGTACAAAGCAACAGTTACCTTCTTCACGCCAATTACCAATAAACGTGGGGAAGAAGGCAAAGAGGCACGCAATTTGATATTGCGTACAACAGTTGGTATGGGCTTCCTTACTTCTTATAACAGTAAGGTTGGTCAGTCACCGTTTGAACGTTTTTATTTGGGTGGTAGCGGTTTAACAGGATTTGCATTGGATGGTCGTGAGATCATTGCTTTGAGAGGATATGATGATCAATCATTATCAGCTGCAAGAGGCTCCATGTTCATCACAAAATACACTGCTGAATTACGCTTCCCGGTTACAACCAATCCGCAGGCAACTATTTATATGTTAGCCTTTACGGAAGGTGGTAATACATGGCAAAAGTCGAAGGAGTTTAATCCTTTTAAAGTGTATCGTTCAGCCGGTTTAGGAGTGAGGGTGTTTTTACCAATGTTTGGATTGTTAGGATTTGACTATGGCTGGAGATTGGATGATGTTCCTACAAACCCAACCATGCAAAAAGGACAGTTCCACTTTACAATTGGAGCATCAATTGGTGAATTGTAATAAATTACTAAATTCGTTCCGCGATTTTAGACGTGAATATTAAAAAAGAAGAAAAATGAAAAAACTATTTTTAACATTAAGCATCATCTTGATCACAAGTGTTGCCTCTTTTGCACAAAAATTCGCATATGTTGATACTGAATATATTTTAGGTCAGATCCCTGAATATAAAGCTGCTCAGGCGGAGTTAGACAAGATCTCTGTGCAATGGCAAAAAGAGATCGAAGCAAAATATACTGAGATCGATAAAATGTATAAAGCGTATCAGGCAGAGCAGATCTTGCTTACTGAAGAAATGAAAAAGAAACGTGAAGCAGATATTATTGCTAAAGAGAAAGAGGCAAAAGATCTTCAAAAACAACGTTTTGGAGTGGATGGTGAATTATTTAAAAAACGTCAGGAATTGGTAAAGCCTATTCAGGATAAAGTGTATAATGCTGTAAAATCAGTAGCTGAAAAAAGCGGTTACGCTGTAATATTTGATAGAGCAGGCGATATGACCATGTTATATGCCAATGCTAAAAATGATAAAAGTGATGATGTACTTGAATTGATGGGTTACAAAGGTGGTAAAACAGGATCAGGTACAGGCACTAAAAAACAATAATCAACAATCGTAAATTTTAAACAAACCAAAAATTAATATTATGAAGAACATCGCAAAATTAGTAGTTGTAAGTGTAGTTATTTTAATGAGTTCATTTACAGCCAATGCTCAAAAAGTAGCGCACATCGACTTAGACTCATTGATCAGCATAATGCCGGAATCTAAAACTGCTCAACAAGCTGTTCAGGATTACGCAAAACAATTAGAGCAACAAGTAGTAGCAATGCAAACTGAGTTGCAAACAAAATACGAAGAGTATCAAAAGACATCTGCTGATATGGCTCCGATCATCAAACAAAACAAAGAAAAAGAGTTGAATGATTTGAACCAACGTATTCAGGATTTCCAACAACAAGCTCAGGTAGATTACCAAAATAAGAGCGCTGAGTTGTCTAAGCCTGTTTATGAGAAAGCTAAAAAAGCGATCGATCAAGTAGCTAAAGAAAACGGTTACAAATATGTATTAGACACAAGCACAGGTTTAGTATTATACAATGAGCCTGCTGATGATATCATTGGATTGGTAGTAAAAAAATTAGGAATCACTGTTCCTGCAACAAATACTCCAGCTCCAAAAAAATAACAGATCATTGGATCTGACAGAAAAGCCTCATGATAATTTCATGAGGCTTTTTCATAAGTAATTTTTAACTTGCATCGAAATTCGATACAGCACAACATGAGCAAAAGGCCCATCGGTATATTTGATTCCGGTTACGGAGGATTAACTGTTTTAAAAGAAATAGTAAAACAGCTGCCGCAATACGACTATCTGTACCTGGGGGATAATGCCCGTGCGCCTTATGGGACACGTTCGTTTGAAACTGTTTATGAATACACCTTAGAGTGTGTAAAGAAATTGTTTGAAATGGATTGTGAGCTAGTGGTGCTGGCTTGCAACACTGCTTCTGCAAAAGCATTGCGAAACATTCAACAAAAAGATCTTCCGAATCTTGCTCCCGACAAAAGAGTGTTGGGGGTTATCCGTCCAACTACGGAAGTGGTAGGGAACTATACAAAGACCAATCATATTGGTGTATTAGGAACCTCCGGAACCATCGCATCTTATTCGTATAAAATAGAGATCGGGAAGTTTTTCCCTGAGATAGTAGTACACCAGGAGGCTTGTCCGATGTGGGTGCCATTGGTAGAGAATAATGAATTTGAAAGCGAAGGTGCCGATTATTTTATAAAGAAGAATCTGGATCACTTATTCGAACAAGGAAATAAAATTGATACGATCATTCTTGGTTGTACGCACTATCCTTTGTTGATCAATAAGATCAAAAAACATTTACCTCAAGGCATTACTGTGTTATCGCAAGGGGAGATCGTTGCAGCGAGTCTGACTGATTATTTGAAACGACATACAGAAATAGAAAGCAAGTTGAGTAAAGGTGGAACATTAGAATACTTTACAACCGATTCGCCTGAAAATTTTGATAAAGCAGCCAGTATCTTTACCGGTGCATCTGTTCACTCCAAACACATCGATCTGTAAATTGAAGACCTATCAGTTATATCTGTTGTCGTTGCTAAGTGGACTTTTACTGGCATTCAGTTGGTTTCCGGCCGGTATCACTCCTTTGATATTTATTGCATTAGTTCCGCTTTTGATCGTTGAGCAATATGCTTTTTTGAATCGGGATAAAGTAAAACGCCTGACTCTTTTTGCAGCCACTTATCTTGCTTTTTTTACCTGGAACATATTAGTTACCTGGTGGGTGAAAAATGCTTCCATGGGTGGAGCAGCAATGGCTATTCTGGCGAATGCTTTATTGATGACAGGCGTGTTCCTGTTTTTCCATGCTGTTAAAAAAAGAGTAGATGAAAAATGGGGAAATATAGCATTCATTGTTTTTTGGATCAGCTTTGAATTTATTCATTTGGATTGGGATCTTACCTGGCCCTGGCTTACATTAGGTAATGTGTTTGCAGGTACGCTCGACTGGATCCAGTGGTATGAATACACCGGTGTGTTTGGTGGAAGTTTGTGGGTGCTGATGGTAAATGTGCTTATCGTTTTTTATTTGTTTCGTAGTAATGAAAAGAAGCAATATATGAAGCGTGGAGCATGGATCGCTGCTCTTATTTTGATACCTATTTTTATTTCTAATGTAATAGGCGTCTTCGCAAACAAGCTATGGAAGGGCGGTATGCCGGTAGTGGTGGTGCAGCCGAATATAGATCCTTACAATGAAAAATTTTTCTCCAACTATCAGGAGCAGTTGCAAAAAATGCTTCAGCTGGCCGATCAAAAAGTAGATTCCACCACACAGTATCTTCTATTTCCTGAAACAGCCTTAACCGAAGATATTTGGGAGGAACAACTGGAGCAAAGTTGGAGCATCCAAACCTTACAAAGTTATATCAAAAAATTTCCGCAGCTAACCATCATTATAGGTGCAAGCACCGCAAAAGTGTATCAACCGGGCGAAGCATTATCGGCTACTGCACGTAAGTTTACCAATGCAGATGCTTATTACGATGCCTACAATACTGCCATTCAACTGGATAGTACGGGGAAAATACAATTGTATCATAAGTCGAAGTTGGTGCCGGGAGTAGAGAAAATGCCTTTCCCGTTCATCTTTAAATATTTCGAAAAGTTTGCCATCGATCTGGGTGGAACCAGCGGAAGCTTGGGTTTGCAGGATGAGCGGACGGTCTTCTATTCACCCGATAGAACGGTAGGTGCAGCGCCTGTTATTTGTTATGAAAGTGTGTATGGAGAATATGTGGGAACCTACATAAATAATGGTGCTAATTTCATCTCCATCATTACCAATGATGGCTGGTGGGGCGATACACCCGGTTATAAACAGCATTTAAAATATGGCGCTTTGCGGGCCATAGAAACCCGCAAATGGATCGCCCGTTCGGCCAATACCGGTATTTCCTGTTTTATTGATCCATTGGGCAATATAGAGCAAGCTACCTCCTGGTGGCAACCCGCTGTTATCGGGCAACGGATCACCTTGTCGGATACAAAGACCTTTTACACGCAATATGGCGATTATATTGCCCGTGCTGCCTTCTACAGCTCCTTGTTGCTGATCATTTATTCCCTGCTAATACGCTTAAAAATTCTCAAAAAATAGTACATTTGCAGGCGCAAGGTTCTATTGCCTTGTATGAATCTCTAAATTCTGAAATACTATGGAAAAATTTGATGTTACCATTATAGGTTCCGGTCCCGGTGGATACGTTGCCGCTATCCGTTGTGCCCAATTAGGTATGAAAACTGCCATTATTGAACGTTACAATACATTGGGTGGAACATGTTTGAATGTGGGTTGTATCCCATCAAAAGCATTGTTGGATTCTTCGGAGCATTATCACAATGCAACACATACATTCACTGAACATGGTATTGATGTAAAGGATGTAAAAGTGAATTTGAAACAGATGATCAAACGTAAAGGTGATGTTGTAAAACAAACCTGCGATGGGATCAACTTTTTGATGAAAAAGAATAAGATCACTGTGTTCACAGGACATGGTTCTTTTGTAAATAAAAACACGATCGAGATTGCTGCAGCTGATGGTAAAAAAACACAGATCGAAACAGGCAAGACGATCATTGCTACCGGTTCAAAACCATCTTCTTTACCGGGGATCACCATCGATAAAAAGCGCGTGATCTCTTCAACGGAAGCATTGGAATTGACAGAAGTGCCAAAACACATGGTGATCATTGGTGGAGGTGTTATTGGTTTGGAATTAGGTTCTGTTTATGCACGTCTTGGTGCTAAGATCTCTGTTGTTGAATTTACAGGTGGTATCATCAGCACAATGGATGGTGCATTGGGAAAAGAATTGCAAAAGAGTTTAAAGAAATTAGGATTTGAATTTTACTTCAATCATAAAGTAACAGGTGTTACAACAAAAGGTAAAGATGTTACCGTAACTGCTGATAATGCGAAAGGTGAGAAAGTAGAGATCAAAGGTGACTATTGTTTAGTTTCTGTGGGTCGCAGACCATATACTGATAATTTAGGTTTGGATAAAGCAGGTGTGAAAGTAGATAACAGAGGTAAGATTGAAACCGATGATCATTTACAAACAAATGTAGCCGGTATCTATGCGATCGGTGACGTGGTGAAAGGTGCTATGTTGGCACACAAAGCAGAAGAAGAAGGAACATTTGTTGCAGAAACAATTGCCGGACAAAAACCACATATCAATTATAACTTGATCCCGGGTGTTGTTTATACTTGGCCGGAAGTAGCGGCTGTAGGATATACCGAGGAGCAATTAAAAGAGCAAGGTAAAAAATACAAATCAGGAATGTTCCCTTTCAAAGCAAGTGGTAGAGCACGTGCATCTATGGATACTGATGGATTTGTAAAAGTATTGGTCGATGAAGCTACGGATGAGATACTTGGTGTTCACATGATCGGGCCACGTGTAGCAGATATGATCGCAGAGGCAGTTGTTGCAATGGAATACCGTGCAAGTGCTGAAGATATTTCACGCATGAGTCATGCTCATCCTACATTCACCGAATCTTTTAAAGAAGCGTGTCTGGATGCTACTGCTAAACGTGCTTTGCATATCTAGGTTGTTTTCACCACTAAGACACTTAGGACACAGAGTAAATTTGTAAAGTATCGTCATAACTCAGAAATATGTGAATGACATTGCTTATGAAATTGTTGGTTGTGCAATTGAAGTTCACAAAGAATTAGGTCCAGGGTTGTTGGAGTCTATTTATGAAAAGTGTCTGGTTGAAGAATTGTTAGCACAAGGTTTTAAAGTTGAATCGCAATCTTCGGTTCCTTTAACATACAAGGGTAAAGATTTAGGTTTTAATTTAAAAATGGATATAGTGGTAGAAGACTTAATTGTAGTTGAGTTGAAATCCGTAGAATCAATCTTGCCTGTATTCAAAGCCCAACTGCTTACTTATCTGAAGCTAGCCAACAAACCCAAGGGTTTGTTGATCAATTTTAATAATGAAAATATAACAAAAGATGGACTTGTTCCATTGGTAACAAAAGCTTTTTCTAATCTACCTAAATAATCACTCAGTGCCTGTGTGCCTTAGTGGTGTCTTAAAATATGAAAACAGGCGTACTTCTTATTAATCTTGGAACACCCGACAGTCCTAGCACTCCGGATGTTAGAAAATATTTAACTCAATTTTTGAACGACCCGCGTGTGATCGATATCAATCCGGTTGGTCGTTTTTTATTGGTGAACGGGATCATTGTTCCATTCCGTTCTTCTAAATCAGCTAAGCTGTATCAGGCAATTTGGACAAAAGAGGGTTCTCCTTTATTGATCAACAGCATCAAACAACGTGACCTGTTGCGTAAAGCATTGGGCGATGAGTATGTGGTGGAGTTAGGAATGCGTTATCAAAGTCCGAGTATTGAATCAGCGGTGGAGTTATTAAAGAAAGCAAATGTCAGCAAGATCATTGCTATTCCTTTGTATCCGCAATATGCTACATCCAGCACTACTTCTTCTATTGAAGAAACACAACGTGTTTTGAAAAAATGGAAAGGACATCCACCGGTAACTTTTATCGATAACTTTTTTGATGATCCGGGATTCATTGATGCATGTGTGGAGAAGGCGAATCAATACGATCTGGAAGCGTATGATTATTTTATATTCAGCTATCATGGTTTGCCGGAGCGTCAGATCACCAAAGCATCCAAAGAGTTCAGTGATGGTTCTTGTAAGATCGGTTCTTGCTGTGATGTGATCACCGATAAAAATCGTTTGTGTTACCGTGCGAATTGTTTTGCAACTACACGTGCATTGGTAAAACGTTTGAATATTCCTGAAGGAAAATATCAAAGCACTTTTCAGTCGCGACTGGATGATAAATGGTTAAAGCCCTACAGCGATAAAGTGATCGAAGATCTTGCTAAGCAAGGAAAGAAAAAAGTGTTGGTGTTCTCTCCGGCATTTGTTGCTGATTGCCTGGAAACGATTCATGAAATTGGAACAGAATATCAGGAGATCTTTCATGAACATGGCGGTGATAAGATCCAGCTGGTGGAAAGTTTGAATGATAGTCCGGTTTGGGTGAATGCACTAAAAGACATTGTTTTAAAAGCAAAATAGAAGAAAGCCTCCGATACATTTCGGGGGCTTTTTTTATTATATTTACTAATATAATCCAGTGTAAGGTGAGAACGGTTTTTACATTCGTATGCGTCATTTTATGTTCAGGTATTTTTGTTAGTTTTCATGCTCCGGCTGAATGGAAATTGCAAAAGAAAGAGCAGGGGATAAGTGTGTACACACGTATGGCCGAAAATTCAAAGTACAAGGAATTAAAATCGGTCACTCAATACAAAGCGTCATTGTCGGCTGTAATTGCGGTGATCAACGATAGGGCTTCTTATCCAAATTGGGTGTATCGTTGTGGAGAATGTAAAGTGATCAAAAAAATAAGTGCTACCGATCTGTATCAATATCAAACAGTCGTAGCTCCCTGGCCGGTTGAAAATCGTGACTTTGTAGTTCATTATCAATTATCACAGGATCCTAAAACAAAAGTGATCAATATCCATTCTTCTTGCCATCCTAACTTTTATCCCTTGCAGGAAAAACATGTCCGCATTCAGGAATTCCGTGCGCAGTGGATCATTTCTCCTCTGCCGAATGGATATGTGAATGTTGAATATCAATTGCTGGTGAATCCCGGTGGAAATATCCCTGCCTGGCTGGTCAATCTGGCGGTTGTTGATGGTCCTTTTGAAACTGCTTTAGGTATGAAGGAATGGATAAAAAAAGATATTTATCAACAGGCGAAACTGCCTTATATTGTTGATTAGTATTCTTTAATAAGCGAAAATTTAGCAAACATTTTCTTATTTTTGAGCATCAGATACATTTAAACGTATATGTCAGAGGATAGAAAAAACATAGTTGTTCCGGAAAACGAAAAGTTCATCAACTTGGAGAAAGCGATCGCTTCCAAAAATCCAAAGCTGTTGAAATTTCTCCCCGGCTTTGTGTTGCGTTACATCAAAAAGATCGTCCATCAGGAGGAGTTGAATGTGGCCATTTATCTGGCGCGTAACCGTCATGGAGTCGATTTTGCCAATGCCGCTTTTGAAGAGTTTGGCGTTAAGTTCAAAGTAAAAGGGGAAGAGAACATTGTACGCAGCGGTGGTGTGATCATGGCTGCTAATCATCCTTTGGGTGGATTGGATGGTATCACTTTTATGAAGATCGTTTCGGATTACCGTCCGGATATCCGTTTCTTTGTGAACGACCTGCTGATGGCATTGAAAAATTATGCACCCATTTTTGTGCCTGTAAACAAGCACGGAAAAAATTCAAGCGATTATGCCCGTAAGTTTGAAGAGGTGTATGCCGGTGATCAGTGTTTGCTTATTTTCCCTGCAGGATTAGTTTCCAGAAGAAATGATAAAGGTGTGGTCGAAGATCTCGTTTGGAAAAAAAGTTTTATCGTAAAAGCAATTCAGTATAAAAAGAATATTGTGCCTGTTTATATCGAGGGGCATAATTCAAAACGTTTTTACAACCTGGCTTACTATCGTAAAAAGCTGGGAATAAAAGCGAACATCGAAATGTTTTATCTGGTAGATGAAATGTACCGTCAGCGCGGAAAAACGCTGACATTCACCTTTGGTGAGCCGATATCATGGGAAACATTTACCGATGATCATCCGGCAGAATACTGGTCGCAAAAAGTAAAAGAGCATGTGTATGCTTTGCAGAGTGGCGACCGCTCAAAAATGCTTCCAACCATTAAAAATGTAAATCAATAATTATTGACGCGTATGCAAGATATTATTCAACCGGTAGACAAAAAATTATTAGTAGCCGAACTTACACAAGAGCGTTTTGTTCGCGATGCCAACAATGGTGATAATAAGATCTATATCATTACTCACCACGATTCTCCCAATGTGATGCGTGAGATAGCTCGTTTGCGCGAAGTATCCTTCCGTGCAGCAGGTGGTGGTACCGGGCATGAGATCGATATTGATGAGTTTGATACTTCTGATGCTGCCTATAAACAATTGATCGTTTGGGATCCGATCGCTCTGGAAATTGTGGGTGGTTACCGTTATATCAAATTAGGTGAAGCACCTGTTGTTGATGGGAAAGTGCATGTAGCAACCACCGAGTTGTTCAACTTCTCCGATCAGTTTGTGAAAGAGTTTGTTCCTTCTACTATTGAATTAGGACGTTCATTCGTTCAACCAAAATATCAGCCATCAGCAGAGAACAGAAAAGGATTGTTCTCATTGGATAATCTTTGGGATGGATTGGGTGCTATTGTGGTGGACAATCCGGATGTTAAACATTTTTACGGTAAGGTAACCATGTACACCGATTTTAATGTTCCTGCGCGTGACATGATCCTTGCTTTCTTAACCTATTATTTCCCTGATAAAGATAAATTGGTGTATCCGATCGTTCCATTGGGATTAAAAACGGATGTGTCTGCTTTCCTAGATTCTATCAAAGGTTTGCCATTTAAAGAAGGACACAAGATCTTGAATCAAAATGTTAGAGCATTGGGTGAAAACATTCCTCCAATGGTAAATGCGTACATGAATCTTTCATCTACCATGAAATTTTTTGGTACTGCATTGAACGATCATTTTGGTGAAGTGGAAGAGAGTGGAATATTAGTGACCATTGCGGATATTTACGATTCTAAAAAAGAACGTCACCTCGCATCATATAAAAAATAATAACTGCTGATAGCAGATCATAAAAAAGGAAATTATTTACATGGAGATCAAGTCAGCACAGTTTGTGATCAGTAATACGGATGTAAATAAATGTCCGGCTCCGCTTATGCCGGAGTATGCATTCATTGGTCGCTCCAATGTTGGTAAATCTTCATTGATAAATATGTTATGTGTTCGAAAGGACATGGCCAAAACATCGGGCAAGCCCGGAAAAACACAATTGATCAATCACTTTTTGATCAATGAGAACTGGTACCTGGTCGATCTTCCCGGATATGGATACGCACAAGTTTCGCGCGAAAAACGTGAGAAATGGGAAGACTTCATTCGCCACTATATTCTTAACCGTCCGAATTTAATGTGTATGATGGTGTTGATCGATTCGCGTTTAGCACCACAACGTGTGGATCTTGAATTTATGGAATGGTTGGGGGAGAATGGAATTCCATTTGTAATGGTGTTCACTAAAATGGATAAACTCACCAAGTCGAAAATTGCAGCCAACATCGAGAACTATAAAAAAGAACTGCTGACTACCTGGGAAGAATTACCTACCATGTTCTATACTTCTTCGGAAGAACGTATGGGGCGCGATGAATTACTCGATTTTATTGATAACAGTAATACACTGTTTGTAAAACCCTAATGAAACCTGAGATCATTCAAACAGCCGATGGCTCTCATTCGCTCTATCTGAAAGAGCTGGATGAGCATTATCATTCTGTGCATGGTGCCATTCAGGAAGGAATACATGTATTCATTAATGCCGGTTTGCAAGCCTGCAACAAAGAAAAAATTTCTATTCTTGAAATTGGTTTGGGTACCGGACTCAATGCTTTGCTTACATTAATGGAAGTGGAGCGATTCAACAAACAAGTTCATTATACCGCCATTGAAGCTTTTCCCTTGGAAGAGCAATTGATCAATCAGTTGAATTATGTTCAAGTGTTAAATGCGGGAACGTTGCGTGAACAGTTTGAACGTATGCATACATCAGCTTGGGGAGAGGAACAGCCGCTTAACAATAAATTTACTTTGTTGAAATTAAAAGGTCAATTGCAAACAACCGTTTTTCCTGCTACATACGATCTTATTTATTTTGATGCCTTTGGACCACGCGTTCAGCCCGAAATGTGGACCGAAGAAATATTCTCGAAAATGTTTACCGTGCTTGCTCCCGGTGGAATGTTGGTGACCTATTGCGCGAAAGGTGAAGTGAAGCGAACCTTAAAAAAAGTTGGTTTTGTAGTGGAAACATTACCCGGTCCTCCCGGAAAGCGGGAGATGGTGAGGGCACGTAAGGAAATCTGATAAATCTTATTGTTTTCTTCTTCAAATTCAGTTAGATTTGTGTATATCTAAATTTCTCTCTTATGAACAGACTTGTGCAAACACTCCTTTTACCGGTTTCTGTTTTTACCCTTGTTTCTTGTGGTAATACAAACAATCAAACCATTACAAATGATGTCGATACAACTGCTGTTGTAGAGAATAAGGATACTTCTACTGCCGATAGTTATACGCAGTTCAAGTATGATATGGTGATCAGCAATATTCCATTTCCTTTTGAGATGCTGGATAAATTGATCGCTTCCAAAGCTCCGTTCAATCAGCAAAGCATGAACCCGGTTGGGAATATTTCAAAATACAATCAATTCAATGCAAAGGCATTTAATTTAGGTGTGTATGGTGCCGACCTTGCGTATGCTGTTACCTATGAGCAATTCCAACAGATCGGTTCGTATGTGAAGAATACTAAAAAATTGGCGGAAGACTTAAGCATTCCTTTGGCATTCAATCAGGAAATGATGGATAAATACACCAAGTTCAAAGACAATAAAGATTCATTGGCACAGGTGGTGTACGATTCTTACAGCAAAGTAGATGCGACCTTAAAAAGCAACGAGCGCCTGGCGATGGCAGGATTGGTAGTTACCGGAAGCTGGTTGGAAGGATTGTTCCTGACAACAAAAAATACAGGTGATGCTGCTAAAACAGATGCAAATAAAGATGTTTACACAGTGATCTGGCAACAGAAATTGCATTTGGAAAATATCATTAAGCTATTGGAGCAATTTAAGAGCGATGCGTATTTTGCAGGTTTGATCACCGAGTTGAACGGAATGCTTGCCGACCTGGAAGGAACAGAGATCGATCAGGCGAAACTGACAAGCTTGAATAAGAAAGCTGAAAAATTAAGAAACAGAATAATAGAAGGATTGTAATTTACAATCCTTTTTCTTTTAGAAAAAGATCGAGCATTTCCAGTTGATCGGTGTTGATGAGATCCACACCACAAGCCAGCAACAGCTCCCACACATTCCTGTTTTCGGGCGATGCCCATAAGCGCACTTTCTTGCCTTGTGCATGTGCTGCTTTCACATAGTGTATCAAGTTCTCTTTTTCAGTTGCTTTCAATTCACCTTTTCCGGTCCATGAAAGTAAGTTGCTGTACTTGGTGCTGGCAAGTGGACAAACCGTCAATGCTTTGTTGCAGGAAAATAAATTTTCATCGATGAACATATATCGGTTATTGTCGGCCATTAATTTTTCATAGGGCTTATTTCCCGAAAGGATAATCGTAATAGCTCCTTTTGTAAACACTCCATTTTTGCAAGAACTCAACATAAAGGAATATTTTTCGAGAAGTAACTTTAAGTGTTCATAGGTTTTGGTTGCATCCGATTTAATATCCACCAGTAGAATGATACTTGTTGTATCATTTGAATAAATATGGTCTTTGTTCTTTTTACAGGAATCCGACAAAGGTTTTAGATACAATTCCTCAAAATTTTTATTCCGTTTGATCAGCGGATAAGTATGATCCACAATCAGCTGATCATGTATCAAAAACACATCGGCTTCAATGCTGGTAAATCCTTTCGACAAGGCATCGCTCAAAGGATGTGCATGCTTGTAATCGTTATGGGCATGAGCATTGGGGTGTACTTTGATCTGCGCAGATAAAGCGCTGCAAAGCAGAACAAAATACAGTAAAAGCCTGTTATGTAACTTGAGGAATATCATCATTTTTTGTCCCATAAAAATGCGGATTTTATATGTAAATTCAGTATTTTCGTTAAAATTAATTGAGAGAGAAGATGGCAATTTTAGGCGCTATTATTAAACGAACATTCGAGCTGAGAGGAAGCTTGCCAAAAATGCGTAGGGTAAATGGTTTAAGACAACAACAAAAGGTCTTAAAGAAACTACTTACCAAGGCGGAATTCACTGCTTTTGGCGAACACTATAATTTTTCAAAGATATTGAGCGATGCGGATGTGATCCATGCATTCCGTTCTGCTGTGCCCACACACGATTATAACTCCATGTACAAAAAATGGTGGTACCGTTCTTTGCAAGGAGAAAAAGATGTGTGCTGGCCTAAAAAGATCAAGTACTTTGCCCTGAGCTCCGGTACTTCCGAATCGGCTAGTAAATCGATCCCTGTATCTAAGGATATGATCAAGGCGATCGTGAAGACTACCTCTAACCAGCTCACTTGTCAGGCAAAAGTGGACCTGCCGAAAGAGCATTTTGAGCGTAAAGTATTGATGGTGGGTGGTAGCACCGATCTAAAATACAATGGCGTGTATTACGAGGGCGACTTAAGTGGTATCACCACAGGGAATGTTCCTTTTTATGCGCAAAATTTCAGTAAACCCGGCAAAGAGATCTCCAAGCAAAAAGACTGGGAGAAAAAGCTGGATGAGATCACCAAGAATGCGCCCGACTGGGATATTGGGATCATTTGTGGAGTGCCTGCCTGGATACAGATCCTGTTTCAACGCATCATCAAAGAATACAATGTCAATAATATCCACGATATCTGGCCGAACTTAAAAGTATATGTTCATGGTGGTGTTTCTTTTGCGCCTTACAAAAAAGGATTCGAGAAATTATTGGGAAAGCCATTGATGTATTTTGATACCTATCTGGCATCGGAAGGGTTTGTTGCTTTTCAGGATCGTCCGGAAGCCGAAGGAATGCGCATGGTATTGGATATTGGGATCTTTTATGAATTTGTTCCTTTTAATGATAAGAATTTCGATAGCGATGGCATGATGGTGGAGAACCCGCAAACATTGCATATCGGAGAAGTAAAAGAAGGCGAGGAATATGCTTTATTGCTTTCTACCTGTTCAGGAGCATGGAGATATTTGATCGGGGATGTGGTGAAATTCACCGACCTCAAAAATTATGAGATCATCATCACCGGACGAACCAAACACTTTTTGAGTTTATGTGGCGAACATTTGTCGCAGGACAATATGAACAAAGCCATTGAGCTGGTATCAAAAGAATTGAATATTGATATTAAAGAATTTACTGTTACCGGAATTGCATTTGAAGGCATGTTCGCACATCATTGGTATGTGGGAACAGATGATAAAGTGGATGTGAAAGTGTTGAAAGAATTGCTGGATGAAAAATTAAAAGAGTTGAATGATGATTATAAAGTAGAGCGAATTGCTGCTTTGAAGGATGTGATCGTGGATGTATTGCCTGTTGATACATTTTATGAATTCATGCGCTTAAAAGGAAAAGTAGGGGCTCAAAATAAATTCCCCCGTGTATTGAAGAATAAACAATTGCACGAATGGAAAGATTACCTGATGTTAAACAAAATAAAATAGCCTTTGCTTAGTCTTATCTATCAAACCATTGTTATTGTCATTCTGTTGAGCTTCTCCTTCGGACCGGCATTCTTTGCTTTGCTGAATACCAGCATCAAGCATGGAACACGCGAAGGTGCATTGTTGGCAATTGGTGTGGTGTTGAGCGATCTGTTTGTGTGTGTGATCGTTATCTACTTGATCAGCTTAGGCGCCACCAAATTTATTCAGGATGAACAGAACCAGGGTTTCATGGGTATTCTGGCCGGAATGCTTCTGGTTGTATTTGGTTCCTTTTATTTTAAGAAACAAGTAAAAGCCGATCCGAATATCGATCTGCATGCACCACGTGCAAGTGGTTTGTTGCTGAAAGGTTTTTTCTTGAACCTTTTGAATCCTGCTGTATGGTTGCTTTGGCTGGGTAACGTAACGGCTGTGAGTAAAACATTCGATTATTCGATCGTGAAAATGTTTGTGTATTTCGGTATCACTTTAGGACTTGTTCTTACCGTAGAAATATTTAAAGCGTCTTTAGCATCCAAGATCAAAAAGTACTTAACGGATAAATTGATGCGTTACATCAATTATACTACCGGTGCTTTGCTCATCTCTTTTGGTCTTATCCTCATCTATAACCATTATTTTAAGTTGTAGTTATTTTCAACTCTTTGCAGGTGATAACACCTGCAAAGGCATTCATTCTGTGTTATTGTAGGCAATAATTTTTAAAAAATTGATTTACTTTTTTATCTTCTGAGGATATCTCTGTAATTGTGCCCTTGTGGTGTTCAACTCTTTGTAGGTGATAACACCAGCAAAGGCATTACTTTTCTTTGTTATTGTAGTAAATGTTTTTAGCCCTTGAAGGTGTTATTACCTGCAAGTCTCAAGTAGGTTTTCTTTGTTTTTTAATGTCGTCAATTATTTGAAAATACAGCTCTTTAGTGCACTGCCCTTGCAGGTGTTATCACCTGCAAGCTTCATGAAGATTGTAAATTAATTGAAAGGTTGACTCCTCGGGTGTTATAGCCCTTGCAGGTGTTATCACCTGCAAGCTCGCTACATATAATCAAGATAATGAGTTAAGAAATTAAAAGGATCCTCTCCGGATATATAATATTTTGCGCTAGAGTAAAGATAGTCTTCAGGTGAAGTTCCTTCAAACCAATCTTTTTTAACTGGATTATTGTGGATGTAATTCAGTTTTTGAATTAAAGTGTCAGTATTGTCAAGCTCAAACCATAATGGATTCCTTTCCCATATTTGATATTTTCTGTCTTTATCATTAACAAGAATGTCATCTAAAAGAGGTGAATCGATTTTTATTAGATTAAATTTTATTTGTTGTGAAGTGTATTTTAAAAAATCTCTTTGTATCTCATGTTTTTTGTGCCCATCTTCTATTTTCAGAATAAGGTGTATATGATTGGGCATAATAACAAATGCAAAGATCGTTGCTCTATTCTCTTCATGGAGAAATTTTAAACTATTCAATATAATTTGTTTATGGTCATTGTTATCTAATATTCTTAGCCAATTCAGGTTAGTTGCTGTAAAAAAGAAGATGTTGGATTTTTTTCTGAAACTTACCATTCTTTATTTAGTTTTTGTTCTGTGATCTTTGCAGGTGATAACACCTGCAAAGGCTGTATTGTTATTTATGTGCTATGCTTTGAAATTACCTGCAAAGGCTGTATGGTTATTTATCTACTATCCTTTGATATTGCCTGCAAAGGCTTCTTATTTGTTATGTTCTTTGTTTTGATATCACTTGTAAAAGCGTACTATTCCGTATTTAGTTTTTATGCCCTTGCAGGTATTATCACCTGCAAGGTGTTTTAGGACTAACTGAGTGTTGCTATCAAAATATTAGCCCTTGAATTGAATTAATGCCCTTGCAGGTGTTATCACCTGCAAGGTGCTTTTGCAACTAAAACAACTCCAACTGGTCCTTCTGCGGCTTCGGTCGCTCAAACACCGTCAAATCATATTCGAATCTTTCTTTGGATACCATGTGCTTTTTTACAGCCATGTTAAACAGTTGATGAATACTTGCTGCAATATTCCCTTCACCACGCATACGAGTGCCATAGCGTGAGTCGCTGAGCTGACCGCCATGAATGGCTGCAATATGATTCAATACTTTTTCGGCCCTGTCAGGAAAGTTTTTGTGTATCCAGTCTTTAAAAATATCTGCGATAGAACCATTTAATCTCACTAAGGTCATGCCTGCACGTTGTGCTCCGCTGTTGGCTGCTGCTTCTATCAGTTGCGGGATCTCATCACTGTTCAAGCCGGGAATGATGGGTGCTGTCATCACACCCACAGGAATGCCTGCATTGCTTAGTTTTTCTACCACCTTCAATCTGTTCTTTGTTGTAACTGTTCTGGGCTCCATCTTTTGTCGCAGCTCTTCCCGCAAACTGGTGATCGATATCATCACATGGATGAGTTTGAGTTTGGCCATTTCCTGCAGAATATCCATATCACGCATTATCAAATTGTTCTTGGTGATCATGCTTGCCGGATGTTTGAACTTTAACAACACTTCCAGCATTTGCCGTGTGATCTTTAATTCACGTTCTACCGGCTGATAACAATCTGTATTTCCTGAAAACATAATGGGCGACACTTCCCAGTTCTTATTCATCAATTGTTTTTCGAGTACTTGTGGTGCATTGGGCTTGGCAATGATCTTCCGTTCAAAATCTAATCCTGCGCTATATCCCCAGTATTCATGAGTGTTGCGTGCATAACAGTAAATGCAGCCATGCTCACATCCTTGATAAGGATTCATGGAATACATGCCGGGAATATCCGGACTCTTCACCACATTCACGATCTTTTTCGGATGCTCATAAAAGATCTGTGTTTTTTCATTCGTCAACAAGGGCTCATCCAGCATCTCCTCATGCTCGGTCACATAACGGTGCTTCAGATATTTATTATCTGTGTTGATCTGCGATCCTCTGCCTTTGAAATAGTCCTCAGTCATTGGTTGTTGGTTGCTGGTTGTTTGTTGCTGGTTGTTTGTTGTAGGTTGTTTGTTGTTCGTTGTTGGTGTTGTGTTTGCGATGTCATGTTGAGCCTGCCTGCCTGCCTGCCGGCAGGCTTGTCGAAACATGTGCGATGGCTTACCCACACTCTTCGACATCCCGATAGCTATCGGGACAGAGTGACTGCCCACACATCTGTCATTTCCTTTGCGTTTCTTTGCGTAAAACCTTTGTGTACTTTGCGGTAAGCCATTCACACGTTCTCGATACGTTCCGTTTTACTTCACACCTGTCTGCCGACAGGCAGGCTCGAACTGACAACCCGCATGTCTTACGTCTTG
Organism: Bacteroidia bacterium; assembly: GCA_016786925.1. GTDB lineage: Bacteria > Bacteroidota > Bacteroidia > 2-12-FULL-35-15 > 2-12-FULL-35-15 > 2-12-FULL-35-15. The sequence continues at coordinate 41,638 of JAEUTU010000063.1, forward strand.
CATCTTATATCTTGCATCTAAATTACCAAACAGAAACTTCCAAAATGCTAATATTATTAGCAATTTCAATCGATTAATTTCCGATAATTGGGAATTGTTTTATCTTTAATAGATCAAAAATAATTTCATGAAAAAAGTACTTTTTATCCTACTATTCCTATTCATCATCACTGCTGATCCATTGATGGCCGATACTTTTTTTGATTCCCTTCAACATGCCGAGCATCACCATACTCCCTGGGACATCCTCTCCGGAAATGGCGATGATTCCATCGTTTGCTATAAACAAGCACATCGCAATATTTATGTATTGGTAAGTGTGCTTATCCTCATCATTGCTGCCGTTACTGCCCGCTTACTCATCATCAACAAACGCAGCAACAAATTATTGAGATCACAAAACGAGATCATTGAAGAAAAGAATAAAAGCATTACCGATAGTATCAATTATGCTAAACGATTACAAAATGCTATCCTTCCTCCTAAAAGCATCGTCAACACTATTCTTCCCGATCATTTTATTCTCTATTGCCCGAAAGACATTGTGAGTGGCGATTTCTACTGGGTATCTCATCACGATACTAAATTTATGGTGGCTGCTGTAGATTGCACCGGACATGGTGTTCCGGGAGCATTGTTGAGTGTAGTAGGTCATAATGCTTTGCATCAAACAGTGAATGAATTAGGCATCACACAGCCTAGCAATGTGTTGGATTCTATGAACACCATCATCAAAAATATTTTACATCAGGATAAAGACAGCGATATCAAAGATGGAATGGATATGGCTTTGTGTACCTTCAATAAAGATACCATGACTTTAGAATATGCAGGTGCAAACAATCCGCTGTATATTGTTTCCGATAAAGTACTCAACATTGTAAAACCTTCGCGATTAACTGTTGGTAGTGTAGAAGAGAGTGTAGTGGCACCACCGCAAAATCATAGCATCAAATTAAAAAAAGGCGATTGCTTTTATATTTTCAGTGATGGTTATGCCGACCAGTTTGGCGGACCGAACAATAAAAAATTCAAAACAAGCCGCTTGCAGGAATTATTGGTAGAGATACACGATAAACCTATGCGGGAGCAGCAACAACTCGTGCTGGATGCTTTTAATTCCTGGAAAGGAAGCTATGAGCAGGTGGACGATGTGCTGGTGATCGGCATAAAAGTGTAGCATGACACGCAAGATTATCCATATTGATATGGATGCATTTTATGCATCGGTGGAACAAAGGGATAATCCTGCGTACAGAGGAAAACCCATTGCAGTGGGCGGTTCACCCGAAGGTAGGGGAGGAGTGGTATCTACCGCCAGCTACGAAGCACGTAAATTTGGTGTACGCTCTGCCATGCCCAGCAAACAAGCCTTGAAATTATGTCCCGACATTATTTTTGTGTATCCCCGCTTTGAAGCCTACAAAGAAGCCAGCAGAAAGATACGCGCCATCTTTGAACGTTATACCGACCTTATTGAACCACTCTCACTAGATGAAGCTTTTTTAGATGTAACGGTTGACAAACAAGGCATTGGTTCTGCCCTGGACATTGCTAAACTCATCAAAGAACAGATCAAAGAGGAAACAGGATTGACTGCTTCTGCCGGAGTAAGCTCCAGTAAGTTTGTAGCGAAGATAGCCTCCGACCTGCAAAAACCCGATGGCTTGACCTTTATTGGCCCCAGCAAGATAGAAGCCTTTATGGAGAAATTGCCCGTAGAAAAATTCTTTGGTGTAGGAAAAGTAACAGCAGAACGCATGAACAAAATGGGTTTGCATACAGGAGCCGACCTCAAAAAAATGGCGGAAGAAGAACTGGTGCATTTCTTTGGTAAGTCAGGACGGTTCTTTTACAAGATAGTGCGTGGAATAGATAACCGCGAAGTACAACCCCACCGCGAACACAAAAGCATGGGTGCCGAAGATACTTTTAGTTATGATCTTTCCGATATAGAAGAGATGTATGCCATGCTCGAAAAAATTGCAGGAACAGTGTGCAAACGATTGGATAAATATGAATTAAAAGGAAGGACCATTACGCTGAAAGTAAAGTTTCACGACTTTAAACAAATTACCCGCAACCATTCTTTTAGCTATTTATTGAACGATTACGATACCATTGTAAACACCGCCAAAGAGCTGCTGAATAATGTAAACATGCATGGAAAGAAAGTGCGCTTGCTGGGGATCTCACTTTCTAATTTTACAGAAATGCATCCGCCCGAAAAAAAAGTAAAAAGAGATGGACAGCTGGAGTTGTTTTGAGATTTAAATGTTGAATTTTATTTTTTGTACATATTATTGAATTGTGTCTACGTCCATTAATGGGGGGCTCATGTTTTGTACTTTATAATCAATTCTCATCATTCCGCCTGAAAAATTATATGTAGTACTTGGGATTAGAGAGTGAGAAATTGGAAAATTATTTGCAGTAAAATTCATGTTTCCAAATGTTTTGTAGTCTGGGGTAATTGGTACATCCTGATAAACACTATCTATTAGTGTTAATGAAGTAACTCGAACATCTCCAGTGACATTTGTAAGCGTTAAAGCTCCATTCGGATATGTCGCACTTTCAGATAGAATTGCATTTTCGTTTAGTACTTTATATTTAATGACTTTGGATAGAGCATTGTTGAAAAGATTGTTAATGGAGTTGCTTAAATTTGATGCAATGTTTGCGGTTCCAGCGCTTGCTGTATTCCAAGCTTGATTTAAATTGTCTTTACATTTTTCAATTTCAGCTTTTTCTCTTTCATAAATATCTTTAGCTTTTTGTAAGGCATTGTTTACAGGGGTTGGCAAGATTTTGCTAATATCATCTAAGCTAAATAAGCTTCCATTTGAAAACCAATCTCGCTGGTTGTTGAATGTTTGATATGATCTTACATCTTGGTATTGATCTTCTAGTATCATGTTGAAATTTGAATTAGTTGCATCAAATATTCGAAGAATTCTATGTGTGTCATCTGCATCGAAAAACACGACTGTATCATCTTCTGCTATCCAAGATAATTTTGAGTTGTGTATATACATGAAAGAATGTTCTGAAGTGTTGAAAAAATTAAAAGCAATTAATGCTGTATTGTTTGATAGAGTGGGATTAGATGGCTTAAATATTATCACATCAGATATGTCTGTTTGATAATATTCATGGGGAATAAAATTTGCGCCTGCTAAAATATAAGAAGTTGTGTCGAATGTTTCCTGAACTAAAGTAATAGGGTTGTTAGTTGTGCTGTTGTTAGGAGGTAAGGAGTCATCATTGTTTTCCTTTTTACAGCTATATATTCCAATAATTATGGAAAAAAAGATTATAAGACTTTTATTCATGACGTAGTATTAGTTTTTTCAAATTTAAAATAAAATATAATACATGTCAAGTTTTATAATTAATTCCGAAAATGCAAAGTTACAATGCTCGATAAAGGTCCGATTACAGGGGGCTCACTTTCTAATTTTACAGAAATGCATCTGCCCGAAAAAAAGAGTAAAAGAGATGGACAGTTGGAGTTGTTTTGAGGGATGTTTTCAGACTTTGCGTTCGGGCTGATATTTCGGAGTGTTTCATTGTCAAATTATTATGAAGTTTATTCGTTGTTTGATTCTTAAAATAAACACTATATCTCCATTTGTGTTAGTTTTATTTAGTTGTTTTTTTCTTTATTTTAAATTCAATTATATTTATTGTATCATCCTTTATTGCAATGAAACCAGTGTTTTTTTCTCGAAAATTATAACTATATAATGTCCAATCATTGTAAACTCTGTTTTGAGGATTATATGTAAATGCCTCAACATTACATATACTGTCAATAGCAGTGATTTTATTATTCTGAATTTTTCCAATATATAAATTTCTGTTGTTGGTAGTTTTGTCACTATGCCTTTTTTCACTTCTGTAAATATGGTAAATTTCTTCTTTATGTTTAAAGCTTGTGTGTATTAAAACTCCAGTAGTATCCAGTAGTTGTTTGTTTTTACCTCGCATCACATTTACTATACTATCATATCTTTCTATTGATTGTCCATTCCAAGCAGAATGATACCAAAAATTACCCCAATATTTTACTGTATCAAAATCAAGCTCAGTTAATGTCTCCGGATTAGTAATTTCTAAAACTTCTGATGAGCCATCCTCGTGAGCAAGTGAATTTGTAACAATATATTTATCCCCAATTTTATTCACTACACTTGCACAAGTAGCAGGGCAATAATATTCTTTGTCGTTTTTTAAGTCAAAGAAGTATAGTGTTCCGCCAAATTCACCAAAGCAAAATTGAGCAATCACAAAGTTGCTATCACAATATAATGGATCAATAAATTTTTGTCCGTATACATCATATACAGTTGTTGTATCACTTTTGTAATAAGAATATTTGTATCTGTTGTAAGGAATGAATTCAAAATTGGAGTTTACATAATAATCTCTGTTATTTTCAACAACAATAAGGCTGTCATACATTTGGTAAAATGATGAACATCTCTTTTTGTTTAGCTTATTAGTAATAATAGTATCAGTATCAAAGTCTGTTGAATTAAAACAAATGAACTCTCCATTCGATTTTAATGTTACAAATTTATTGTTACAAAAAACTGTTCCAAATATTGTTGTGTCAATTTCAATTTTAAAATATTGCTTTTTGAAATTTATTTCTTCCTCCTCATTAATTTTCGTCTCTCGACAGCTAATCAAAATAACAACAAATCCTATCAGGTTAATAAATATGTTGTATTTCAGTTTCATATCTCTTTCTTAAAATTGTATTTAACGGTTTCGGGCTTTGCGTTGGTGGGCCTTTGAAACCGAAAACTGTCTGCTAGCACCAACGTTTATTAATTGCTCAAATGTTTCTATTCACACTATCTTTTCACTAACCCAATAACCTTGTTAATGCAGGGACTTCTTTGTTTTATCAATTGTCAGGCTATTATAAAAAGTTTCAAAGTCTTTGTCTGCACCATAATTGTTTATGATTTCGAATAAGGTCGAAAACTTTTTCAAGTAAATCATTTGTCTGTACGGGCTATTTTTATTGGTGCTATGGAGTGTCACGCGAATTGCTTTTGAATTATTAATATTTATTGTGTCACGCTTTTCTGTTACATGTCCTTTAAAAATAGATTTTTCTGAAGAAATCAAATAATCAATTGATTCCGATTCAGTTGTGTCGTTCATCCAAATACACCATCTCATTGTATTTGTAATATCACTGTCTTCAGAAGAATCTGTTGTTTTAATCGGCTCACCAACACATCTTCCATTCTCAATTCCTTCTGCTACCAAATTGTCGGGATATTTGAAAGTCATTATAAAGTCAGCATCAATAGTGTCACAATATGTGATCCACTTAAAATAAACAGAATTAGTGTTTTCTGCAGTTTTGTTTGAACTAGTGGAACAAGATAAAATAAAAATTAAAAATAGAAGTCCAATTATATGTTTCATTGATATCTTTATTAGCCTTACCACTAAATCTCTTAGGTGGCAATGTTTTCGTCCTTATCTTACTGTTTTTACTATATTGGGGTGATTTCCATGTTCTATTTTACAGCATAGTAAATATATAATATTCAATTCAAACATTCAATGATAGAATACTCAACAAATTTATTTTCCATCAACTCCCCATCTCTCTTTTTTCCATTTTTTTTGTTGAGCTGATGGGAGGAAGGTTCAGGCAACATAGATTATCAGTATGCCTGCAGGCAGGTTTGAAGATACGAACTAAATTCTACGGAAGCAAATAAATGGTCTTTGTAACCAGCCCAGACTTTAGTCCGGTTTTCAAGCGCTATACTTCCTTGATATTTTAAGTCCAATTTTGTATCTTTGTTGCATGAAAGCAATGGTTATTACACCCAAAAATCAAGGAGAGTTTAAGTTTATCAATGATCTGCTTAAAAAACTTGGCATTTCTTCAGCTACGATGACGGTGGAAGAATTGGAAGATATCGGTTTATCGAAATTACTTAAGTCTGCTGATAGAGCCAAAAAGGCGAGTAAAAAATCGATCATGCAAAAACTTAAATAATGCAAGTTGATTTTTTAAGTAAATTTTCTAAGGATATCGATCGTATTACTGTAAAATCAGTAAGATCAAACTTGTTGAAGTTGATTGAATTAATGGAGTCCGAAGAAAATCTAAATAATATTCCTCATCTCAAAAAACTCGCTGGTCACAAATCTGCATATAGAGTCCGGCTTGGCGATTACAGAGTAGGATTTTTCTACGAAAACCAGACGGTGATTTTTGCAAGAGTTATTCACCGGAAAGATATTTATAAAGTATTTCCTTAAGTAGTGCAATCTGAACTAATATTAGAGAATAGTTTTCATTAAATTTTTCATGTCTTCAATCGGTCTTCCATAGTCACGTTTTTGCGGCCTACTTGCGCCTACAAGTGTGTCATTAAGTTTTCCATTTATGTGATTTAAGTCAAGCGAGTCCAATTCAAAAAAATCCATGTATAGCCTAAATGAAAATATATATTCATTCATTGTGCCCAATGCTTTTCTGTCATTATTGGTTGTGGTAAGTTTGACAGGTAAAAGTCTTTGCTTAAGAATAGGCGCGTGTTCTATTTCAATAATATTGTCGAAAAGAAGTTGATCACTCAAACGTTTTATGAATAAATCTTCAAAGTTTTTAAAATCAGCCTTTTTTATATTTGGAAATATTAAAGTGTAATAAGAAATATTGTTAATTAATATTAAATTCTTTCGTCTTCCGTAAACAAAAATATGTGCGTTCCAATCGCCTAATTTGTTTGGTGTTAGATTATCATAACTCTTCAAATTTGTTGGCCCGATAAAGTCTTTGAGTTTATTCGAGCAGTATATTGTTGTCATTCCGTTTTTATTAATCTTTAAGGTTTGCAAAAGGTCGGCAATTGAAATTTGATTTAAATTGTCTAATTAATTCAGCTTCAAATTCCCTTGGATTGGTTTTCATTACTTTCCAACAAACAACAAGATCATTGGAATATTTTAATTGCCAAATTAGTCTACCGCCATAATGGCCAATATTCTTACCTTTCCCAAAACTTAAATATTGTTTTAATCTGGATTTGAGTGATGTTGCTTTGCCGATGTAAACAACTTTTGTGTTTTCTACCCAATTAGCTTTCAATTCTAATATGGGAATGTTTGGGTTTTTCCCCTTAAAGTGTCCTCCCGTACCAACAGTTAAAAATTCTATTGGTGTGTTTTCAATGTTAAGCACAAGATATACTCCACCACTGTCCGGCAATACTGAAGAATCTTGGAATAGATCGCCCATCTTTTTAAACCCGGTGAAGCCTAGACTCTTAATTTCATCAATGTCGTTAAAAGTCATTTTATGAGCAATTTGTTTCGTCTTTCAATAGCACTAATGGCTATTTTTTAAAGTAAATATACCATTTGTTTATCACACATTATATATCGGAACGAATGATAAATTCATTTTCCATCAACTCCCCATCTCTCTTTTTTCCATTTCTTTTGTTGTGCTGGCGGGAGAAAGGTCCAGGCAACAATGCGGCTTTTTTTATTTCCCAACTCCATGTTAATGGTTCGTACTTCCACCGCTTCCAGTTTGTTTAACAAACGGGAAATGCTTCTTAAATTGGATTCTTTAGACACCCATGTGGTAAACCATAAGCAAGACTGTGCAAACTTTTTACTCTGCCAGATCATATCGGTGATGAATTTTTCTTCTCCGCCTTCACACCATAACTCATTGCTCTGTCCGCCAAAATTCAATACGGGCTTGCTTACTTTTTTTTGTGTCAGGTTCTTTAGTTTTCTTACCGTTCCTGCTTGTGCTTCCTGCAAAGAGGAATGAAAAGGCGGGTTGCAAATGCTAATATCAAATTGCTCGTCTTCCAGAATAATGTCCTGAAATATATTTCGTTTGTTGGGCTGTAGTTGTAAGTCTAATTTCTCTTTCAAAAAAGGATTGGCTTCTATGATCTTTTGTGCTGATTCAAGCGCTGTAATGTCAATATCGGCTCCCACAAAATGCCAGCCGTATTCTTTTATTCCAATAATGGGGTACACACAATTGGCGCCTACACCAATATCCAAACAACTGATGCGTTCCCCGGGAAAATGTTTGTCCTTTTGAAATCCTGCATTATCGCTCAACAGCAGGTCGGCCACCTGATGAATGTATTCGGCTCTTCCCGGTATGGGAGGACATAAATAATTTTTAGGGATGTCCCAATTCTCGATATCGTAATAGTGTTTGAGTAATGCTTTGTTCAACATTTTTACTGCTTCGGGATCAAAAAAATCAATGGATTCATCACCGTATTCATTCAGTTTCACAAAAGCAGCCAGTTCAGGACAAGTGGCTATCAATGATTTAAAATCATAGCGTGCACCATGCTTGTTGCGTGGGTGGAAGCCTTGTTTTTCGGCAGCTTGTATTTTCTTTTTGGGTTGCATTCGTGGCTACAAGGTAAGGTTTATTACTTGTACATCAACTCATCGGTCTTTTGTGAATTCATTTTTTTAATTAAAATTTCTTATTTCGCGTTTTGCGAAATGAGAAATTTGATTATATTTGCATTATGAGAAAACACAATGGTATGCGCCCGCAAGACATTGCTATTTTGCTGAAAATTATTTCATTGAATGGTCAGCATTGGCAATTGGTGGGACTTTCTAATTCTTTAAGGATAAGTATTTCTGAGATCTCGGAATCTTTAAACAGAAGCCGGCTTGCCGGACTTATTGATTTTCATAAGAAAAATATTCATCGCCAGAATCTGATGGAGTTTCTGGAGCATGGTGTCCGCTATGTTTTTCCTCAACAACCGGGATCCATGGTGAGAGGGATTCCTACAGCTCATTCACATCCTTTTATGAAAAAAACATTTGCGAGTGAAATGAATTATGTGTGGCCCGATAGTAAAGGAGAGGTAATGGGCTTAATGATAGAGCCTTTTTATCTGAAACAGGCTGAAGGAGTAAAAGATGATCCTTTGTTTTATAAATTATTAGCTTTGGTAGATGTAATACGAGTGGGAAAAGTGAGGGAGGTAAAGCATGCACTTGTTGAGCTGAAAAAAAATATTTTGAATGAGTCATCACACTAATATTGTTAGAATTAAAGCGGTTGCAAATGCGCTTGGCAACCTGAAAGAAAAGGTTGTTTTTGTGGGCGGAGCCACCGTTTCACTTTATCCCGACAGAGCTGTTTTTGAGGTAAGACCAACCGATGATGTGGATGTGATCATTGAAATGCTGAATTATGCGGACAGAGCAGAATTAGAAGAAAAACTAAGATCGATCGGGTTTACACATGATGTAGAATCGGGTGTGATTTGCAGATATAAAATCCAGGGGATTGTGGTGGACATCATGCCAACAAACGACCGCTCTATCGGGTTCAGCAATAAATGGTATCCGGATGGTTTTACACATGCAATGGATCATGTAATTGATGAAAGGTGTACGGTAAAAATATTAAGTGCACCTTATTTTATTGCAACAAAGTTAGAAGCACATAAAGATAGAGGAGACAATGATGGTAGAACCAGTCAGGATTTTGAGGATATCGTCTTTGTTTTAGAAAACAGAAGTTCAATTTGGGAAGAGCTGGCGAATACAGAAAAGAGTCTTAATGGCTATCTCCGTGAAGAATTTGAAGGGTTGCTGAGTAATCAAGCAATTTATGAATGGGTGGATGCGCATGTGGAGAGAACTTCTCCTCCTGCAACAGATTCGATCATTGAGGGGATGAAAAAAATGATTGAATAGTTTTTTACTATTTGTATTTATACATCAACTCATCGGTCTTTTTTAGGCCTTCAAATTCAACTGCTTTGATCATATTGTTCTGCGCATCAAATTCATAGTTGATCTTTAAATAGTAGAAGAGTGAATTGTAATAATCTTTTTTCTGAATGCAATTTCCTCTGGAATCGTATTTATAGGTTGTTTTTTGATAGCGCGGTGGTCCGTTATATCCACAGAATGGATTGGGCTTTCGCCTTTTCTTGATCATTCTCCGGTCGTACACGATCTTGATGAGTTTTCCTTGTTTGTTGAATTTTTCGGTTTGGATCAATTCAAGCTGATTGTCGTAATACGTTTTTTCTACATGCTTGTATTTGTTTTTAAAATGCGCATAATTGGTCGTGTTCTTTTTTGTATTGTCATTATATACCAGTTCTATCTGTATCAATTCACCGGATTCATCATACGCATAGTTATAACATTCCCGGGTATCGGAATTGTAAAGATTCTCTTCTTTTTCCAGTAGGCCTTTTGAATTGTAGGTGTAGAGTGTTTTTTGTCCGGTGGCTTTGCCATTAAAATAATTCGTTTGTGCTCTTAATAAGCCTTTGTCGTTGTATTCGTATTCAACAGACGGAATATTGTCGGCATTGTACGGACTAATTTTTTTGACCAGTTTTCCATCCTTGTATTCATGAATCTCGCTGGGTGTCAACTCACCCCGCATGGTGTAAAGTACTTCTGTGATCTTATTGTCGCTATTTTGTTTGTACTCCGAAGTGCTCGATTTTCCATGAATATCATAGGAAACAGCTTTGCTGAGATAACCTGCATCCGTAAAAAAATATTCGGCCATCAATAAAGCGGTATCAGCATATTTTTTGTCGGTACGGTATTCTTTAATCTCTTTTATTTTATTGGCAAGGATGTGTTGGGGAGCAAAAAACTGTGTGTCCAGATCACCAAAATAATAGTAGGTAGAGACCTCTCTAGGCAAGGGTTGCGCGAGTACAAATGCACTTTGCAATAGAAATAGTAGATAGGTCAGTAGTGCTCTCATTTTAAAGTTTTTCTGCTATAAAACCAGTAGCGCATCCTCCAAAATAGGATTGATATGTAACGCTTAATCCTTGCTTTTTAAATAGCTCGACAGCTTGTTGTGAATTTTTGAATTTGAGTGTGTATGTCCAAAGCATTTTATATTCCTCCGGATTACCAAGTAAGAGTTTTCCAAGGATAGGAACTATTTTTCCCAGGTAAAGACCGTAAAGAAATGTTAGGATAGCATTATTTGGTTTGGAGACCTCTATAAAGGAACATTGACCTCCTTGTTTTAAAATTCTTTTCGTTTCAGAGGCAAGGATCTCGACTTGCTCAGGGTTAAATGTTTTTAGTCCAAATGCACATGTTACAAAGTCGTAGTGATCACTTGGAAGTTGATTGTTTAATATATCTTGTTGTATGACTTTTATCTTTGAATTGAATTTCTTTTGATTTTTATTGTTAGCATATTCAAGCATTCCTTCTGAAAAATCTAAGGCGGTGATATTAGCGCTTTTATACTTCTTTGTTATTGCCCCCCAGGTTTCTCCCATTCCCGTTAGTAGATCAATAACTTCGACTTTTTCGTTTTTTGTTTTTAACTGCTTTAAATACTGTTTTCGCCAACGTATAGAGAATCCAAATGAGGTGATATAATTCATCCGTTCATATGAATTACTCATTCTGTTGAATAAGTTTTTTACATAATCAGGGTTGTATATTTCATTTTTAATTTTTGACATTCTTATTCAGACTTGCTTTTTATATATTTCAAGATCAAACTGATTTCATTGTCACTTAAAAACTCTTCAAAATTCTGATGGTCTACAAATGAGCTTTGCTCACGCTTTTTGTGAGCGGTTTTATCGATTTTGCTGAATTTCTCATCGTTTTTAATATAATTTATCAGCCAAACGCGTTCATGTTTCTTTTCTATTTCAAAAAGAGTTGGTCCGATTAATTTAGAATTGTTAATGGAGTGGCATAGAGAGCAATTTGACGTAAATAATTTCTCTCCACGCTTTAGTTCTAAGGAATCATTTCCTGTATTTCCTTTATGGGAAGAAAAGTTTGAATTAGGCTCTGTAAAAGCAAACAATAGAATGCAGCATAATGTTGATAGTACAAAAATGTTTTTCATTCGCCTCTCTTGTTTTATATTGTTAATCTACGAATATTTAATCAATTTGTACAGTGTACACATCGGTTTGGTTGCGCACAATACTTTTTACCAAGAATCCGCCTTCTTGCGGTATCACTTCCTGCAGATCGAACACCGCACATTCTTTACTCAATCCTTCAAAGATCAAGGTGAATTTTTGTCCTTTGTTTTTTAATGTCCAATACGGATAAAAGCTGATGTTAAACGCGGTGATGAGTTTTGCTTTGCGGTTGCTTCCGTATTCAGTTAAATACGTACTTGGCCAAATGCGGTAAGCAGCATCCTGCCCGCATACACAATGCACAATGGTTTGGCCTTCTTCCGCTACTTCTGTTTGAAGTTCTGTAGCCGTTTCTGTCTCTTGTTCTAATTCTGTTTTTGTGCTCATTGCTTACTAATTACGAATATAAAAATACGAATATGTCGAATTACTAATCAACAATCACCAACCTTCTAACCTTCCAACCTTTTAACTTTCCAACCTTCAGCAACATCCAACCTCTAACATCCAACCACCAATTGACATCCATTGAATTCTGCAAAGCTTTTTACTTTTTCTTTGAATGCTTTTTTGAATGCGGCATCGGGTTTAAATCCTTTTTCATAATGCATTTGTTTGATGTAAAATGTTTTGGAGGCACGATCCGCTTTCGGGTCAAAACGTGCTACAAAGCGTCCGTTATACAACACAGGCAGGCAGAAATAACCGTATTTGCGTTTGGCTTCCGGCACATAACATTCGATCATATAATCGAAATCAAAAAGTGCATTCACCCTTTTTCGTTGTATCACTGCATTATCGAAAGGGGAGAGCAGATGTATGGATGAAACGTTTTTTATTTTGTTCAGCCGTTTTAATTGCTCCGCTGTGGTGTAATACACTTCTTTGCTGTCTTCTACTTTTATCTCCTGCAGCATGCCGCTCTTTAATAACTCTGTCAATGCTTTTTTTACAGGATCTTTGGCATGTGAACGCAAATAGGAGATGATCTTTTCTTCAGCAAAGCCATTGGCTTGAATGGTTTTCAGGATCAAATGTCCGGCAGCTTCTTTCTCTGTAGGCATGCTGGTATCCACAGTAGGAGGGAGGATACGCTCCGTGAGGTCGTACACTTTTTGAAATCCTTGTCGTTTGGCTACCATCAATTTGCCTTCCATGAACAATTGCTCCAACGCTTGTTTGGCAGGTTTCCATTCATACCAGTTGCCGGGACCATTCCGCTTGTGTTCAAAATCTTTCGATTGCAAAGCGCCTTCCGCTTTGATCCGGTCGAGCACATACTTCTTTACTTTTTTATCCTGTTCAAACCAATGCGAGCGTCCGGAGCTGTATTCTTTTTTACGAGGTAATGAATACCTGTATTCACTCATGGGTAAATACGAAGCGGCATGGCTCCAATATTCAAATATACTTTTATCTTTTTCCAGCAGCTCGTGCAAATACTTTTCCTGATAATCTTTTACACGTGTCCACAAGGTATGATGATGCGCGCGTGAAACAACCGAAAGCGTATCGATCTGCACATAACCTAAATGTTCAATGGCATTCAGTGCGCCTTGTTTCCCTTTACCGAAGCTATAATCAAGCAAGCCCTGACAATGCAATGTCAGGGCTTGTGCTTGCTCTTTGGAGAGTGTATGTGCTTTGCTTTTTGATGTCATGCAAAAGCGTGTATGTAAAAACTATTTTTCGAGGATAGCTTTGATGTTTGGTTTGAAATATAAATTACTTTTCATGATCTTTCCATCTTCACGGAAGATCGGTTGACCGTTCTCATCCAGCTTACTCATGTTGCTGCGTTGGATCTCATCAAACACTTCTTCAATTTTATGTTGTAAGCCATGACGTAAAATGGTGCCGAATAAAATATACAACTGATCACCCAATGCATCTGCGATCTCTACAATGTCGCCATTTTTGCAGGCTTCCAGATACTCTTCATTCTCTTCTTTGATCAGATTATAACGCAAGGTGTATTCTGCTTCACCCACTTCGGCTGTTGGTGTATAACGGTTTCCGATCTTAAATGTATCGTGAAATTTCTCTACGTATTTGATCTTCTCTTGCATGGTAATGAATAATTGAAATTATTTTTTCTTTCCTTTTTGCTCTCTGTATTGTGTGTTCAATCCTTCGAGGATCTCTTGGGTGATGTCCAAGCTGTCATCAGCCAATAACAACTGACTCAAAGGACTGTTGCTGTAAGCCAATACATAATGGTAACCGCTGTTCTTGTTGTATTCTTTGATATACGCTTTTAAATTTTCGTTCATATCATCGGTCTTCTCTTGGATACGCTCCATCAAAGCCTGGTTCTTTAATTCCAACTGATCCAATTCTTCTTTACGCTTCATCAAGGCTTCTTCTTCTGTTCTCGCCTGGTTTTCGGATAACAAACCTTGTTGTGCTTTGGTTTGATACGCTACGTAATCATCCTGTAATTTTTGTGCTTTGCTTTGGTATTGTGATTCCAAGCTTCTTTGTTCTGCTTTTGCAGAAGCACTTACTTCCTGAATGTATTCGTATTTTTCGTTCAATACATCTAAATTCACATACACGATCTTCGATTCTTTGATCTCTTTTGGAGCTAATACGGTAGCCGGTTTGGTAGAAGTGGAGTCGTTGGTATCGGCAACAGCTTCGGCACCTTTCGGACTGCTAAAATGTAAATAATACAATACAGCCACAGCAATGGCTAACACTACATTCAGGATCAATGAAAAATTCTTGTTCATGGTTAGAGTTTTGATGTTTTTTGGTAGAACAAATATAAAGTAAAACGCGAGTTCAGGAATTCCTGAACTCGCGTTACTTATTAAAAAGTATTTAACAACAAATTAGTGTTTTGCTAAGTAGTTAGCTACACCATCGTGTGTTGCTTTCATGGCTGTATCGCCTTTGTGCCAGTTTGCAGGACAAACTTCACCGTTCTCTTCGTTGAACTGTAAAGCATCTACAATACGTAATGCTTCATCTACGTTACGGCCTAATGGAAGGTCGTTGATCAACATGTGACGAACAACACCATTTTTGTCGATCAAGTACAATGCGCGGAAAGCGATCATCGGACCATCAGCCACCAATTGATTGTTCTCATCCACTTGGTAGTCGCCAAACAATGCATCAAAATTCATTGCAATTGTTTTTGTTGTATCAGCAACGATAGGGTATTTAACACCTTGGATACCACCTTGTGCTTTTGGCATTTGTAACCATCCCCAGTGTGATTGTTCTGTATCTGTAGAACAAGCAACAACTGCTACGTTACGTTTTTCAAACTCTGCTAATTTCTCTTGAAATGCATGTAATTCTGTTGGACAAACGAATGTGAAATCTTTTGGATAGAAAAACAGGATCACGTGTTTTTTACCAATGTATTGATCCAATGAAAAATCTGCTACAATTTCTCCTCCGTTGATAACGGCTTGCGCTTTAAATGATGGCGCCTTTTTTCCTACTAATGACATGTTCTTATTTTTTATTTAGTTAATACTTATTTATTTTCTTAATTCTCCAATTTTATAATTCAACAAATCAACAATTTCCCCTACTGCCCATGGCAATTTTTGTATTTCTTACCGCTTCCGCAAGGACAAGGATCATTACGTCCGATCTTCACTTCGGCTTTCACAGGCTGTTGTTTTGGTCTTTCTTGTTCTTCAACCACTTCACCATCACCGGTTCTGTTTGTTTGAACTTGCTCTTTTGGTGCCGGTGCTTGTACTCTTGCCTGCTGAATGTTTTGTGTTGATTCATTTGGTAAAGTAGCACGCATCAAGAACGAAACGATCTCTTTGTTTACATCTGTTACCATGCGCTTGAATAATTCAAACGATTCAAACTTATAAACCAATAATGGATCTTTTTGTTCATACACCGCATTTTGAACAGACTGTTTTAATTCGTCCATCTCACGCAAATGTTCTTTCCATGCATCATCGATCATGGCTAAGGCAGTTCCTTTTTCAAGTCCTAATACCAATTCACGACCTTGTGTTTCGAAGGCACGTTTTAAATTTACCACCACTTGCAATGTTTTGATACCATCGGTCATTGGTGTTACAATGTTCTCATAGGTATGTGATTGTCCTTCAAATACACCTTTGATGATAGGGAATGCTTTGTGAGCAATGAATTCGTTCTTAGCATTGTAATGTGCTTCCGCATGTTGATACAATGTTTTCGCGATCGTTGCAGCATCTTGTTTTGCAAATGTGTTTTCATCCACCGGTGACTCGATAGAAAGTATTCTTAACACTTCGATCTGGAAGTTTTCGTAATCTTTGAATGGATGGAATTCATTGGTAATAGCTTGGCACGTATCGTAAATAGAGTTAGCGATATCCACCGCTAAACGTTCACCGAACAAGGCATGTTTACGTTTTTTGTAGATCACTTCACGTTGTGAGTTCATCACATCATCATACTCGATCAAACGTTTACGGATACCGAAGTTATTTTCTTCTACTTTCTTTTGTGCACGCTCAATTGATTTGGTGATCATGGAATGCTGGATCACTTCACCTTCCTGAATACCCATTCTGTCCATCATCTTCGCAATACGCTCCGATCCGAATAAACGCATCAAGTCATCTTCCAATGATGAAAAGAATTGTGATGATCCCGGATCGCCCTGACGACCGGCACGACCGCGTAACTGACGATCCACACGTCTCGATTCATGACGCTCAGTACCGATGATCGCTAAACCACCCGCTTCTTTTACGCCAGGCCCCAATTTGATATCCGTACCACGACCCGCCATATTGGTAGCAATGGTCACTGTTCCCGGTAAACCTGCTTCCTGAACGATCTCTGCTTCTCTTTGATGTAATTTCGCATTCAATACATTGTGCTTGATGTTGCGTAATTTCAACATACGGCTCAATAACTCGGAGATCTCAACAGATGTTGTACCTACAAGTACCGGACGGCCTGCTTCTACACATTTCACTACTTCATCAATAACAGCATTGTATTTTTCACGCTTGGTCTTGTAAACAAGATCTTCGTAATCTTTACGTTGAATAGGACGGTTAGTAGGGATCGTCACTACATCCAATTTGTAAATGTCCCAGAACTCGCCTGCTTCCGTTTCAGCAGTACCGGTCATACCTGCCAGCTTACTGTACATACGGAAATAATTTTGTAAAGTAACAGTAGCATACGTTTGTGTAGCTGCTTCTACTTTTACATTCTCTTTCGCCTCTATCGCCTGATGTAATCCATCAGAGTATCTACGACCTTCCATGATACGGCCGGTTTGTTCATCCACGATCTTCACTTTTCCATCCATGATCACATACTCCACATCTTTTTCGAATAATGTGTATGCTTTCAATAACTGATTGATGGTATGAACACGCTCCGATTTGATGGAATAATCACGGATCAATTCTTCTTTCTTAGCTGCTTTTTCTTCAGTGCTTAAGTTTGCTTTTTCTAACAATGCGATCTCTGTTCCGATATCCGGTAACACAAAGAATTTCGCATCTTCGGAAGAAGAGGAGATCAGCTCCAATCCTTTTTCAGTTAACTCAATAGAGTTATGTTTTTCATCAATCACAAAGAACAATTGTGAATCCACCTTGTGCATTTCACGTGATTGATCTTGTAAATAATGATTCTCTGTTTTTTGTAAGATGGCACGGATACCCGGCTCACTTAAAAATTTGATCAAGGCTTTGTTCTTTGGTAAACCACGGTGAGCACGTAACAAAGCCATTCCGCCTTCGCCTTCTTTTTCACCGGTGTTGCCTTCTGCGATCAAACGTTTCGCATCGGTTAATGCCGTGTTGATGTATGTTTTTTGTGCGTTTACAATGCGCTCAATTCTTGGTTTCAATGGAGCAAACTCCTGATTGTCGCCTTTAGGTGTCGGACCCGAAATGATCAATGGTGTACGTGCATCATCGATCAATACACTATCCACCTCATCCACGATCGCATAGTTGTGTTTACGTTGTACCAGATCTTCCGGTGAACGTGCCATGTTATCACGCAAGTAATCGAAACCAAATTCGTTATTGGTTCCGTAAGTGATATCTGCTAAATACGCTTGTCTGCGTTCTTCTGAATTCGGTTCGTGTAAGTCGATACAATCAACTGTTAATCCATGGAATTCGAACAATGGTCCGTTCCACTCACTATCACGTTTCGCCAAATAGTTGTTTACCGTTACCACATGTACTCCCAATCCGGTAAGTGCATTCAAATAAACAGGTAATGTTCCAACCAATGTTTTACCTTCCCCTGTTGCCATCTCAGAGATCTTCCCTTGATGCAACACGATACCACCGATCAACTGCACATCGTAATGCAACATGTCCCAGCTAACTTCATTTCCTGCAGCCATCCAGGTGTTCAGCCAAATAGCTTTGTCGCCATTGATCTCTACACCTTTACGTTTAGCCGCTATTTTGCGGTCGTGCTCCGTAGCTGTTACTTCGATGGATTTTAATTCTTTTAATCGTCTCGCTGTTTCTTTAACAACAGCAAATGCTTCCGGCAAAATATCATTCAGCGCTTCTTCATTCTTTTTGATGATGGTCTTTTCCAACTCATCGATCTGCTCATACATGCTTTCTTTGCTTTCTACATCTAAAGAAAGGTCGGTATCGATCTTCGCACGGATCTCTTCTACTTGTTTTCTTTCTGCTGCGGAAAACTCGGCAATGCGTTTTTTGAACTCTGCTGTTTTGCCTCTTAACTGGTCGTTGCTTAGGGATGCTAATTTTGGATATTCAGCTAATATTTGCTCAACGATGGGTTGTATCTCTTTTAAATCTCTATCGGATTTGGTTCCAAAAAATTTGGAAATGCTCTTGGTGAAAAAATCTAACATTCTCTTAATTTTAATAATTCGTTACAAGGATTGCAAAAATAGTGATTTTTACCAGTTTTGAGCTATAAAAATCGCTTGTGTTTTGACAAAAACTGTTCCTTTGGAGGGAAGGGTGACAAATTAACATGCACTAAAATGAAAACGCCCAAACAACAGTGTGTTTGGGCGTTTTTGATGTATAGCAAAAAGTCTTAGTTGGACGCTTTGTTGTATTCTTTGAATAATTCGACAATATTGTCGTAATCGTATTTCTTTTCTTCCAGTGCTTTTACAATGTCTTCATTATCAGACATGGCCTCGGTTACCTGTTTTTTGAACTTGCCGGATTTGATCTTTACGAATTCTCCACCTTCTTTTTCCATGAAATAATCCGATTTTACCTTGATCTCATTCATTTGTAGAACTTCTACCTGCGCTTCGTATAAGCAAACATTGCCTTTAGAAAGACGTTTTACAAATACCTGCTCTCCATCAATGTTTCTGGAAACGAATACTACTCCGTCCACGCAATATTCTTTGATCTTAGTAGCATTGTAGGTTTTCATATCTACATTCTCCTTTTTGCGGTACGATGCTTTTGCAAAGTTGTCGAACTCTTTTTTAGGGTTTTTCTTTACTTCACCTTTAAGCGTGTCACCATTCAGAAGGATCACATATCCAGGGAAATACTTGGCTTGTGCATGCGACTGTGTGTTAAAAGCTATAACAAAAGCGATGATTGCTGTTGTTATAGAGAAAATAGATTTCATTTTCATAGCAATGATTACTGTTTTTAGATTAGAGGTTTCAAATTAAATAAATATAAATAGGAAAAGAAATAGCATGTTAAAAACCCTCTTCAAATGTTAATAACTTGTTGATAGCCTGTTGGTATCAGAAATCATCCTCTTCGGGCTTTTTTGGCTTTTTTAACTCTTTCTTTTCTTCTTTTTTATCGGCTTCCTCCCATTGGATGGTAAATTTCTTTTCTTCTTTTGGTTTCGAAGTGAGTGTACTGTCTTTTTTGAACAAGCCGAATTCTTCCTTCAGAATGGTTTTTAGTGTCTGTTTTTCTACTTTCAGATCTTCTTTTACATTTTGAATAGCACTTTTGCTATCGTATTTGATGATTGGATCGTCAATGGTTCCGGTCATCGATAGGAAGATATTGGTTCTGCCCAGCCCATCATCAGCCACTTCGCCAAACTCTTCGTTCTCTTTCTTCGCCTTTTTAGCTTTCTTCGCCAATAGTTCATTCAAGGATAATTTGATCTTGTAATTGATCTCATTGCTGAAAGTATGGGTGCCCGATGCAGTAATGTTTATTGCATTTGATTTAACCTCCATTTTCGGAATGCTGATCTTCTGATCTTTTATTTCGATCTGATTTTTTAGTGTGGCAAATTTTACATTCTCCAGATCTTTTAATTCAATGAAGCGCGACATGCTTTTCATTGACTCTACATTATTCAACTCACCATTCTCAATGGTCATATCCACCGCTGCATAGAGCTTGCTCAGATCCATCTTCAGGTCGGGGGCCAATACCGATGCAAAATTGATCTTGGCTGTAGCCACGCCTTTGATGTTTTTGCTGGTAACAGCTGTTTGACCAAAGTTTTCGAACTGCTCAAACATTTTGGTAACATTGATCTTGTTCACATCACTGTAACAGGTCACTAATATCTTACTGCTGTCGGATGCATCCACCATACCGCTGGTAGTGATACTTCCATTCATGGTATTAACAGTAAGAGGATCGGCAAAAAGTTTTTGATCTTTCAGTTTGATCACACCTTGAATTTTGTCGGCACTGAACTTCCGGAATTCCAAATGTTCGATCTCCGTATTCAGGTTCACATCAATGTGCTCAGAGAATTTTAGTTTATAAGCACTCTCTTTCTTCTCTTCATTTTTATTCTCCAGCAACTCGTTCAAGTTTACATTCTTTGAATTCAAGCTGGCTTCAATGGTCATGTCCTGATCCTCTTTGATAAGGAAGGTGATGATGTTTCTAAAAAAGCCTTTTAATTCAAAATCGGTATTGGAAATATTTCCTTTGAACAGATCAATGATCAGATCATTTTTATTGAATTTAAAATCACCATTCAGATTGCTGAAACTTAATTTGTTGTTTTTGATCTTTACGGATGCATCAACAATGTTCAGTGTTCCGTTCGTGTTGATGTTGTCATAACTGCTTCCTTCACCGATCCCTGCATCGGCACTGAACTCCGCATCTATCTTCAACGATCCTGCTACACTTTCAATGGTATCGAGTTTTAAAAATTGTTGCAGCTCCGTTAAATTGATATTACTGTTTACTCTACCCGCAAACGATGGATTGTTTAAATTGTTCAAGGCAATGTTGCCATTCACTAGTCCTTGATTGATCGTGAACGACACCGGATTTAATGTAAGAGTAGAAGGAGCATTCTTGTTTCCATTAAAGAAAGATCCTTTCAGATTTACACGTTCCAATGTGATATTGCTACTGCTTTGTGTGATGGTCGCATTGTTAATTCCAAAGTCGGCTTTTATCTCCGGTGTATTGTCATTGCCTATGCTGCCCTGAACGGTAGCATTGAAATAAAATTCTCCATCACTTTTATAGTTGTTGATCTTCTCTTTGTGTTTTTCAGGGATGAGTGATAATACAGAACGGATGTCCATGTCTTTTCCTTTTATTCCTAAATTCAAAACAGGATTTTTGCCGGTGTTCACAATATTTCCGTAAATATCAAATGCCAGATCTTCGATCTTAAAATGTCCTTCTTTGATCTTATAGGCATCCAGTTCATTGTCTATCTCCATGGATACATTGGAGTAGATCGTTTTATCATTCAGATAATTGTTTTTTTCGATCTTAAGTTTTTTTACATAAATGGTATTCTCTGTTTCGAGCGTATAGCGCTGCGTAGAGAAGTTGCCCGATAGTTGACATTTCTTGACAGTAAGATCGGTGTATTGTCTAGCCTTTTTATTGTTGTAAACAATGTGTGTATTCGTAAGGACGATCTTTTCCAATTCAAAGGAAAAATTGGAAGCGCTGGTATCGTTGCTTTCTTTCCAGAAATGAAAATTGTCGTTTCCTTCTTTGTCGATACGGATATTCAATTCCGTATCATCGATCGTTAGTTTTTTGATCTTGTATTCCTTTTTGAAAATATCGATCAGGTTAAATTGCAGGGAGATCTCTTTGGCATTGAAGAGTGTATCTTTTGGTTCCTGTGGAATAGCATCCAATGCTTTTATATTCTTAAAATTAATAGAAGCATAAGGAAAGCTTTTGATAACGGTGAAGTCAATGTCTTTTCCATCCACGATCACTTGTGTGTTCAATTGTTTATTAAGCTCTCCGATCACATATTCTTTTACTTCGTCCTGATAATAATAACCAATAACCACTCCGGCACCCAACAGTGTTATAACAGCGATAACAATGAATAAAATGAATTTCAGGATGAACCGGAAGAAGCGGCTTTCCTTTTTAGGTTTTTCAGGAAGAATGGTATTTGATTCCTTGTTTTCCAATGTGTGTTATTGTTATACAAATTTTATAAATAAGAAAGCCGGTTGGTAGCCTCCTAAAAAGATGTTATCAATAACGGGGGGTGAATAAGTTTTAGTATGAAAAAAGCCTCCCGGTCTCCGGGAGGCTTTCTGTTATTTTTCGGAGCTGATCATTTTCAGCATTCCAATTTCTGCTTCTGTAAGGAATCTCCATCTTCCGCGAGGAAGGTCCTTTTTGCTTAATGGACCAAAGATCACTCTGTCCAGCTTACGGATATTGTAACCGAAGTGTTCAAAGATCCTTCTTACGATACGGTTCTTTCCGGAATGTAATTCAATACCGATCTCTTTTTTGTTGCTTCCATCACCCACGTAGGATATTTCATCCACTTTGATCTCTCCATCTTCCAATTCAATACCTTCAGCTATTTGATCAAAATCGGTTCTTTTTAATGGTTTGTCCAATTCTACATGGTAGATCTTACGAACACCATAACGTGGATGGGTTAGTTTCTTGGTCAGTTCACCATCATTGGTAAATAATAATAATCCTGTAGTCGCTCTGTCCAATCGTCCAACCGGATAGATACGTTCACGGCAAGCATCTTGAATAAGCTCTAATACGGTTTTACGTTTTTGAGGATCATCAAATGTGGTGATATAATCTTTCGGTTTGTTTAAGATCAGGTACACCATGCGCTCTTTCTTCAAGGTCTGACCGCCATATTTGATCACATCGGTAGGTTTTACCTTATAGCCCATCTCCGTGATGGTTTTTCCATTTACCTGGATCACACCGCTGGAGATCAGATCATCTGCTTCTCTTCTAGAGCAAATACCTGCATTGGAAATATATCTGTTCAAACGGATGGTGCCATCGTTGGATCCGCTTTTTTTCTGTTCGCTGTTCTTAGATCCGCTTCGCTTGGTATATTCTTTCTTTTTATAGGGACGGGAATAATTTTCCGGTTTGCCTTTTCTTTTGCTACCTTCTCCATCAAATGAATCAACATCATCCCACTTTTCATATTCTTTGTCAACCTTAGGCTTTGCGGTTTTCTTAAATGCGCTTGGTTTCTTTTCGAAGTCACCATCTCTCTTTTTGAAAGCCGGTTTGCGCTCTTCTCCGGAGAAATCATCTTCTTTGAACTCCCTTTTCTTCTTGAAATCAGGTTTGGTATCGCTGCTTCTCTTTTTTCTGAAGTCGCTATAACTTGAATTTTTCTTAGTTCCGAAATCAGAAGGGCCTGAATCATCACGATAACGATTAAAAGAAGGTTTTTTGTCTTTGCCTTTTTTTGAATCTCCTGTCTTTTTCGGACGGGAATCTTTGCCTGTGTTACGTTTGAATTCTTTAGCCATTGTAATAATTTTTTGCAAAGGTAATCAAATAAATCGGGCTTTTCGGTATTGGAAGCGAATTAATGGCTGGTGGAGAAGGCATTTTCGATATGATTCACTTGCGTCTGCTTTTTGTTCATCAGAACAGAGATGATATCAAACCGTACTTCGTGTGTTAATTCCTTTTGAGTAATGTATTCGTGTGCGGCTTTGATGAGATTCTTTTGTTTCTGTTTTTTAACAAATGTTTCCGGTTCACCAAAAACATCGGTTTGGCGTGTTTTGACTTCCACCACTACCAGCATATCTTTATCAAGGGCAATAATGTCGGCTTCCAATTTTTCCCAGCGCCAGTTCAAATCGAGGATTTTATACCCTTTATTTTTCAAAAAATCAGAAGCTGCTTTTTCCCCTTTTCGCCCGATATCATTGTGTTCTGCCATGTAATAACCCCTTGTTTGATAAACTTATTAACTTTTTTGGTACGAGTTTTGAATAACGGTTGAGCCGTATCAAAATTTTAGTATTTTAGTACGCACATTACAAAACTAACAAACAAAAAATAACAGCAATGAAAAAATCTATTTTAAAACTAAGCTCCATTTTAGTGGTAATGCTTGCTTTTGCTTTTAATGCAACTGCACAAACTTTCGAAGGGACGATCGAGTTCAAAAAAATGACTCCAAGCGATACAACAAACTATGTATATTATGTGAAAGGCGATCAAGTAAGAATTGATGAGATCGGTTCAAAATCACGTAAAGTAGAAGGGACTTTCCTTGTAGATATGCAAGGTAAAACAATGAAATCCTTGAACCACGAGCGTAAATTGTATATGGATCAACCAACTCCTGCTGCTCCTGTAGTAAAAGGAACATGTAATGTGAAAAAAGGTCAAAACGTAAAAAATCTTCAAGGTTATAAATGTCAGGAGTATATTGTTACAAATGCTGAAGAAGGTGTAACGATCACGTATTGGGTAGCTGATGGTAAATTTTCTTTCTTCGAGAAATTATTACGTCAGTTGAACAGAAAAGATAAGTCTTCTGTTTATTTCTTAAAGATCACTGATGTGAAAAACGGATTCCCGATGTTATCTGTTCAAACAGATGCAGGTGGAAAAGAAACTGTGAAATTGGAAGTTACTAAGATCACGAAGAAAGATATCGATCCTACAATGTTTGATACTCCAAAAGGGTATAACAAATTCGAAAAATAAATATCTCTGAATAATACTAAAAGGCTTTATGCATTGCATAAAGCCTTTTTAATTTTCATCCATTCTATTTGCGAATGAGAATAGGAGAGTAGGTACAATAAAAAAACTCCTGAGCATCGCTCAGGAGTTTTTTTATTGTATTTGTATGAGAGGGGATGATTACATCATTCCGCCCATTCCACCCATTCCTGGAGCACCCATTGGCATTGCAGGAGCTTCTTCTTTGATCTCAGCTAACACACACTCTGTTGTTAAAAGCATAGCAGCAATAGAAGCTGCATTCTCTAATGCAACACGTGATACTTTAGTTGGATCGATCACACCTGCAGCAAACAGATTTTCGAATTTCTCTGTACGGGCATTGTATCCGAAGTCAGCTTTTCCTTCACGTACTTTTTGAACGATCACAGCACCTTCACCACCTGCATTGGCAATGATCTGGCGTAATGGCTCTTCAATAGCACGTTTCACGATCGCAATTCCTGTCATTTCATCCTCGTTATCGCCTTTTAATTTTTCTAATCCATCAATTGCTCGGATATAGGCAACACCACCACCCGGAACAATTCCTTCTTCTACAGCAGCACGTGTAGCAGCTAATGCATCATCCACACGGTCTTTCTTTTCTTTCATTTCCACTTCAGTAGCAGCACCTACATATAATACAGCAACACCACCTGCTAATTTAGCTAAACGCTCTTGTAATTTTTCTTTATCGTAGTCAGATGTTGTTGTTTCGATCTGTGCTTTGATCTGGTTCACACGTGCAGTGATCTCCGCTTTTTTACCGGCACCACCTACAATTGTTGTATTGTCTTTGTCGATCGTTACTTTTTCAGCTTTACCTAAGAAAGATAGATCCGCATTTTCTAATTTGAATCCACGCTCTTCGCTGATGAATACACCACCTGTTAGGATAGCGATATCTTCTAACATTGCTTTTCTTCTGTCGCCAAAGCCCGGAGCTTTGATCGCAGCAATTTTTAAGTTAGCACGTAAACGGTTAACAACCAATGTTTGTAATGCTTCGCCATCTAAGTCTTCTGCAATGATCAACAATGGTTTTCCTGTTTGAACTGCTTTCTCAAGGATCGGTAACAATTCTTTCATACCGGAGATCTTTTTCTCATAGATCAATACGTATGGATTTTCAAGAACTGCTTGCATTTTATCTACATCCGTAATAAAGTAAGGAGAGATGTATCCTCTGTCGAATTGCATACCTTCTACAACTTCTACAGTTGTTTCAGTTCCTTTTGCTTCTTCAACAGTGATCACTCCTTCTTTCTTCACTCTGCCCATCGCTTCAGCGATCAACTTTCCAATTGTGTTGTCGTTGTTAGCAGAGATCGTAGCTACTTGTTCGATCTTTTTATTGTCGTCACCAACTTTTTTCGATTGGTTTCTTAAATTGTCTACAACAGCTGCAACAGCTTTGTCGATACCACGTTTTAAGTCCATTGGATTAGCACCTGCAGCCACATTCTTTAAACCTGCAGTTACAATTGCTTGTGCCAATACAGTAGCAGTAGTTGTTCCATCACCTGCTGCATCAGCAGTTTTAGATGCAACTTCTTTCAGCATTTGAGCTCCCATGTTCTCCACAGGATCTTTCAACTCAATTTCTTTTGCTACAGAAACACCATCTTTTGTTACGCTAGGTGCACCAAATTTTTTGTCGATGATCACATTTCTTCCTTTTGGACCTAATGTTACTTTCACTGCATTTGCTAATGCATCCACACCTTTTTTCAAACGGTCGCGTGCATCTACATTAAATAAAATATCTTTTGCCATTGTTTTATAGTTTAATAGTTTTTAATTCTTGTTTAGAACAGTTATCATTCTTATACGATCGCGAAAATATCGCTCTCACGCATGATCAATAGATCTTTTCCTTCTATCTGGATCTCAGTTCCGGCATATTTGCCATACAAAACCATATCTCCAACTTTTACTACAGGCTTATTGCCTTTATCGTCAATATCACTTACAGCTACTACTTTTCCACGTTGTGGTTTTTCCTTTGCTGTATCAGGGATGATGATCCCTCCTGCTGTTTTTTCTTCTGCGGCAGCAGCTTCTACAACAACTCTGTTTTGAGTTCCTGCTACTGGTTTAATAACAATTTTTGCCATTTTATTATAGTTTTTATGTTTAAAGATTAAAATTTAAAATCGCCCTTTCTTAGTCAGAATTTGTGCCAAAGCAGTTGAAAAAAAAGAATAAAGGACAATTTTTCAGATTTAGAAATGAAAAATGTCAGAAATGTTTGTGACACTCTGACATTTTGAAAGAGGATTATTCCTTATTATTTTGCCGAATCAGTAGTTAAAGGCAAAGCATTGTTTGTTGCTGCACCACCATCGCTTTTTGTACTTCCGATCTCTTTTGTTTTCGATCCGCCACCATCAGCAGTGCTTGATCCTGCAGTTGGTTTTGTATAGGCTGTAGATAATAAGCTTAATACCAATAAAGCAATTGCTAATGTCCAAGTTGCTTTTTCCAAAAAGTCGGCTGTTTTGCGAACACCCATCACCTGGTTAGATGAAGAGAAAGTAGAAGCTAAACCACCACCTTTTGAATTTTGTACCAATACCACTAAAATTAAAAGTATGCTTACTATTACTATGATGACTGAAATAAGAGTTCCCATAATGTTATTATTGTTTTTGTTGATTAATCAGTTTTCGTAAATTTTTAATTTGGGATGCAAAGTAAAGTCTTTTTTCTGGATATTTCAAGCGTAAATTTTCATAGGCCTGAATTGCCTTGGCATAATTCCCCTGCAAAACGTATATTTTAGCTAAAGTCTCACTTACAAAGGTGATATCGTCTGCCACACTCTGCTTCGCCATGTTCACCGGATTGTAAAACTCGGTCTTTGGTCGGCTGATCTTCGGCTCTTCCTTGATGAACTTATCGATCAGGTCGAATGGAGTAGGGGCTTTAGAGCTTGGATGGCTATCGTTTTCCTCTATCGAGACTTCTTTTTCTTCGTTATTGATATGTTTTAACCAATCAGTGAATGATAATTTCTCCGGATCAACAGCAATTTCCTTGTTTTCTTCTTCGGCCGGAGCGGTGTTCAATACAAAATTTGACTCTACGGTTTCCGTGTTTTCTGCTGCTACCTCTTCTTTTTCCACCTCTGTGGTAAGCATTTCTATCTCAACGGCAGTATCAGCAGCTGAACTCAAGTATTCTTTCTCTAATTCAGTAACAGTGAGTTCTTCGGTATTTAAACGTTCTTTTGCTAAAATATCTTTCAATGAAAGCTTCAGCTCTTCCTGTTCTTGGGTAGCGTCTACTGTTTCTTGTGAAGGGATCTCCTCTTGCGATTTCTCTTTTTCAATAAGCTCCTGTATCTTTTCGATCACCTTTTCTTCCATGATCTCCTGAGCAGGAACATCGATCTCCTCGATCTCTTCCACTTCATGCTTGATCTCTTCCACTTGAACAACAGGCTCAATTTTCTGTTCGATCACTTCCTCGCGGATCAATTCTTTTACAGCTTGCTCTATCTTTTTGTCTTCGATCACAGCCTCGATCTCAGGACTTGTTATTTTAGGGATCACCTGTTCGATCAACTCATGGCGGTTTGTGATCAAGCGGTGCAATACTTTGCGGTCGCTCACAAAGGCTGCTGTTGTTTTGAGCTGATTGTTGTAATGAATACTTTCGGTATTGTGCAAACTTTTTGCGTAAAGCAAATGCGCTGTCTGGAAATAAGGGAACACTTTTA
The DNA here is from genome assembly GCA_016786925.1 of Bacteroidia bacterium. Lineage (GTDB taxonomy): Bacteria > Bacteroidota > Bacteroidia > 2-12-FULL-35-15 > 2-12-FULL-35-15 > 2-12-FULL-35-15. The sequence continues at coordinate 70,215 of JAEUTU010000063.1, forward strand.
ACACATCAGCAAGTTGAATAGCATCGGTAGCTGTGAGCTTTTCCGGTGCTTCCATGTATGATATGAATTGTCCTTTGTTCATGTTCGTTAAAATTTCTCTCCGCTTCCCTTCTCCCTTCTGGAGAAGGTGTTCTGCTTTTGCAGAACGGATGAGGTTACCAGTCGTTCAGCGCTCTGTTAAAAATATCCAGTGTTAACTGATCATTGATCTGTTGAATTAATTCCTGCTCAACAGAGCTTAAACTTTGATCGCTGTTATAGTCTGCAAATCTAGAAAAACTTTGTTCGAAATTCTTTTTTTCATCAAAACTGCATTTGTATTTTACCGTTACCGTTATTGTCAAACGGTTCAATGCTGCTAAATCCGTACTCTGAATAGCAATGGGTGCAGTTGAATAGCCGGTGATGCTACCTTCAAAATCCAGATCACCATTTTTATTCACTAAGCCCAAACGGGTTTGAGAACTCAAGCGGTCGCGCAAGGCTTCTGTGAACACCTGACTTAAGGTAGGAGGTGCTAATGATGCTTGATTTTGAAAGTATTGTACCGATACGGTTTGCGCTTCCGGTGGAATGGTAGCTCCACTAAAACCATAATGCATTTTGCAAGCAGGTAATCCAACAATCAAAACGAAAAAAGTGAAAAGTAGAATTGCTTTCTCTTTCATTTTTGATAATGATAGATATGTAAATGCTTTGCTCAAAATGCTGAATAGTTGATTTCTATTTTATGTTATATTCATTGATCTTTCTGTACAGGGTACGTTCAGATATCCCCAGCTCTTTAGCAGCATTCTTACGTTTGCCTTTATGTTTTGCCAAGGCCTTTTTGATCATATCTTCTTCAATTTCCTGCAATGAAAGTGTTTCTTCCACTTCGATCATCTTCGCATTGTTCTCACTGATCACCGTTGGAGTGGAGGTGTTGTAACCCAGCTGGATCGTAGTTTCAGGTGATCCCACATCTTGATATAATTTTTTAATGATCGTTGCATTCTCCGGATGAAAATCATGATTCATTTGATTGTCATTCTCAATAAGATCTACCACTACTTTTTTTAAGTCTGTCAGATCTTTTTTCATATCGAACAATACTTTGTAAAGTATATCACGTTCGCTGAAATCGTTTCCAACTCCACCTGATGTGTTACTTGTCAATACAGGTAGTTGAGAGGTTTGGTTGACCGGTAAGTATTTTAAAAGCGTTTCAGCATTAATATCTCTAGTTTTTTCAATCACCGAAATTTGTTCAGTGATATTTTTTAGCTGACGAACATTTCCCTGGAAATAATAATTGCTCAATATTTGTTCTGCTTCTGCATCTAACTTGATGGTTGGCATACGGTATTTTGCAGAAAAATCAGCAGCGAATTTTCTGAAGAGAAGGTGAATGTCCTGTTTGCGTTCGCGTAATGGCGGAACAATGATCGGAACTGTATTCAAACGGTAATAAAGATCTTCTCTGAATTTCCCTTTTTCAATAGCTTGTTGGATGTTTACATTTGTTGCTGCTACTACACGTACATCTGTTTTTAATACTTTGGAAGAACCTACTTTTATGAATTCTCCGCTTTCCAGTACACGCAATAAACGGGCTTGTGTAGCCATTGGCATTTCTGCCACCTCATCTAAAAAGATAGTTCCTCCGTTAGCCACTTCAAAATAACCTTTGCGTGCTTCATGCGCTCCGGTAAAGGATCCTTTTTCATGTCCGAATAATTCGGAGTCGATCGTTCCTTCCGGAATAGCACCACAGTTCACTGCAATGTATTGTCCGTGTTTGCGGGCACTCAATGCATGAATGATCTGTGGAAATACTTCTTTCCCTGTTCCACTTTCACCGGTGATCAAAACCGTTAGGTCTGTTGGAGCCACTTGCTTTGCAATATCTATTGCGCGGTCAAGTAGTGCTGAACTACCAATGATTCCAAATCTGTTTTTTATTTCTTGTAATGTCATACTAAGAATCAAGATTAAAGATGCAAGATTAAAGACGTAAATTTCAATTTCAAGGTAATTTTTCCCTAAAAGTAAAGATCATTTTTTGTACTTCTTTTGCTAACTCTAGGCAATGTATTAATAAATCCTTTTTACCATAATTTCTTCTCTCACTAATCAGTAGTTGAGTTTCCAGCTCATATGCAGAGCATAACGAAATAGAAAGATATTCCTTAAACGGCAAATTTGTTCTCTTGCCTGATCCTTCAGCAATGTTGGAAGGAATTGAGCATGAAGATCTGTTCATTTGATCTATCAGGTTATATCGTTCTTCCTTAGGTAAATCTTTGCAATAAAGGAAAATAGAATCTGTTAAATCCATTGATTTTTGCCAAATTAGTAATTGCTTAAAATTGTGCATAATCTAGGGTCTTGTCTCTATTCTCTTGTTTCTATTTTACTACTTTCCCGATCAATGTAGCACCTGTGCAAGATTCTGCCAGTACATTCACATAATCGCCCGGTTTGTAATTTTCTTTCGGAAAAACAACTACCAGACTTTGTGAATTTCTGCCAAACAATTGCTCTTTTGATTTTTTGGATACGCCCTCCACCAATACACGGTGTACTTTGCCTAAGCCTTCTTTTGTTCTTAAAGCAGAATGTTTTAATTGAAGATCCACGATCTCTGCTAATCTTCTGCTTTTTACTTCAGCCGGCACATCATCTTTGTATTTACGTTCTGCTAATGTTTTTGGACGTTCGCTGTAAGCAAACATATAACCGAAATCATACTTCACATATTCCATCAACGATAAGGTATCCTGATGTTCTTCTTCTGTCTCAGAGCAAAATCCGGTGATGATATCCATCGATATCGCACAATCAGGAATGATCTTTCTGATCGAGTCGATGCGACTTATATACCACTCGCGTGTATATCCACGGTTCATCATTTCCAGTATTCTTGAGTTACCCGACTGAACCGGTAAATGAATGTAATTGCAAATATTCTCATATTTCGCGATCGTGTACAACACATCATCGGTCATGTCTTTGGGATGTGATGTGCTGAAGCGAACACGAAGATCAGGATGTACCAAAGCTACTTTTTCAAGCAGCTGTGCAAATGTTGTTGCATGCTCTAATTCTTCTTTTGTAGGATTTTCTTTTTTTAATCCTCCTCCGGTCCATAAATAAGAATCCACATTCTGTCCTAACAATGTTACTTCTCTATAACCTTGTTCAAACAGATCTTTGGCTTCCTGAACGATGGTTTCAGGGTCGCGACTTCTTTCTCTACCTCTGGTGAATGGAACAACACAGAAAGAACACATGTTATCACAACCACGTGTAATACTGATGAATGCACTCACGCCATTGCTACCCAATCTAACAGGAGCAATATCGGCATAGGTCTCTTCTTTCGATAAAAGAACATTCACTGCTTTTTGACCGGTTTCTGCTGTTTCGATCAGTTCAGGCAAACTTCTGTATGCATCGGGTCCCACAACAATATCCACCAGTTTTTCTTCTTCCAGGAATTTAGATTTTAAACGTTCCGCCATACATCCCAATACTCCAACGATCAGGTCCGGATTCGTTTTCTTCGCTTTTTTATATTCATTCAAACGCTGACGGACACGTTGTTCAGCGCCTTCACGGATAGCACAGGTGTTCACAAAGATCACATCTGCTTCAAAAAAATCCTGAGTGGTACTGAATCCTTTGTCTTTTAATATGGATGCAACGATCTCACTATCTGAAAAATTCATCGCACAGCCATAACTCTCCAGGAAAAGTTTTTTTCCATTCGCGTTTTTGGGTTGCTCCACCATCAAGGCTTCACCTTGTTTACTTTCGTCAATTACTTTATTCTCGCTCATTTTTATTTTAATGGAACGCAAAGGTAACTAAAAAAGACAGGGTGACAAAATGGCGCAATCCAAATATTCGTTAAAAAAAATAAAAAATTATATATATATTATATATATATATGAATTGACATTTGCAAATTAAATTTGGAATTTTCCTTTTTGATTTGTTTTCTTTGCAACCGATTCGAAAAATGATCGGTCTCTATTTTGGGAAAATAATTTTTAAAAGGAGCTAGCGTATGAGCAAAAATTTAGTGATTGTGGAGTCGCCTGCAAAGGCAAAAACGATAGAAGGATTTTTAGGGGAAGGATTTGTAGTTAAGTCAAGTTTTGGTCACGTTCGTGACCTCGCTAAAAAAGGTTTAGGAGTAGATATTGAAAATAAATTCACACCTACCTATGAAATATCACCGGATAAAACAAAGGTGGTCAGCGAATTAAAATCATTAGCAAAAAAAGCAGATACTGTTTGGTTAGCAACCGATGAGGACCGTGAGGGAGAAGCCATCTCATGGCATCTATACGAGTCATTGGGGCTGGATGGAAAAAATACAAAACGTATTGTATTTCATGAGATCACCAAGCCTGCTATTAAAAATGCAATTGCGAATCCCCGTACCATTGATAAACATTTGGTAGATGCGCAGCAAGCACGTAGAATATTAGATCGTCTGGTTGGTTTTGAACTTTCTCCGATCCTTTGGAAAAAAGTTCGTCCGTCATTATCTGCAGGACGTGTACAGTCTGTTGCCGTTCGATTGATCGTGGAGCGCGAACGCGAGATCATGAATTTTAAGAGCACTTCAACATATAAAGTAGTAGCTAATTTTGTTTCAGGAAAATCAGTTGTGAAAGCGGAGTTGAATAAAAAATTTGCGACACACGATGAGGCAAAAGCGTTCTTAAAAAAATGTGAATCGGCTGATTTTACAATTGAATCGGTTGAAACAAAGCCTACAAAAAAATCTCCTTCGGCACCATTTACAACATCTACTTTACAGCAGGAAGCTGCACGTAAATTAGGTTTTTCTGTTGCTCAAACCATGGTAGTTGCGCAGCGTTTGTACGAAAGTGGAAAGATCACCTACATGAGAACGGATTCCGTGAATTTGTCGGATACAGCGATTGGTCAGGCAACTGAAGCGATCACCGGAAATTATGGTGCGAATTATTTGAATATCCGTCAGTATAAAACCAAATCAAAAGGAGCACAGGAAGCGCACGAGGCGATCCGTCCAACCTATATTCAAAACTCTACTATTGAAGGCGATTCAGCAGATAAACGTTTATATGACCTTATCTGGAAACGTACCATTGCTTCACAAATGAGTGATGCTGAGTTGGAAAAAACAACTGCCGTTATTACTGTTTCTAATGCATCAGAAAAATTTGTTGCACAAGGTGAAGTATTGAAATTTGATGGTTTCTTGAAAGTATATCTGGAAGGAACAGATGATGAAGATGAAGAAAATCAAGAGGGAATGTTACCTCCAATAAAAGTTGGTGAAAAATTGAACGCCAATGAGATCACAGCGACACAACGTTTCACACACCATCCTGCACGTTACACAGAGGCGAGCTTGGTGAAAAAACTGGAAGAGTTAGGTATTGGTCGTCCTTCTACGTATGCTCCAACCATCTCTACTGTTCAAAAACGTGGATATGTAGTGAAAGAGGATAGAGAAGGTGTTCAACGAAATTACGGTGTAATTACACTAAAAGGAAATAAGATCACAGAAGAAACCAAAACAGAAGGTACCGGTGCGGAGAAAAACAAAATGTTCCCAACCGATATTGGAATGGTGGTGAATGACTTCTTGTTGAAAGAATTCCCGCAGATCCTCGATTTTCATTTTACTGCGAAGGTAGAAGAGGAGTTTGATGAGATCGCAGAAGGAAAGATCAATTGGACAAAAATGCTTTCTGACTTTTACAAACCTTTCCATAAAAGTGTCGAGAATACTTCCGAAAATTCGGAGAGAGCAAGTGGAGAGCGTTTGTTAGGAGTGGATCCTGTTACCGGTAAAAATGTATATGTGCGTATTGGCCGTTTTGGTCCGATGGCGCAATTGGGCGAAGGTGATGATGAAAACAATAAACCAAAATTTGCTAGTTTGCGCAGAGACCAACGTTTAGAAACGATCACGTTTGAAGAAGCATTGGATCTGTTTAAACTTCCTCGCACGGTTGGTGAATTTGAAGGGAAAGAAATGGTAGTAGCTGTTGGTCGTTTTGGTCCGTATGTACGCCACAACAGTGTGTTTGTTTCTTTGAAAAAAGAAGACGATCCAATGACAGTTTCTGCTGATCGTTGCGTTGAATTGATCCTCGCAAAACGTCAAGCGGAGATCGATAAGTATATTAAAACATTCCCTGAAAATCCTGAAGTACAAGTGTTGAATGGTCGTTGGGGACCATACTTGGTGGTGGGTGATAATAATTTCAAATTGCCTAAAGGTGTTGATCCAAAAGGATTATCATTGCAAGATTGTTTGGATATTGCAGCTGATCCTAAGAATGCAAGTAAGGGAAATCGTTTTAAGAAAAAGACGGCAGCAAAAGCAGCACCGGCTAAGCCTGCCCGTCCGAAAGGCGGGAAAGCGGCAGCTCCTAAGAAAGCAGCGAAAGCTGTAAAGAAGGCTGCACCTAAAAAACCTGCCCGTCCGGCAGGCGGGGCAGCAAAAAAGGCTGTAAAAAAAGTGGCAAAGAAAAAATAGATAAACTCATGAAGCAGGTACAACCTGCGAATTGCTCCAACTAGTTATACTATGCAAGAATATTTTTCTCCTGTAGATGTTGCCGATTTTAATGGCAGTAAAAACTATGCAGAAACAGCGTATGGTAAAATTATAAACGTTTACAAAAAGGGAGAAGAGTTTCCTGATCTTGATGGAGTGCATCTTGCGATCATTGGAGTGGAGGAGGATAGAAAGTCGCTCAACAATGAAGGTTGTGGATTGGCTGCCGATTATGTTCGTGAAAATCTATACAAACTTTTTCAAGGAAATTATGTAGCAAAGATCGTTGATCTGGGTAACATCAGAAAAGGCAACACGATTGAAGATAGTTATTTTGCAGTAAGCGATGTGTTGTCGCAATTGCTTAAGAAAAATATTATTCCCGTAATTATTGGAGGCGGACAAGATCTGACCTATTCTAATTATTTGGCATACCAAAAGATGGAGCAAACCATCAATATTGTTGCTGTTGATTCAGCTTTTGATATTGGTGATGGTGATGCTGAATTGAATTCGGAAAGTTATTTAAGCAAGATCATTTTACACAAGCCTAACATATTGTTTAACTACAGTAATGTGGGGTATCAAACCTATTTTGTTGATCAAAACTCCATTGAGTTGATGAACAAACTTTATTTTGATGCCCACCGTTTGGGGGCTCTTCGAAAAAATATGGAAGATGTAGAGCCGATCGTGCGTAATGCCGATGTGGTAACATTTGATATTTCCGCGATCCGTCAGAGTGATGCTCCGGGAAATGGAAATGCATCCCCGAATGGATTTTATGGGGAAGAAGCCTGTCAGATCACCCGTTACGCTGGAATGAGCGATAAGTTGACATCCATTGGTTTTTATGAGATCAATCCTGCTTTTGATACGAATAAACAAACAGCCCATTTGGTGGCACAAATGATCTGGTACTTTATTGATGGGTATTATAACCGTAAGAAGGATTATCCTATTGTGGATAAGTCGGAATACACCAAATATCGCGTTTCAATTACCAATCATGAGCATGAGATCGTTTTTTATAAAAGCAATAAAAGCGACCGTTGGTGGATGGATGTGCCATATCCCGTGAATCATCAGATAAAATTCGAACGTCACCACATGGTTCCATGCTCTTATAGCGATTATGAAACGGCTTGCAGGGATGAAATGCCGGATCGTTGGTGGCAGACCTATCAAAAATTAGGGTAGGGGATCAAAAATTAACCACTTTTAACAATAAAATGTTTAAAAAATTTGTTTTTTACAAACTAATATCTAATTTAGCGACCTGACAAATAGTATAATTTTTAAAAAAAGCATAAAACTTTGTTAATTTTTTAACACAGAAAACATGAAAAAAACCCTTACTACTATTGCTTTATCGATCACTGGATTGGTTGCTCTTGCACAGCAAGATGCTCAGTTCAGTATGAACATGTTCAACCGTTTGGCGGTGAATCCAGGTTATGCTGGAACAAGTGAAGCTTTGTGCGGAACCTTGCTTTATCGTCAACAATGGACTAACTTTCCTGGAGCTCCAAAAACAGGTTTATTGAGCCTTGATTATGGGCGTATTCTTGGTGGTGGTATAGGTTTAACTGTTGATCAAGATCAGTTAGGGTTCGAAAAAACATTAAAAGCGAAATTGGCATATTCATATCATTTACCTCTTGGAAATATGGGTATATTAGGTATAGGTATTGATGCAGGAATGATTCAAAAATCAATTGATGGTACTAAATGGTTAGCTCCTGATGGAACGTCTACAGCTACAGGTGGTGGTACTGATCAGGCAATTCCTTGGGGTGGTGCAGCAGCTACTACTTACGATGTGGGATTTGGTTTGTACTACACTAATAAAAACTTGTATGTTGGTTTGTCTTCATTACACTTACCTGAGCAAACATTAACTAAGAGCGGTGGCGCTGCAAATACGCCATTATTCTATGATTTCGATTATAAAGTAGCTCGTCATTATTATGTAATGGCTGGTTATACATTTAGCTTCAGTGAATTCAAATTAACTCCAGGTGTTTTAGCTAAATCCGATGCTTCTTCTACACAAGTTGATATTAATATGTTGTTGAAATGGAAGAATATGGTGTTTGTAGGTGCTTCTTACCGTTTAACAGATGCAATTCCTGTTATGGCTGGTTTAGAATGGCCAATGAAATCTGGAAAGTCTACAGTAAAATTTGGTTACTCTTACGATTTGACTTTATCTGCTATCAAAAATCATAGCAGTGGAACACACGAAATTATGTTAGGTTTCTGCCAGAAGTTTACGAAACCTGAGAAGAAACAAGGTCACATGAATGTACGTTTCTTATAAAAAATTTAATTTTTTGTAACCTTATTTCAAAACTATCGTTTAAGCTACCCTATTTCATCATCAAATCACCATACTTGTGTGTGGTGATTTTGTAACAAAATAGGGGTTTAATATAAAAACAAAAAACAATGAAAAAATTGCTCTTGTTAGGTTCTATTGTTACTTTGGCTAGTTGCCAACAAAGTACCGGAGAACTTGTAGGTGTTCACCCACGTCCCGAGTGGTTCGATATCGATCCGTTTGGTATGTTGTACATCCCAATGGGAAGTTACAATATGGGTCCAAGTGATGAGGATACTCCTTATTCACATACTACCAAGTCTAAAACAGTTTCTGTTCAAGCATTTTATATTGACCAAACAGAGATCTCTAACAATGAGTATCGCCAGTTTGTATATTACGTACGCGACTCATTAGCGCACCGTCACTTGATTGATGATGGTATTGGTGAGCATGGTATTTCTGTGGATGAATATGGACAAGATCTAGACCCGCCATTATTGAACTGGGAAGAGGAAATTGAGTGGGAAGATCAAGGAACCAGAGAGGCATTAGAGTTTATGTACTTACCTCCTGAAGAGCGTTTCTACAAACGTAGACAAATTGATACACGTAAATTGAATTTTGAATACTATTGGATCAATTTCCGTATGGCTGCTCAAAAGTCAAATCGTTTCAAACCAAATAAATCTCCTGATCAAAACGGTCAAGATTTCATCAATGGTTGGGAAAATACTTCGGTAGGCGACAACAAAACGTTAGGTCACTACGATGTGAAGGATCCTATCTCTGATGGTAGCGGGAATTACAGCATGCGTGAGCGTAAGGATAAAGACCGTAGCGTGTTTATCGTGAAGGATATCATCAATGTTTATCCTGATACATTGGCTTGGGTACATGATTTCACTTATTCATTCAATGAGCCTATGACCAATATGTATTTCTGGCACGTGGCTTATGATGATTATCCGGTTGTAGGTATTACATGGAAACAAGCTCGTGCATTTTGTATCTGGAGAACAGAATTGTTCAACAATTGGTTGATCTCTAACGGTCAGACATTTGTGAACGACTTCCGTTTACCAACTGAATCAGAGTGGGAATATGCTGCTCGTGGTGGTAATGCATTAAGTCCTTATCCTTGGGGTGGTCCTTACATCAGAAATGCAATGGGATGTTTCTTAGGAAACTTTAAACCTATGCGTGGTAACTACATCCCTGATGGTGGTTTCCATACGGTGAAGATCTTGTCTTACAACCCAAATGATTACGGTTTGTATTGTATGGCTGGAAATGCAGCTGAGTGGACAAGTAATGCATTCGATGAGTCTGCATACGACTTTGCACACGATTTAAACCCGGATTATGTTTACGAAGCACAAGATAACGAAGCGAACGTGTTAAAACGTAAAGTTATTCGTGGCGGTTCTTGGAAAGATGTAGGTTACTACTTACAAACTAGCTCTAGAACTTACGAGTATCAAGATACAGCGAAATGTTATGTTGGTTTCCGTTGTGTTCAAACATACTTAGGTCGCGCTAAAGGCGATGACCTATAAACTTGAAAATCTCTAATCTAAACTAAATAAAAACAATTATTAACAATTTAAACTTTAAAAATTATGGGTGGTAAAAAATGGAAAAGTTTCATGGCCAAATTATACGGATTTGGTGCGGCAATCGTAATCGTTGGAGCGATGTTTAAAATCATGCACTGGCCAGGTGCGGGTCCGATGCTTGTAATCGGTTTGTCTACAGAGGCGGTAATCTTCTTTTTCTCGGCATTTGAACCGCCACACGAAGAAGTGGATTGGAGTTTGGTTTACCCTGAATTAGCTGGTATGCATGGTGAAGAAGGTGAAGAGAAGCATGCTAAAATTGAAGATAAAGGTTCTGTTACAGAACAATTAGATAACATGTTAGAAGAAGCGAAGATCGGACCGGAACTTATTGCAAGTTTAGGTGAAGGTATGCGTCATTTAGGTGACCAAGCTAATAAAATGTCTAACATCGCTGATGCTTCAGTTGCAACTAACGAATATGTATCTAGTGTACAGTCTGCTGCTAAAAATGTAGCTTCTTTATCTAGCTCTTATTCAAAAGCTGCTGAGTCATTGATGGGATTGTCATTATCTAATGAAGATGGTGCTTCTTTCGGTGAGCAATTAAGCAAAGTTTCTAAAAACCTTTCTGCATTGAACGCTTCTTATGAGTTACAATTGCAAGGTTCTAACGAACATTTAAAAGCTACTTCTAAATTCTATGATGGTTTAGCGGATCTAATGAAAAACTTGAATGATTCGGTTGATGATACAAGAAAATACAAAGACCAAATCGCTCAACTTTCTTCTAACTTAGAATCGTTGAACACTATTTATGGAAATATGTTAAATGCTATGAGAAAATAATAGGTTGAAAAACCTATTGTTTCCTCTATCATTACTATTTTCATTCGACTATTAAAAGAAATATTAATCATAGAAAACAATTATAAGCTATGGCAGGTGGTAAAGAAACCCCAAGGCAGAAGATGATTGGTATGATGTACCTGGTGTTAACAGCACTTTTGGCGCTTAACGTATCAAAAGAGATCTTGAATGCCTTTGTAATTATTGAAGAGAGTTTAAATGTTACAAACGAAAACTTCGATACGAAGAACGGATTGTTATATCAAAAGTTTGCTAAAGCTACAGCTGAAAATCCTGACAGAGCTAAGCCTTGGGAACAAAAAGCTTTAAAGGTGCAAAAAGAATCAAAAGAACTTTGTGCTTTTATTGATGATATTAAGAGTCAGTTATATCAAAAAATTCAAGGAATTCCTAAAGAACAAGCAGATACTCTTCACTTAATGTATCTGGAAAGTAAGGATGAGAATAACATCCCTACTGAATTAATGATTGGTGCCGGAGCTGATGCTGAAAATGCAACAGGTCTGTCTAAAGATTTAAAGGAAAGAATTGAGAAGTATAAAAAAACAATTACTGATCAGGTGCCTGAAAAAGACCGTAAGACGTTGAAATTGGGTTTAAGTACTGAAGAAATGTACTCTATCGGTGATGAGCGTATGGTGAAATGGGAAAGTAATTTGTTTGCCCACCAACCTGCTGCTGCTGTACTAAGCGTTTTAGCGAAATTGAAAAATGACGTTAAGAATGCGGAGTCAGATGTTGTAGCTACCTTATTAAGAAATGTAGATGAGTCTACTATCAAATTTGATAAAGTAGTTGCGAAAGTAGTTGCTCCATCAAATTACATCATTTCAGGTGAAGAATATAAAGCGGATATCTTTATTGCTGCTTATAACTCTTCTTCTAATCCGGAGATCTTAATTGGTGCAGTAGATACTTCAACAGGCTTGATCAAAGGTGCTTCTACGAAATTGGAAACATTTGAGAATGGTTTAGGTAAATACTCAACAAAAACAGGTTCAGAAGGGGAACAAATCTTGACAGGTGTTATTAATGTAAAAGGACAAGATGGTAAAGTTACCGGATATCCTTTCGAAACATCTTACATGGTTGCTCGTCCTTCAATGGCTGTTTCACCTACAAAAATGAATGTATTCTACATTGGTGTTGAGAATCCTGTTGCTATTTCTGTTGCAGGTGCATCACCTACAGATGTAGTAGCTACACTTTCCGGTGCTAGTGGTTCTATTGTTTCTAAAGGACAAGGACAATACATCGTTAAAGTAAGTGGTGGTACAAAATGTGATATCAATGTTTCTGTGAAAACAAAAACAGGAAGTAAATCAATGGGTAAAATGGAATTCCGTATTAAGAAAGTTCCTAGTCCATTGGCTTCTTTTGCTGGTATCACAGGTGATGGTAAAGCATCAAAAGGTGAATTACAATCAGCAGGTGGTGTTATCCCTAAATTAGAGGATTTCGTATTCGACTTGAAATTCCCTGTTATTTCTTGGGTAATGTCCATGAACATCAATGGTGTATTCGTTGATGCTCCTGCTTCAGGTCCTTCTAAAACTAGCCAAATGAGCGAAATGCTTAATAAGGCTAAACCAGGCTCTAAGATCTTGATCGAGCAGGTTAAAGTTCAAGCACCTGATGGAGTTCGTTCTATCCCTGGTTGTGTGATCAAAGTGAAATAAAATTTTTAAAACGGAACAGTCATGAAAAAAGTAAAAATTCTTTTAACGCTATTTGTTGTTGCATTTGCAGCATTAACTAGCTACGCTCAAGAGGTATTGGCACCAAAGCCACCAAAATACCCTGATGGAGTATATACAAAAGAAAATACCCGCACTCGCAGAGCTATTCCCTATACACATTTGCGTGAAGCCGATGTAATGTGGAGCAAACGTGTATGGCGCGTGATTGACCTTCGTGAAAAGATCAACCATCCTTTGTATTACCCTGATCAAATTATTCTTGACAGAAAGAGTTTGTTTGATGTGATCAAAGATGCCGCTTTGAAAGACGGAACAATTACTTGTTTCGATCAACCCGGTATTGATGACGAATTCCGTTACGAGATGACCAAAAGTGAAATTGATAAACTTTTAGTTTCTTGGGATTCAACAGCTACTGCTGAAGATCCAAACAATCCCGGAACATACATCTCTGCTCCTGTAAAAAATGAGATCGCTTCTATTTCAGTTTGGAAATATTGGGTAAAAGAAGATTGGTTCTTTGACAAACAACGTTCTGTTTTAGATGTTCGTATCATCGGATTATGTCCATTGGTTGAAAAGAAAACAGAAACAGGTGAGTCAACCGGTGCTGATAAAGCATTATTCTGGGTGTATTTCCCTGAGTGCCGTCCGGTATTTGCTAATCAGGAAGTGTATATGCGTCACAATGATGCTGAGCGTAGAACTTTTGAAGATATCTTCTGGAAACGTATGTTCTCCAGCTATGTTAGAAAAGAGTCAAACGTATACAACAGATCGATCGTTGAGTACAAGACAGGTTTAGATGCTTTGTTAGAATCAGAACGTATCAAAAATGATGTGTTTGTTTACGAGCACGATTTATTCCATTTCTAAGAAAAAATCTTATTAATAAAAAAAGATCCCTTGCCATCAGGCAGGGGATTTTTTTTGTGCAATATCTTTCGATAAGGTTCCGTTTTCATTCAGAAAAGGAGGCCATTATGAAAACTTATCTTTTCGCTTGCTGCTGTATTCTATTTGTGAATACAAGTATTTCTTCAGCACAATGTTTAACACAAAGCAATGTAATTGATCCCAAGAGTCCTGACCTCTCTCTAGCCGGCAGGATAAATAAACCATTTCCGGTTTCGTACACCTATCAGCGTGAAGCCGATGTGATGTGGAGTAAAAGGATTTGGAGAGTGATCGACATGAGGGAAAAACTGAATTTACCGATCTACTATCCAACAGAGCCCAATGTAGGTTTGAGAAGTTTATTTGACGTGCTTAAATGTGCTGTATTGGAGGATAGTTTGACGGCTTTTGCAAATCCTGCATTCGATGATGAATTTAAAAATCCCATGACGAAAGCAGAGATCAGAAGTGTGTTGATTCACTGGGATTCAACACATCAAATAGAGAATGTGGAGAATCCCGGAGAAATGATAGTTAGTCCAATGAAGACTGAGATCACTGCCGGTGATGTCCGTCAGTATTGGATAAAAGAAGATTGGTTCTTTGATCGTCAGCGCTCTGTGATGGAGTGTAGGATCATTGGAATATGCCCTTTAGTAGAAAAGAAATCCGAGAGTGGAGAAGTCGTTGGGCTGAAGCCTTTGTTCTGGATCTATTTCCCGGAAGCCCGCTCTTATTTAGCAAAAGCAGCCGTTTTTAACAGATGGAATGATGCGGCAAGAATGAGTTATGATGAATTGTTTGTAAAGCGAATGTTCGCCAGCTATGTCTATAAAGAGTCGAATGTTTATGATAGGACCATAGCGCAATATAAAACAGGCCTTGACGCTTTGCTGGAGTCGGAAGATATTAAAGAAGATATTTTTAAGTACGAAGAAGACCTATGGCACCGTTAGTCACAGGCTCTTCTTAAAAATGAATTGAATGGATAAGCACTTTCGAAGGAAGTGCTTATTTTTTTGACCGCACTTTTTGATGTTATATCCGTATCCTTAAGATATTCCAGTGCAATAAAACTTTTAAGTTTTAAAAATTCAATCTCCGGATGTTCCTTGTCGTATCCTTTTGGTGCGGTTTTTACTTTGTCTTCTTGCGATAGACCTTTAAAATGTTTTTTAAATTCTTTCGTGGAGAGTATTTTTCTAAATTCATCTGCATTGTAGTCGATCTCCTGACGAACTGCATTTAATTGGGGTGCAGGAGGCATCCACATCCCGCAGGCTAAAAAACAATTTCCCGGCTCGATATGAATATAATAGCCTGCCGAAAATGATTTTTTCCCTTCGGGAGAAATATAGGCTCCTATATTGGTTTTGTATGGAGCTTTATTGGCGGAGAAACGAATATCTCGGTTGATTCGGAATATGCAATCCTTGGCTTCTAAATGTTTGACAGATGGATCGAATTGAGCGATACTTGTGATCAATTCATTAACGAATGCTTTTAATTCCAGTTTTACTTGTTCGTATGTAGGACGGTTCTTATCAAACCATTCTTTGGAATTATTCTTTTTTAATTGGCTTAAAAAATCAAGTGTAGATGTACTGATCATAGTATTATTTTTTTGAATGTTCTTCATCCAATTCGGCTGTGAGCTGCTGAACAATTTTGAAGTTAGATAAAAATTCTTTAGCTATAATTCGCAAGATGGTATAAACAGGAACTGCCACGATCATACCTCCAATTCCGGCAAGTGTCCCCGCAGTAAGGATTACAATAAAAATTTCTAATGGATGCGCTTTAACAATATTGGATATGACTAAAGGTTGAAAGAAGAACGCATCTAATAATTGTACAACCAAGAATGTGATACATATTTTACCTAATAGAGGTAAAAGTTGGGAATAAAACTCCATTTCCAAATTGGATGTAACTCCAATTAGTAAGCCGAATGCAATTCCGAATAGTGGTCCAATGTATGGAATGATATTTATTAATCCAGCAAACATGCCAATAAGTAGCGCATTTTTGATCCCTATTATGCTCAAACCGATAGCTGTTAATGTTGCTATAAATAACATGTCCAGTAAAATGCCGATAAAGTAACGGGTCAGTAGTCGTTTAGTATCTCGCAATATCTCCTTTACCGGTTCGATATGTTTGGGCGGAGTTAGTAACAGAAAAATTCGATAGATCAAATGTTCGTCTTTGATAAAGAAGAATGCCATAAAAAGAACCGCAAAGGTTCCTCCGATCATACTGGTTGTAAAACTAAATATTTGAGAAGCAATATTAGAGATCTCCTGAAAGCCTAAAATGGAAGTAAGTTGAGTGGCCAGAAATTTTTCAATCGATTCTCCATGTCCGTAGTTGATCTGGAATTTTTGAAGATCGTATTCCAGGTTTTTAAGTGGTTCTTTAAAAACAGTAACCACTTCGTTCGGATTGATCTGACTGATGATCCTTGCTTCTTCAACTATCAGCGGAATAAACATAGATACCAAAAGCAGGAAGATGCCAGCGATAGATGCAAGTGAAAGTATGGCTACAATTGTTTTAGGTAAAACAAAATTTTTGATCTTGATCTTGGAATATAGTTTCAGAAAGGGCTGTCCAATCAAAGATATAATAACTGCAACGGCAATATAGATAATAATAGATTTTAAATAGATCCATATCAATGCAATGAGTGCAATGATGAGTCCGATGATAAAATATTTTGAGAATGATTGCATTTGTTCGATTTCTGATATAAAGATATAAAATGTGTGAGAATAAAACTCAGAATAGTATATTTGTTTTGTCAAACAATTTATATGGATTCATTAACACATTTGGTATTAGGAGCAGCTATCGGAGAAGCTGTATTAGGCAAGAAGATCGGACGTAAAGCGATGCTTTGGGGTGCTTTGGCCGACACGATACCTGATTTCGATGTTTTTGCATCTTGTTGTACCACCGATGCGCAGCAATTGATGGTTCACAGAGGTATTACACATTCCTTATTGTTTGTTTTTCTTATGTCGCCTCTCATTGGATATGTTTTCACTAAGATATTTAAGAAAGCAGATGTAAGCTGGAAAGAATGGACATTACTCTTCTTCTTGGGAATGTTTACACATATTTTAATTGATGCAATGACTGCATATGGTACAGGTTGGTTTGAGCCATTTAGTGAATACAGAGTTAGTTTTAATTCTATTTTTGTTGCAGATATTTTTTACACTGTCCCATTTTTGGTATGTGTTCTTGTTGCCTTGATCGCAAAAAACGGATCTCCTCGAAGAGTAAAATGGAATAGAGCGGGTTTAATAATTAGTACTGCTTATTTAGTGTTTACGCTGTTTAACAAATGGCATGTACATCATACTATGTCTGATTCATTTACAAGGCAAAGTTATACAGCCGAAGAGTTTGTGACCACTCCAACTCCTTTAAACAATTTTTTATGGATGGCCTATTCAAATGATGAAGCAGGGACATATATTGGTTACTATTCCATCTTTGATAAATCATCTGAAATTGATTTTCATCGGGTTGAGCGAAATGAAAATTTGTTGGAGCCATTCGAAGGAGATGAGTCTTTAGCGATATTAAAACAGTTTTCAAAAGGACATTATGTAATAAGTCAGGAAGATTCTATTGTTTACTTTAATGATGTTCGTTTTGGTCAGATGGGTGGATGGGATCAATCGGATGCCGGTTTCCCTTTCTCATTCAAATTGAACAAAAATGCAGACAATTCGATGGCATTGGATAGAGGAAAGTTTAAAATGTCTTTTGCAGATGCCTTTGCATCTTTATATACACGTGTAAAAGGAAAATAAATGAGTAAAAGTGCAATTGTAATTGGTGCAACAGGTCTTGTTGGTACGGAGTTGGTCAAACAATTATTTTCTGATACAGCATATTCTTCTGTAAAAATTTTTGTCAGAAAAAAGATCGAATTGGAGCATCCAAAGCTGGAGCAGTATATCGTAAATTTTGAAAAGTTAGAAGAGATAAAAGATCATGTCAAAGGTGATGTTGTTTTCTGTTGTATGGGTACAACCATAAAATTGGCAGGTTCTCAGGATGCATTCTTTAAAGTGGACCATACCTATCCCTATTATTTTGCACAGTTAGCTAAAGCGAATGGAATAGAAAAATTTCTTTTGGTATCTTCGTTAGGAGCCGATAAAAATTCATCCAACTTTTATTTAAGGGTGAAAGGACAAATTGAATGGGATCTTGAAAAATTAAAGTTTAAGAACTTGATCATCCTTCGTCCTTCTATGCTACTGGGTGACAGAAATGAGTTTCGTTTGGGCGAGTTGATCGGAAAAGTGATGATGAAAGCCCTGGCTTTTGTGTTTATTGGAAAGCTGAAAAAGTACAGAGCAATAGAGGCCGCAAGAGTAGCGAAAGCAATGATCCTTTTATCAAAGAATGAATTGGATAATGTTGCGATCTTTCAAAATGACCGCTTGTTGGATCTAGGAAAATGATCTCAACTCTTTTTGGTTTCTTTCTCTTTATACCTTACAAAGAAATTGATCCATACCAAACGCGCCATGCGGTAAAAAACAGGCATCAAAACAATTTGCAATACACCAAACGTTACTAAAAAAGTAACCGCATCATATCCTAAAATAACGCTTGTCAGCAAAAATACTCCGACACCAAACGCAACAGTAAGACCATAACTTACGTACATAGCGCCATAGTAAAAACCTGTTTCGCGTTCAAAATCCTCCTTACAAACCGGACAATTCTTATGCATTTTGTCGAAACGATTTAACATATAAGGATTGTTGGTTTCGAAAAAATTCCCTTCGTGACAACGAGGACATTTGTTATTCACTACGCTGAAGAGGATTGTGTCTTTAAAGGCCATATTGTGATTTTTTGTAGTACAAAGGTAATAACAATAATGAATTCGTGTATGTAACTAAAATCACAAACGTGGATGTGCTGTTATTTCAGGCAATTTCACTAAATTTGCGCCCTAAAATTATAATTACAATGATCTCAGTAAATTCCGTTACGGTTTCTTTTGGTGGTTACGACCTGTTTGATAATGTGAGCTTTTTGGTAAATCCGAAGGATAGAATAGGTTTGGCAGGAAAAAATGGTGCAGGTAAGTCAACCATGCTTAAATTATTGGCCGGGCTTCAAAATCCTACCAAAGGTGAGATCTCCAAACCGAACGATTTTAAGATTGGCTATTTGCCTCAGGATATGATCCACCAGCAAGGGAAGACCGTATTTGAAGAAACAGCAACCGCTTTTCAGGAAATGCAAAAGTTGGAAGACCGTTTGGTGGTCATTAATCATGAATTGGAAACCCGCACCGATTACGAGAGCGATTCTTACATGAAGATCATTGATGAACTGACTGAGATCACTCATCGTTTGGATGTAATAGGGGCTAATAATAGAGATGAAGAAATTGAAAAGATCTTAAAAGGACTAGGTTTTGAAAGATCCGATTTCAATCGTCCTACTGCAGAGTTTAGTGGTGGCTGGCGTATGCGTATCGAGTTAGCAAAGATCCTTTTGCAGAAACCGGATATTCTTTTGCTGGATGAGCCTACGAATCACTTGGATATTGAATCTATTCAATGGCTGGAAGAATTTATGGAAACGTACAGCGGTTCTGTGATGCTGATAAGTCACGATAAGCAGTTTTTGGATACTGTGACTAACCGTACGATCGAGATCTCGAATAACAAGATCTATGATTATAAGACCAATTATTCCCGTTATTTGGTATTGCGCCAGGAACGCAGAGAACAACAGGAAAATGCTGCAAAAAATCAGCAAAAGATCATCAATCAAACAGAGGTGTTGATCGATAAATACCGTGCAAAGGCCAGCAAAGCAGCTTTTGCGCAATCGTTGATCAAAAAATTAGATAGAATGGAAATTGTGGAAGTGGACGAGAGCGATAATGCGACCATGTTCTTTAAATTTCCTCCACCTGCTCACTCCGGTAAGATCGTTTTAACGGTGGAGCATGCGGGTAAAAAATATGGTGAAAAGCAGATCTTTTCCGATGCCAATTTTATTTTGACTAAAGGAGAAAAGATCGCTTTGGTTGGACGAAATGGTGAAGGTAAATCGACTATGATCAAAATGATCGCTAAGCAGATCGAATTTGAAGGCAATGTTACTTTGGGCCATAGTGTGATGATGGGATATTTTGCGCAGGATCAGGCGGAAAAGCTGGATAAAACAAAAACTGTTTTTCAAACGATCGATGAATTGGCTGTTGGTGATATTCGTAAGCAAGTAAGAACATTGTTAGGGTCGTTCTTGTTTAGTGGTGATGATATTGATAAAAAGGTGAGTGTGTTAAGTGGTGGAGAACGTGGACGTTTGGCTTTATGTAAACTTCTGTTAGAACCGTATAACTTTCTTGTACTGGATGAGCCTACGAATCACTTGGATATTCGCAGTAAGGAGATCCTTAAAAAAGCGATCCAGGATTATGAAGGAACAGTTATTCTTGTTTCCCACGATCGTGATTTCTTAGATGGTCTGGTACACAAAATGTATGAGTTTAAGAACGGACAGGTGAAAGAGCATTTATGCGACATCAATGAATTCATGCAGAAGGTGAAGATGAACCGTTTGAATGAAATGAACAGTTCTAAGAATCCATTTGTAAAGCCGAAAGAGGCCAAGCAGGAAGCTCCCAAAGCGGAAGTAAAAAATGATGATCGTGAAAAAGAACTCAAGCAAATAAAAAATCAGATCAGTAAATCGGAGAAAGAGATCGAACGTTTGGAAGCTGAGATTAAAGCATTTGATGATAAGTTAGCTGATCCGGCTCAATACCAAACAGTGATGAATGATAAAAGCGCATTTGCTGCTTATGAGCAACTGAAAAAGCAATTAGAAGGCGAGATGAAGAATTGGGAAGATCTGCAGTCGAAACTTTAAAATACTTAATTAACAAAAAAGGCGAAACTAATGTTTCGCCTTTTTTTATGTCATTTGTTTTTTGAGACTAATGAACAAGTTTAGCCACTTCAATACTTGCCTTCACGAAGTTTACAAATAAAGGATGTGGATTAGCTACTGTACTTTTGTATTCCGGATGGAACTGAACAGCAACAAACCAAGGGTGATCTTTGATCTCAACAATCTCTACCAATCCTCCTTCTGGATTAATACCTGAAGCGATCATGCCAGCTTTTTCAAAATCCTGTAGATATTCATTATTGAACTCGTAACGGTGACGGTGACGTTCTGTAATCTCTTTCTTTTTATAGATCTCCCAGGCATTGGTATTTTCACTCACATTACATGGATAAGAACCTAAACGCATGGTGCCGCCTTTGTTTGTGATCTTCTTTTGCGATTCTAATAGATCGATCACAGGATTGGTTGTACCCGGATTCATTTCAGTTGAATTCGCATCTTTGAACCCTAATACGTTTCTTGCAAATTCGATCACAGCACATTGCATTCCAAGACAGATCCCAAAGAAAGGAACATTGTTTTCACGTGCATATTTGATGGCTGTTATTTTCCCTTCAATACCTCTTTGTCCGAATCCAGGGGCTACTAGCACACCTTTTAATCCTTTGAATTTTTCCTTTACATTCTCTTCCGTAATACTTTCAGAATGGATCCATTCAATGTTTACTTTGCAATCGTTTGTTGCACCGGCATGGATAAAGGCTTCTGAAATGGATTTGTAAGAATCTTTCAATTCTACATATTTACCCACCAAACCAATTTTTACTTCATGTTTAGGATGTTTGAATTTTTGTAGGAATTCTTTCCATTTATCCAGATCAATATTCTCTGTAACCGGCATGTTCAAGTGGTTCAATACCACAACATCCAATTGTTCCTGTTCCATTAATAAAGGAACTTCATAAATGGTGCTGGCATCCATTGCTTCTATAACGGCATTTGGTGCTACATTACAGAATAAAGCGATCTTGTTTCTGATCTCTTTATTTATTGGATGTTCTGTTCTGCAGACTAAAATGTCCGGCTGAACACCGTATTCTAATAATAATTTTACAGAGTGTTGTGTTGGTTTTGTTTTTAATTCACCTGTTGTAGAAAGGTATGGTAATAAGGTAAGGTGAATTACCATTGCATCTTTTCCTAATTCCCATCTTAACTGACGAACGGCCTCAATGTATGGAAGTGATTCAATATCGCCCACTGTTCCACCGATCTCAGTAATAACGAATTGATAGTTTCCTGTTTTACCAAGGATCTTTACTCTGTTTTTGATCTCATCGGTAATATGAGGGATAACTTGTACTGTTTTACCTAAATAATCACCACGTCTTTCTTTTTCAATGACTGATTGATAGATACGTCCCGTAGTAACGTTATTGGCTTTTGATGTAGGAATATTCAAAAAACGTTCATAATGACCTAAGTCAAGATCAGTTTCCGCACCATCATCTGTTACAAAGCATTCTCCATGTTCGTATGGGTTTAGCGTTCCCGGATCCACATTGATATATGGATCCAATTTTTGAATCGTAACAGAATAACCTCTGGCCTGTAAAAGTTTAGCTAATGAAGCGGAAATAATACCTTTTCCAAGTGATGAAGTAACGCCTCCGGTAACGAAAATGTATTTAGTAGAAGATGACATATTTGGTAAAATGATAATGGTTCAAACTAGTTTGACCAATCAAATAATTACCCAATTGCCGGATGACGATTGTCGTTTTTTATTATTGGTCATACAAAAGTAGGAATAATTATGGCCAGTAAAAATGTTTTGGTCGAAAATGTTAAAAAAAAGTCCCTTCGAGACTGTTTTCTGAAGGGACTTTTTGGGTTTAGAGAGAATTTATTAGAAAGTCATAATGATACTAGCAGTTGGTAACAAAGGCAACTGGTTAACACGCTTGTATTGAACGCGGTCGAAATAGAAAATATTCTCGCGGTTATAAACATTGGTTGCTCCAACTGCTGTTTCCAGTTTGGTGTTTTCAAACAGAAGGAAAGTACGTTTTATATTGATATCTAAACGGTGATACCAAGGCAATTCTTTTGTTTGAGAGTTGTCAAAATAATAGTTCAATTCTCCATTTGTTCCTGTATAATCAGTTGTTATACCATCCTGGAAGTTCAGATCTTCGTAGAATCCGCCTGTAGGTCTGAATGGGAATCCTGAACCGATGTTCCAACGGGCATCGATTTCCCAATTTAGATTTTTACCGAAAGTATAAGATGCTACGATATTAGCATTATGTCTTCTGTCGAAGTGTGGACGGTAGGTTTGTAATCCATCCCAACGGGTAACATAAGTAAGGGAATAAACAAACCATAAATACAGACGTTTACGATCATATTTTAAAACAACATCCAATCCTTGAGCTTGACCGGTTTCAATAATGAAATCTTTTTTGTAGATATCCGGTTTAGCAGAATTATCAGGTGTGTCTTCAAATATTTTATTGGTATTCAGATTGGTTAACTGTGTAAAGTCTTTTCTGTAAGCCTCAATATTCAAGTCGAGATGTTTCATTAGGTCAAATTCAAATCCAACGATGTAATGGTTGGCTTTTTGAAGTTTATGATTCACGTCTTTTACATTTCCATTCTCATCTGTATATTTTTCAGGTAAGTTATCCGGTCCTGACAAGAAACCATAGAATAAGTTCACCACATCTCTGTCGGAGTTAGCAGCGATCAAGTTTTGAGAATACATACCTGCAGCACCTTTGAAACGGATGCGTGGTGTAATGTTGTATTTCAAGCCAATGCGTGGCTCTGGAGAAGTGTTTTTCAATGAAGCATAATATTGGATACGGAAACTTGGTTCCAATAATAATTTTTTACGTTTTGAAACAAACTTGTATTTAACAAATCCACCGATCTCTGTTGTGTTCTCTTTTTGAGAGATACGTCTGTTCAATGAATTGTAGAAGTCGAAGTCGGTTGTGAATCCATTGATCTCTACTCCATAGTTCAACTCATTTCTACTCATGAAATAGGTGAAATTCACACCCATGTTAAATCCGCGGATCTTACTTGATTTTTCTTTTTCTCCTTCAGGCTTTAATTTAATTCCGTATTGAGAGTAAGCAAAATTACCACTTACAAGAATAGGAGAGTTTTGAGGAACAAGGAGGAAATTTCCACCACCACCATAAGAATCCCATTTCATTTCCTGTAATGCTTTATAATTAACTCTATCATTAAAGTTAAAGCCGAATAAGTTCAACTTACTACCATTGTTTGAGTTGAAAGAGATCTTTCCATAATAGTCGTTAAAGCTGAATGGCAATCCATTCGGATCGATGTAGGAATACAATGCTTTTGATGTAGTTGGTAAGTAGGATGTTTTGGCCGAAAGGATAAAGGAAATGGAACTGTTGGCTCCTTCTTTTAGTTTCTTCAGTGGACCTTCTGCTAATACTTTAGCGCCAAAAGGACTCACTGCTAATTTTCCTCCAACGCGTTTTTTATTTCCATCGCGTGTGGTGATGTCCATGATGGAAGAGATACGTCCACCATATTCAGCACCAAATCCGCCACTGTAAACATCTGCATTACGAATAATATCTGCATCAAAAACGGAGAATAGACCAATAGAGTGGAATGGATTGTAAACAACCATACCATCCAGTAACACTTTGTTCTGGATAGGTGCACCACCACGAATATAAAGTTGTCCACCTTGGTCACCAGTAAACACAACCCCCGGTAATACTTGTAAATATTGTGCTAGATCAGGCTCACCGCCTACTGTAGGTAATTTTTTGATAACGATCGGGTCGATCTTATTTACTGAAACTTTTGTTTCGGTTTGTTTCTCTTCCTGTTCTGCAGAGATCTCGATCTCTTTTAGTTTTACATTTGATTTTACTAAGTACAATTTTTTATTGATGATCTCGCCTGCTTTTACTGTAAAATTTTCTTGTAGCGTATCATATCCCAAACCTGATGCGATCATCAAGGTATAGCTTCCCGGTGGGATCTTGGTAATAGAGAAGTAACCATTTACATCGGTGGCATTACCAATGGTTGTTCCTTTTAGAATAACATTGGTGAAAAGTTGCGGTTCACCTGTTTCTTTTAAATAAACGAATCCACGAACGGTACCGGTTGAAGAGTTTTGTTGTGCAAATATGAAAGTGGAAGTAACAATTCCAATAATAACTAAGATCGACTTTTTAAAATTCATTGTTGTAGCATTAAAAAATAAAAACGCCCTAAAATTTTAAGGCGTGTAAATTTAACAATTAATTCCATTAAAAAAATGACCAAGTTTTTGGAATATTTAGTTTTTGAGCTAATCGGTCGTTTTTGGAGGATAAGCGGTTTTATTTGCTTTCGGAAATTGCCAAAATATGGTCAAATTCTGCTTGTGTAACAGCCGTAACAGATAAACGTGATAGCTTTATGATCTGCATATTGGCTAATTGTTTATCGGCTTTGATCTGAGCCAATGTAACAGGCTTTTTTAGCTTTTTAAAAGGCGCCAATTCCACCACACTCCATGCTGTATCATCGGTTGTCGGATCCTGGTAATGTTCTTTCACCACTTTGGCAATCCCCACGATCTCTAGCCCCTCATTGCTATGATAAAAGAAAACAAGGTCGCCTTTTTTCATGGCACGCATATTATTGCGGGCTGCATAGTTACGTACGCCATCCCAAACGGCTTTTTTATCTTTCGTGAATTGATCCCAGCTGTATTTAAAGGGCTCCGATTTAACTAACCAATGATTCATAATGTGCGATCATTTAATGCAATATCTTAAAAACTAACTCTTTCAATAATTCTCCATGAGTAGCTGAGCCACTATCCACACCTTTTGATTTTAGGTCGTATTCTCTTAAATATCCAAAAATGGACTTTAGTTTTCCCGGACTGTAATTTTTGGCGGCTACTTCATAATCTTTTACAAAGAAGGGATGTACTCCCAACGCTGTAGCAGCTGTTTTTTTATCGGTCAGAAAATGATAGGTTAATATTTTGCAGAAATAACCATAGAGCGATGACATGGTCACCACCATTGGATTATCCTTATCGTTAGCTGCAAAATAGTTAATGATCCTATTTGCTTTTAGTGTTTCTTTCTTGCCGATAGCGGTTTGTAATTCAAATACATTGTAATCTTTACTGATGCCAATATTGGTTTGAATATGTTCAGGTGTGATCTCCGATTTTGGAGGAAGGTTGATCATCAATTTGTCAAGCTCATTGCTGATCTTGCTCAAACTTGTTCCCAGATACTCGGTAAGCATGGCACTTGCTTTTGGTCCAACAGTATATTCTTTTCCTTTCAGGTAATTGTTGATCCAATCAGGAACTTGATTGTCGTAAAGTTTTTTGGATTCAAAAAGTACGGTGTACTTGTCGAGTTGCTTACCAACGCTGGTGCGTTTATCTACCGATTTGTATTTGTAGCAGATCACCAGAATGGTAGATGGTAATGGGTTTTCAATATAGGCAGCAAAAGGATGTTTGGCTTTTTCTTTTCCTTTTGCATTTTTCTCATCATCATCCCCTTTTCCTACTATGTCGCGAATGTTTTGTGCTTCTTTTACGATCACCACCTGATATTCACTCATCATCGGGAAGCGCTTGGCTGCACCGATCACATCGGCAGCAGTAATATCTTTCCCATAAAGAACAGATTGGTTGAATTCTTTTTCTGATTCATCCAATACATTGTTTTCAATATAGTCTGAAATAATATCAATGAAATACGGTTCATCGCCCATTAAAAAATAAACGGGCTTGTACACCTTTTTCTTAAGATCTGACATTATTTGATTGAAATCCATCTTATTCGAATCTTAAATGTTTTACTGTTAATCCATTGTTTTTTAATTCATTCAAGGCATCGATTCCAATCTTTAAATGTTCATCTACGAAATTCTCGGT
Source organism: Bacteroidia bacterium (assembly GCA_016786925.1). GTDB lineage: Bacteria > Bacteroidota > Bacteroidia > 2-12-FULL-35-15 > 2-12-FULL-35-15 > 2-12-FULL-35-15. The sequence continues at coordinate 96,985 of JAEUTU010000063.1, forward strand.
TACTTTCTTATCACTCTCAGCGGTTTTAACTCCGGAAGAGATCATCGGTTGGTCGCTTACCAATAGCAATGCTCCGGTTGGAATTTCGTTGTGGAATCCAGTGCTGAATATGGTAGCTGTTTCCATGTCAATTCCCATGGCACGGATAGAGCGCAAATATTCTTTGAAATCATCGTCATGCTCCCAAACACGTCTGTTAGTGGTATAAACAGTTCCTGTCCAATAATCTTTGTTATGATTTCTTATGGTTGTTGAAATTGCTTTTTGTAAACTAAAAGCCGGTAAAGCAGGTACTTCAGGCGGGAAGTAATCATCCGATGTTCCTTCACCTCTTATCGCTGCAATCGGCAGGATCAAGTCGCCCAATTCATTTTTCTTTTTTAATCCACCGCATTTGCCTAAGAACAATGCAGCTTTCGGTTCTATAGCGCTCAACAGATCCATGATGGTAGCAGCATTCGCACTTCCCATTCCAAAATTGATGATGGTGATGCCGTTGGCTGTTGCATTGGGCATAGGCATGTCCAGTCCTTTCACTTCTACGCCATTCCAGTCCGCAAATTTTTTTACGTACTTATTAAAATTCGTTAATAGTATGTATTTTCCAAACTCATTTAATGGTGTTCCGGTGTATCGTGGAAGCCAATTTTGAACGATCTCTTCTTTATTTTTCATACGACCTCTATAATTTTAGCGAAAATACGAATAATGAAACGATTAGAGAGGGGTGTTAAGAATTTTTGATAAATAATGAATGTTTGAGATCGTTATATTGTTTTACTTCGTAAAAGCATGCGAGCACTCAATCTGCCAGCTTATTCGTTCAAATTAAAAGAATCCTCAGGTAAAGTTCAGATACTGGATGAGCTTAGGAAGAAGTATGTTGTTTTAACACCGGAGGAGTGGGTTCGTCAGCACATTGTTCAATATCTGATCCAGGAGAAAAAGTATCCCGCTTCACTCATTGCTATTGAGATCGGTTTGAAATACAATCAACTTCAAAAACGGGCAGATGTTTTGGTGTATGACCGGCAAGGAGCTCCTTTTTTATTAGTAGAATGTAAAGCTCCGGAAGTAAAGATCACGCAAGATGTGTTCCATCAAATAGCTGTTTACAATATGACTTTTAAAGTGAAATATTTGTTGGTCACAAACGGGATGGATCATTTTATTTGTGAAATGGATTATACCAACAATTCCTATCAATTCTTGAAGGAGATCCCTGTTTTTATTTAAATTTATTTGCCGAAAATTCTTTGTAAATTGCGGTATGTTAAACCGGACGATCAACTATTTTAGTGTTGTTTTTTGTATTCTATTAGCAGGAGCCGTTTCCGCTCAAGATAGAATGTTGGGTGGGAATGAAATTCTGCCAAACACAATTATTGTCAAGTGTAGGGTTGCAAACAATATTTCTGCTCCTGCATTTGTTGCATTATTTCAAAGCATGGGTGGGTATGGTCTGCATCGAAAATTTCCTTCGGCAAAAACTCCACGTGCAGTAACTGATCTGAATGGGAATAAATTGGTGGATCTTACACTTGTTTATGAGTTTAGTTATTCCGGTCAGCTTAAAATTGAGAAAGCGATCAGTAAATGTTCCGCTTTGAATTTGTTTGAATATGTAGAGCCACATTATATTCCGAAAGCATGTTATTTACCAAATGATACATCCTCCTTATTTCAATATCATATCTCACAAATAAAGGCTGATTCGGCCTGGAGTATTAATTCAGGACCTGCGCGTGGAGACACAAATATGGTCATTGGTATTACAGATACCGGTATTGAATTAACGCATCCCGATCTGTATCCGAATATTAAACTAAATTATGCTGATACGCTAGGTGGAGGTGATGATGATGGCGATGGTTATGTGGATAATTTTGCGGGTTGGGATCTGGGAGAAAATGATAATAATCCGAATTATACTTCCAATGCTCATGGTGTGCATGTTGCCGGAATTGCGGCTGCAAAAACAGATAATATTACAGGGGTAGCAGGTGTTGGATTCAACTGCAAGTTTCTTCCTGTTAAAATTGCGAATGCTTCCGGATCTTTAACAATGGCTTACGAAGGAATTGCTTATGCTGCCGAACATGGCTGTAAGGTGATCAACTGTTCCTGGGGCTCAGCGGCAGGCGGTCAGTTAGGACAAGATGTGATCAATTATGCAACATTCAATTTTGATGCATTGGTGGTGGCAGCAGCCGGGAATAATAGTACAGAGATGGATTTTTATCCAGCTTCTTTTCAACATGTGTTGAGTGTGGCGAATACCGATTGGAATGATGTTAAAGCATCTACTTCTAATTATGGTTATAATGTGGATGTGTGTGCTCCTGGTGAAAGTATCTATTCAACTTATCCAAGTAATTCATATTCTTATTCTTCGGGAACATCTATGGCATCGCCTGTTGTGGCAGGAGCTGCAGCAATTGTCCGCTCCAGTTATCCTTCATTAAATGCATTGCAAACAGCCGAGCAACTAAAAACAACGGCTGATGATATTTACCCTTTGAATTTAATTGCTTATGAAAATAAATTGGGAGCAGGCAGAGTGAATTTATATCGTGCTTTGACAGCCAATTCTTCTCCTTCTATTGTAATGACACAACGTGTCATTAATGATCAAAATGATAACAATTATTATTCGGGGGATACACTTCGCATTTCAGGTGTTTATACCAATTATTTAGCAGCGGTTACAAACTTGCAGATCGATCTGTTGTCGGCTTCTCCCTATGTAACTATTTTAGATGGAAATACGCCTATCGGTGCTATTGCTACATTGGGGTCTGCGAATAATAATGCGGATGTGTTTGAAATAGAATTGCTTCCCGGTATTCCCAATAATTATCCATTAGTGTTTGAAATAAAATATACTGATGGTCCGAGTAATTATTTGCATTCAGAATTTTTTACGGTGATGTTGAATCCGGATTACATTAATATCGATATTAATGATGTGGCAACAACCATAACAAGTATTGGAAGGATTGGGTATCGTACCAATCAGCAAACTCAAGGGTTAGGATTTACCTATAATGGAAGCGGATCACTTTTTTATGAGGCAGGATTAATGGTCGGCATCAATACCTCACAAGTGTCGGATGGTATACGAAATTCAGGCACAGCAGATAATGATTTTGCTTCGTTGAATATTGTACAGCAATTAGTCCCGGCTGTAAATTCTGATTTTGATGTGCATGGCAGAATGAATGATGCAGCAGCACAATCACCATTATTCATTGATGTAAGACACAAAGCGTTTGCATGGACAAGTCCGGGCAACAGAAAATATGTAATGCTGGAGTACGATATAAAAAACACAGGTATCACCACACTGAATAATTTGTATGCAGGACTATTTTCCGATTGGGATATTGATGCTTCCAGTTTTAATAACAACAGGGCTTCAGCAGATATTCCCAATAAAATGGGCTTTGTGTATAATACCACTTCAAATTTGCCTTACGCGGGTGTAAAAGTATTGAGCAATACAGCACCTGCTCTGTGTTATTCCATCGATAATGTTTCCGGGGGAAATGGAGGAATTGATATGTATAATGGATTTGATACTTCAGATAAATACATTACACTTTCTACCAACCGGGTAAATGCCGGTGTTGCCGGAAATGGTGCTGATGTGGCTCAAGTAGTCAGTACGGGTCCGTTTACCATTTTGCCGGGCGATTCGGTACATGTAGCTTTTGCAATAGTAGCTGGCGATAGTTTACCGGATCTTCAATCAAGTGCAGTGAATGCGCAGGCGCAATACGATGCAATGCATGTTGTTACAGCTTTAGCAGATTCAGTTTCAAGTCCGGAAATATATTGTTATCCGAATCCAACTAATGCTTTAAGTACAATAAAAATAGTTGCTGCAAATGCTACAATATCCAAAATTGAATTGTATTCTGTCCTAGGGCAAAAAGTATTCGAAAAGCAGGTAAATATCTTTAAAGGGAATAATGAAATTCAGGTGAATGTATCGTCATTGTCGCCCGGACTCTATCATTTTCAAGTGTTTATAGGCGATCAGGTACAAACTGTTAAAATGATCGTGACGGAGGAGCAATAAAGCAATATTTTTTTTACATTTGTTACCTAATAAAAAATAAGAACTATGGATTTAAGTGGAATTATTTCAATTGCAGGAATGAGCGGATTATATAAAGTAGTTGCTCAAACAAAAAATGGTTTGATCGTAGAATCATTGGTAGATAAGAAAAGAGTACCGGCCTATTCAACACACCGTGTTAGTGCATTGGAGGATGTAAGTATCTATTCAACAGGTGATGATGTTCCTTTGAAAGAAGTGTTTCAAAAGATCTATGATAAAGAAAAAGGAAAAGCTTGTATCGATCATAAATCTGCTGATGCTGAATTGAGAAAATATTTCAAAGCTGCATTTGCTGAATATGATGAAGATAGAGTATATACTTCTGACATTAAAAAAGTATTGATGTGGTATAATCTTTTACAAAAAGAAGGTTTGTTGGATAAAAAAGAAGAGGCTAAATCGGAAGATAAGCCAAAAGTAAAAGCAGCAGCTGAGCCAAAAGCAAAAGCAAGCACTGCAAAAGTAAAAGAGGTCAAGCCGGTGAAAACGGCTAGTGCCAAAGTAAAAACACAAGGCGTTAGAAAAACCGGAGCTGCATAAGCAACGGTTTTTTTGTTTTAATACCAAATGCTATCTAACCTTATGGAAACAAATCAAATTGCTATTCCTTCTAAACCTATTCGTAAATTTTTACCTCAGGATCTTACTATTGATTCATGGAGTAAAGTTGAATCCTATTTTGTAGATCTGAAAAACAGAACGATCAACTCCGTTCAGGAACTTGAAAAATGGTTGTTTGATAGAAGTGAGTTGGAAGCCGTGTTGAGCGAAGATCTTGCCTGGCGTTATATCAAAATGACTTGCGATACGGCCAATGAAGAACTAACTAATTCGTATAACTTTTTTGTTGAGGAGATCGAACCAAAGGTTGCGCCACTTGGAAATGAATTAAATAAAAAATTTATTGCTTGCCCATTTATTGATCAGCTCGATCAGAGTAGATATGCCATTTATATTCGTGGTGTAAGAAAAGCTCTCGAGTTGTATCGTGATGAGAATATTCCATTGCAAACAAAGATAGCAACCGAGTCGCAAAAGTATGGCGCTATCACAGCTGCCATGACCATTGAATGGAAAGGAAAGGAGATCACCTTGCAAATGGCCGGTAGCTTGTTGAAAGATGTGGATAGAGCAGTGCGTGAAGAGGTGTATCATAAAATTCAAGAGAGAAGAAGTAAGGATGTAGATAAGCTGAATGAATTATATTCTGAATTGATCCAGCTGCGTCATCAGGTAGCATTAAATGCCGGTTTCAAAAATTACCGCGATTATAAATTTGAAGAGTTAGGTCGTTTTGATTATACAGTAAATGATTGTTATAATTTTCATCAGTCGATCTCTAAAGAGATCTTACCATTAGCAGAAGCATCGGATCTGGAGCGCAAAAAAATATTAAAATTGGATGTGCTGAAGCCATGGGATGGAGATGTGGATCTGGAAGGTAAGCCTCCATTGAAACCATTTGAAAATGGGACAGAGTTGACCGATAAATCGATTGAATGTTTTTATAAGATCAGAAGATCATACGGTGAATATCTGGAGATCATGAAAGCGATGGGGCATCTTGATCTGGATTCCAGAAAAGGGAAAGCCCCGGGTGGATATAATTATCCATTATATGAAATAGGTGTTCCTTTTATTTTTATGAATTCTGTTGGTTTGCATCGCGATCTGGTAACCATGGTGCATGAAGGCGGTCATGCCATCCATTCCTTTGTTACCCGCGATATGGAGATCACCGATTTTAAGAGTACGCCAAGTGAAGTAGCTGAATTAGCATCCATGTCAATGGAGTTGATCTCTATGGAACATTGGAATGTGTTCTTTAAAAATGAGGATGATCTAAAGCGTGCTAAAAAAGAGCAATTGGAAAAATCGTTGAGAACATTGCTGTGGATAGCTGCAGTAGATAAGTTTCAGCATTGGGTGTATGAACATCCGGCACATTCTATAGCAGAGCGAATGGCTGAATGGAAAAATGTGATCTCTCAATTTAGTACAGGTGTATATGATTATGCCGGATTAGAAGCTGTACGAGAAAGAGGTTGGCAAAGTCAATTGCATATTTTTGAAGTGCCGTTTTATTATATAGAATATGGAATGGCACAGTTAGGAGCCATTGCAGTATGGCGCAATTATAAAAAGAATCCGGAGGATGCATTGAATAAATATGAAGCTGCATTACGATTGGGATATACCAAATCGATCCCTGAGATCTATAGAACAGCAGGTGTGAAATTTGATTTTTCACAAGCCTACGTAAAAGAATTAGCAGATTTTGTAAAGTTAGAACTAGAAAAAATTTAAAATATATTTTTTATGAAACGTCCACAAGTAAACGAACACCCGGCTTATTATACACATTACATTGGTTTAGTAAAGGGTGATAATATCCTAAAACAGTTGGAAGATCAGGTGATCGATATTCAAGCAATTATTTCAGAGATCCCTGAAGAGAAAGAAAGTTATGCATATGCTCTGGGTAAATGGACGATCAAAGAAGTGTTAGGGCATATTGTAGATACAGAACGTATCATGGCGTATCGTGCATTGCGCTTTGCCAGAAAAGATAAAACAGCTTTGCCTGGTTTTGATGAGAATGAATATGTTGCTAATTCCGATTACAACAATCGAACCTTGTATGACATAGCACATGAGTTTGCAATTGTGCGTGAATCGAATTTAGCTTTATTCAAACATTTTAATGAAGAGGCGCTAGATCAACGTGGAACGGCAAATAATAATGAAGCTACTGTTAGAGCGATCTTGTTCATGATCGCTGGGCATGCCAACCATCATTTGAATGTGATAAAAACGAAGTATTTGATCGATTAAAGAATATTTACTTCTCGCTCCAATTCTACACCGTATTTTTCTTTTACAGAGTCCATGATCTGTTGCGATAGATCATAGATCTCTCTTCCCTTTGCATTGGAATAATTTACCAGTACCAATGCTTGAAGTTTGTGAACACCTGCATCACCAACTGTTTTCCCTTTCCAGCCACATTGCTCGATCAACCATCCTGCAGCCAACTTCACATTCCCATTTTCTAATTCATAACCCACAATAGTTGGGAAGCTTGCTTTTAAGCTTTCGTATTTATTGCGTGATACTTCCGGGTTTTTAAAGAAACTGCCTGCATTTCCGATCTCGGCAGGGTTAGGTAATTTACTGCTTCTGATATTGCAAACCGCTTTGCTAATGGCTTGGATATTCAATTCTTTGATACCCATTGTTTCCAATTCTTTTTCTATTGCTCCATAACTGGTATTGAAGTTGGGTGTTTTATTTAAACGATAGGTAACAGAAAGTATGATGAATTGATTCTTGAGTTCGCGTTTAAAAACACTTTCACGATAGCCAAATTTGCAATCAGTGTTATTGAACTTTTGCATTGTTTTGTCTGCGATATGAAGTGCCTCTAATTCAAAAAAGCTGTCTTTTATTTCCACTCCATAAGCGCCAATGTTTTGCATCGGACTTGCTCCTACACAGCCCGGTATCAATGAAAGATTCTCAAGTCCCGCATAATTGTTGTTGACGCAATGCATAACGAATTCGTGCCAAACCTCACCTGCAGCAGCTTTGATATAGTAATGATCCGTGTCTTCTTTTACGATCTCAATTCCTTTCAGATTATTCTTTAAAGTAATTCCATCAAAATTTTTTGTAAAGAGGATATTGCTGCCACCACCAAGGATCAATCGTTCGGTCTGCCCTAATTTATTATCCGACAGGAGCTCTTTCAACTGCTCAACAGTATTGAATGTTGCAAAGTATCTGGAGTAAGCATCAATGCCAAAGGTGTTGAGCTTTTTTAGTGAATAATTTTCCTGAACAGTCATGGTAGCTGAATTTGTGTCAAAATTCACTATTTCAAGCTCAAGATACAAGGGTGTAAATTAAAAGTTATTCATAGGCAGATGCTTATATCTTGTGGCAGAAAGTACTATCTTCGCATAGCTATTCCCTATGAAAAAGGCCATTGTTTCCGTAATTAATGATCTGAGTACCGATCAGCGTGTACACAAAGTCTGCAGCAGTTTGCAGACTATGGGGTATGATGTTACCCTGGTTGGGCGTAAACAGCGGAAGAGTTTGCCTTTGCAGGAGCGGGCATACAAAACAAAGCGTATGTTTTTGCTCTTTGAAAAAGGTCCTTTGTTTTATTTGGAATACCAAAAGCGATTGTTTTGGTATTTGATCTTTCATAAGGCGGATGTATTGGTGTCGAACGATCTGGATACATTGTTGCCGAACTTTCTTGTTTCTAAATTAAAAGGAGGAGAGTTGGTTTATGATAGTCATGAGATATTTTGTGAAGTTCCCGAGTTGCAAAACAATCCAATAAAAAAGAATATTTGGAAACGCTTGGAGCGTTGGATCTTTCCGAAGTTGAAGCATGTGTTTACAGTGAACGATTCTATTGCCAAGATCTATTCCGAAGAATATAAAGTGCCGGTAAAAGTAATTCGTAATATTCCTCCTTTGGCCAATCAGCTGAAGTTAAAGCCTTCAACAAAACAAGAGTTGGGTATACATCAAAACAAGAAAATCATCGTGCTGCAAGGTGCCGGGATCAATATCGATAGAGGCGCTGAGGAAGCAGTAGAGGCCATGCAATATGTAAATGATGCGGTATTGATGATCGTTGGTAGCGGTGATGTGATCGCATTGTTGCATCAAATGGTAAAAAAACTGAATCTGGCAGAGAAAGTAATATTTGTAGGAAAGGTTCCTTTTGAAAAATTATTGCAATACACACATTACGCTGATCTTGGTTTAACCCTGGATAAGGATACCAATATCAATTATAAGTATAGTCTGCCTAATAAGCTATTTGATTATATCCATGCCGGTGTGCCTGTATTAGCATCCGGCTTGGTAGAGATCAAGAAAATAATCGAGGAGTATAAAGTTGGTGATTGCATTCAAGCTCATGATCCAAAACATATTGCAGAAAAGATCAATTCGATCTTAAATAATGAAGTACAACTTTTGGATTGGAAAAAAAACTGTAAAATTGCAGCCGAAAATTTGAATTGGGAGAACGAAGAAAAGCTCTTGACACAGGTATATAAACCATTTTTATTGAAATAGAATTTGTCTGAAAAGCATCTACATATCATTTCTTTTGATGTTCCTTATCCCGCTAATTATGGTGGGGTGATCGATGTGTTTTATAAGATCAAAGCATTGCATGCACAAGGTGTTAAAATTCATCTGCATTGTTTTGAGTATGGAAGGGCAGAGGCAAGAGTGCTGGAAAGTTTGTGTGAAAAGGTTCATTATTACAAACGTAAAATGAGCAAAACATACCTTTTCAATAAGCTACCTTTTGTGGCTGTTACCCGTTCTTCCGAGAAATTAGTAGAAAACTTGCTTCGCGACAAACATCCGATCTTGTTCGAAGGATTACATTGCTGTTTTCACTTAGATGATATCAGGCTGAAAGATCGCATCAAGATCGTCCGCTCTCATAATATTGAACATGAGTATTATTATAATTTGGAGAGTGTAGAGCGTTCTGTATTCAAGAAAATGTATTTCGGAATGGAAGGCAAGAAACTGGAGCGTTTTGAAAAGATCTATCAGCATGCCTCTCATATAGTGGCTATCTCAGCTGCTGATACAGCCGCATTGGCAAGTAGATATAAGAATGTACATCATATAACAGCTTTTCATCCGAATGAAGAAGTGAAGATCAAAGAAGGAAAAGGAGAGTTTTGCTTATATCATGGTAATTTAGAAGTAGGAGAAAATAATGAGGCTGCTTTGTTTTTAGTAAATGAAGTTTTTTCTAAAATAAAAGTCCCTTTGATCATTGCAGGTAAAAAGCCATCTGCCATGCTGGTGGAGGCTGCTGCTAAATACAGGCATATTCAGATAAAAGCAAACATCAATACGCAAGAAATAGATGAGCTCATCCGGAATGCTCAGATCAATGTGTTGCCTACTTTTCAGGCCACAGGGATCAAGTTGAAGCTTCTGGCAGCATTGTTCAATGGAAGATACTGTGTAGTTAATACTCCAATGGTTTCCAATACCGGTCTGGAGAATTTATGTTCGATCAGTGATGATGCTCAAGGGATGGCTGCGCTTATAGAAAAGCAATTTGCTACCACATTTGATATGAGTGAGAAGCAAAAGCGTGAACAAGTGCTTTTGGAGGCTTTTTCTAATACTTCCGGTGCTAAAAAAATATTAGCACTTTTAATTAATTACACCTGAAAAATATAGTCTTTTGAAAAGAAAAAAGATTATGACTAAAGGGAGGTATATGCAGAATATTCTAAAGTAAATTTTTCTATATTGTTTAATGGAATTAATTTTTAATTCAAAATCTTTGTTTTCGGAGAGGTTTATGTTCTTGGTGATTGACGAAATTTTTTTGAATGAGATATCTAAATCCCAATTTCCTAAATAAGCAGAATTGATGTAGTTGTTTGATGAGTTTTTGTGCTCAAGTTGGAATTTTTTTGCCCAATATATGGAAATCAACTTGGCCAAATCGCCACATTCTGTGAAATAAAAGGGTAGACTAACTATTCCTATTAAAACCGGAATTTGGCTAATCACAAAAAGAAGAAAACCATTTTTGATAAAAAAATTTTCCATTAATAAATTATTCTAAGCTTTAGAATCGATCACTTTCCCGTTTTCACATTTAATGGTTCTGGAAGGAAACTTTTGAAACATCATGATATCATGTGTAGCAATAAGAACCGCTCTTCCATTTTTAGAGATCTCCACCAATAAATTCATAATGCCTTCCGATGTTTCAGGGTCCAAATTACCAGTAGGCTCATCAGCAAGGATCAATTCCGGGTCGTTTAATAGGGCTCGTGCAATGGCTACACGTTGTTGTTCTCCACCGGATAATTCATGTGGCATCTTAAATCCTTTTGTGTTTAGATTAACCTTATCCAAAACTTCCTGAATTCGTTTTTGCATACCTTGTTTGTCATTCCAGCCAGTAGCTTTTAAAACAAACATTAAGTTGTCGTTAACGCTTCTGTCGCTTAACAATTGAAAGTCCTGAAATACAATGCCTAATTTTCTTCTTAAAAAGGGGATCTCTTTCCGTTTGATCGATGAAAGGTCAAACCCGGCTACATGTCCCGTTCCTTCGACTAAGTCCAGCTCGCCATAAAGTGTTTTTAATAAACTACTTTTTCCACTCCCGGTTTTCCCCAACAAATAAACAAATTCGCCTTTATCAATATCCAATGAAACATTGGTCAAAACCAAGTTGTGTTTTTGAAAGATAGATACGTTTCTTAAGCTGATAATGGTGTCGAGTGCCATATATATTGAAATGCGTTTTAGCGTTGGATCAAATGTCTGTTACTTGTGCGGAATATACACATGATAAAAGTACAGGAAAGCTTTTCCGTAAATAGATCCATAAAAGCAATACTTTCAACAAAGTAGCGTTAATAACTTGCAAATCCCCATAAATATTGATGCAGCTATCCTTACTAATTTTACCATTATTCATTTTATATATTTCCCAAGATGAACAGGCTAAAAGGGTTTGTGTTTATTCTTTTGTTTTTTGTGTCGGTTTATGCTGATGCACAGAGAACGTCCATTTATTCCGATAAGGATCTGGATTATAAAACAGGTATAGAATTATTTCAAAAGGAGAAATTTGGAGCCGCACAAAAGAGTTTTCAGAAAGTGATCGATTCACACGATGCGAATTCATTGATGCGTGTGGATGCTGAATATTATCGCGCTATTTGTTCCATTGAATTGTTCAATAAAGATGGCGAATGGTATTTGAAGCAATTTGTAAAAGAGCATCCGGAAAGTCCGAAAGTGAAATTTGCTTATTTCTATTTAGGGAAATACAATTATCGAAAGAAAAAGTATAAAGAGTCATTGGACTGGTTTGCGAAGGTGGATATTTATGATCTTACCACAGAAGAGCTTGCTGAGTTTTATTTTAAAAGAGGATATAGTTATTTTAATTCTGAAAAAACAGCAGAGGCTAAAAAAGATTTCTATGAGATCAAAGACGTAGAAAATAGTTACGCTGGTGCTGCTAAGTACTATTACGCACATATTGCCTATTCTGAAAAAAATTACGAAACAGCGCTCACCGATTTTCAAAAGCTGAAATTGAATGAGACATTTGGTCCTGTTGTTCCTTATTACATTGCTCAAATCTTTTATTTGCAGGCAAAATACGATAGTGTGATCGCTTATGCTCCAGCCTTATTAGATTCTGCAAATACAAAACGGGCACCGGAAATAGCAAAAATCTTAGGCGAGTCTTATTACAGAACCAATAAGTTCAAAGAGGCCATTCCCTATCTTAAAAAATATGAAAAAGCAGTTGTGAATTTAGATAGGAAAGATGCATACCAATTGGGATACGCGCATTATAAATTAAATCAATACGATGATGCTACGGCTTATTTTATCAGAGCTACGAATGTGGAAGATTCTTTGAGCGAAAATGCATTTTATCATTTGGGTGATTGTTATTTAAAGCTGGATAATAAGCAGAATGCACGCAATGCTTTTGGTCAGGCATCAAAATTGAAATTTGATAAGACCGTTAATGAAGACGCATTGTTCAATTATGCGAAGTTGTGTTATGACCTGTCATACAATCCATATAATGAAGCTACAAAAGCTTTTCAGCAATATTTGAAAGATTATCCAAATTCAACCCGTGCGGATGAAGCGTATTCGTTTTTGGTAAATGTATTTACAACGACTAAGAACTACAAAGGTGCCATTGATGCTATTGAAAGCATAAAAACACTAACACCGGAATTGAAACAAGCTTATCAGAAAGTAGCCTATTTTAGAGGCATCGACTTGTTTAACAATATGGAGTATGCCGATGCGATCAAAATGTTTGATAAATCGGCTACCTACTTATTCGATAAGAATATCACAGCCTATGCTTACTATTGGAAAGCAGAAGCGTTTTATCGTTTGAAAAATTATACAAAAGCGATCGATAATTACAAAGCATTCATCATGGAGCCCGGGTCAATTGCAAAGATGGAGTATAGTGATGCCAATTATAACATCGGTTATTCCTATCATAAATTGCAAGATTATGAGAACAGTATATTGTGGTTCAGAAAGTATGTTACATTCAAACCACAGGCTGATGAGAAAAAAGTAAATGATGCGTTGAACAGAATTGGCGATGGTTATTTTATGGGTCGCGATTTTGCAAATGCGGCTGATTATTATGGGCAATCCTATAAAATGAAATTAATGAATGCTGATTATGCATTGTTTCAGAAAGCAATGGCAGAAGGGGTTCAAAAGAAATATACCACCAAGATATCGGATCTGAAAACCTTTGTTGCCAATTATGGTTCGTCTTCATCTACTTATATTCAGAAAGCGAAATTTGAATTAGCATATACTTATTTGCAGGATAGTCAGAATGAATTGGCATTAAGTGGCTTTAAGTCATTTATGACAGAATATCCCAATAGCGTATATGAAAATGTATGTTTGAGTAAAATAGGCTTGATATATTACAATAAAAAAGAGGATGATAATGCCTTGGCTTACTTCGATAAATTGATCAAAAGAGATAAGCAATCGCCTGATGCGAAAGAGGCATTAAGTATTATTCAGAAGATCTATACAGATAGAGGCGATGTGGATGGATTAGGAAAAGTGATGTCGGATTACGGATTGTCTATTTCTCAAATATCACTGGATTCAATTGCATTCAATATAGGTAAGACACATTATTTAGAGCAGGATTGTAAAAGTGTAATCGTTGATTTTGAAAAGTATATTCAAAAGTTTCCAAACGGAATTTTTAGTACGGAGGCTAACTTTTATAAGGCGGAATGTGATTACAGATCAGGAAACATTGACGCTTCTTTAACCGGTTATGAATTTGTGATAGCTCGAACTAAGAATCAGTTTACGGAGCAGTCGCTTTCACGAGCATCCGATATAGTGTTTAAGAAACAGGATCACACCAAGGCAATTGATTGTTATAAGCAATTGGAATTGATCGCAGAAAATCCTAAAAACAATTCAGCTGCTAAGATCGGATTGATGCGAAGTCATTATTTCTTGAAAAATTATCCGGATGCTATTGATTACTCTAATAAAGTTTTAGGAATTGAAAATGTAAGTACAGAGTTGATCAATGAAGCACATTATACGATCGCGCAGTCGTATTTAGCTCAGCAAAAATACGATGATGCCATGGCTGAATTCAGAGTGTTGTCATCTACAGCAAAAAGTGCTATGGGAGCAGAAGCCAGTTATCAAGTGGCCAATATTTATTATTTAAAAAATGATTATAAATCATCCGAGAAAGCAGTTTTTGATTTTATTAAAGGTGGGAAGGGTACTGTTTATTGGATCAGTAAGGCTTTGATATTACAGTCGGATAATTATGTGGCTACAAATAATAATTTCCAGGCAAAAGCAACATTGCAAGGAGTAATAGAAGATTCTGAAATTCCGGAGTTGATAAAGATCGCACAGGAAAAATTAGATAAGATAAATGCGGATGAAGAGGCTGCGAAGAAAATGAAGGCAGCTGAGGAGCCTATAAAAATAGAGTTTGAAAACAATACGGAACAGCAGAATAAGTTGTTTGAAGAGTCAACAACTGTTCCTCCTGCATCAGAAGAAGTTAAAGTAGAACAACAGTAAATTCATATACATGGCTTTATTTAAAAAATATTATTTGCATTTTTTTCTTTCTTTTTCATTATTAATAGGAATGAATGAAGTGGCAAATGCTCAAAAAGACACCTTGCAATCAATGATCTTTGAAGGCTCTGGACAATTTCGTCCAAGCATCACCGAATCAAACAAGTTGAATGAAACTCCGAATATTGTTGATTCGACAAAAAAGATAGCGGTAAAAGGGTACAGCTTTAATTCTAAAAAGATCGCAACAGGATTTGATGTGGAACCTATTGCCCCTGCTCAGATGGTAGGAGAGCCATTAACTAAGTTGTACAACGGATTGGTGAAAATTGGAATGGGAACTTATACAACTCCTTATGGTGAAGTGTGGTTCAATCATTTACGCTCCAAAGAATATGCTTATGGATTACGTTTAAAACATCTTTCTTCAAAAGCCACTTTAAAGGATTATGGATTTGCCGGATTTAGTGATAATGAGATCAGCTTGTATGGTAAGAAATTTTTAAAAGAACATACTTTGTCAGGTAATTTTGACTATGCACGCAATGTAGTTCATTTCTATGGTTATGATCCAACATTTTTTGAATTGAAGGATGATGCGACAGTACAACGTTTTAATTTATTTGCTGCAAATGCGGAGTTGTTGAGTCACTACCCTAAAGCAAGTAGATACAATCATAGTATTAAATTGTCCTATTATAATTTGGCTGATCTATATAAATCATCGGAGAATAATATTAAAGCAAGTGGCTACCTGCAAACAGCTGTTGCAAAAGAATTATTGAGGGTGAATGCTTCAGTAGATTATTATAATTACAAAACGAAATCGGATACAGTTAACAATACGATCATTTCATTGAATCCTAATTTCATTGCAAAGGGAGAGCGCTACAGTGCAACTTTAGGAGTGGAAATGACCATGGATATGTTTGTTCAATCGAAATTCTATTTTTATCCAAAAGTAGATCTTAGCTACAATGTTTTTGATGAGATCATTATTCCATATGCAGGAGCTTCTGGTGGTTTGCAAAAGAACAGCTATCGATCGTTAACAGATAATAATCCTTTTGTGCTGTCGGATCTTACCATGAAAAATTCTAATCGTAAATACGAATTGTATGGAGGTTTGAAAGGAACGCTTTCATCAAAGATAGCTTATAATGCTCGTGCATCATATCAAACTGTTGGAACAATGGCCTTGTATGTAAATGAAACGGATAGGCTTTTAAATAACCGTTTTGATGTAATCTACGATGAAGTGGATGTGTTGAATGTGGGTGGGGAAGTATCTTACCAGAATCGTGAGAAATTGAGAATTAATTTACGAGGTGATTATTTTAACTATAAAACGAAAACAGAAGTAAGAGCTTGGTATAAACCGGAGTTAGCAATAACATTGTCGGCCAATTATAATTTACGTGATAAGATCGTTGCTAAAGTAGATCTTTTCTATTTGGGAAATCAGTTTGCTAAAACATACGAAGCAGATACAACGGCTATTACCGGTAAGAAGGTTGTTGCGAAAGAACTGGCAGGCGTATTTGACGCCAACATTGGTTTAGAATATAGATACAATAAAAAGTTAGGCTTTTTCTTGAATGTCAACAACATTGCAAGTATGCGTTATATGCGCTACATGAATTATCCTACACAACGCTTTAACTTAATGGGCGGATTGTCGTATTCTTTTTAATGCTTGGTTGTTTTTGCAAAAGCAATGATGTGTCCATCGTGATCACTAATATAACCTGCAGTATCTCCCCAATTTCGTTCGCTTATTTGATCGATCAGTGTTGCACCTGCATTTAGTGCAGAAGCCATGCGTTTCTCAATGTCGTCAACTTTTAAGTACAATTCGCATCGAGGTATTCCATTGCCAATTGCAGGATCCGGGGCAACCGGACAAATGATCTTGGCAATACCGCTTTCAGGCATGAGTCCCAGTTTGCAATTTCCGGATAATTGGAATTCTGTCATTCCGGGAACGTTGAGAGATGGTTTTAGCCCTAAAATTTCAGAATAAAATCCGGTACTTTTTTGTTGATCTTTTACATACAATATGAACTCAATTTCTGCTATCATTTTATACTAGAATTTATATAAAAATAGGCAAATTTTTGCACCAAAACTTATTAACTATTTGTTAATAAATACTTGAGGGTTAAACACTATTGAAAACCTTTATTTTCGGGCAAAAAGCTATATTTGTTAGCCTTTAAAAAATAGCAAAAAAACACTTAAGATATTATGGAAGAAACAGTAAACGAACAAGCAAAAAAATCATCAGAATATTCAGCCGATAGTATTCAGGTATTAGAAGGGTTAGAAGCGGTGCGTAAACGCCCTGCCATGTACATTGGCGATATTGGAAACAAAGGTTTGCACCACTTGGTGTATGAGGTAGTGGATAACTCTATCGATGAGGCTTTGGCCGGTCATTGTAAAAATATATTTGTTACGATCAATGAGGGAAACTCTATCACAGTAAAGGATGATGGACGTGGCATCCCGACAGATATGCACCCTAAAGAGAAAAAATCGGCTTTAGAGGTGGTTATGACCGTATTGCATGCCGGTGGTAAATTCGATAAGGATTCCTATAAAGTTTCCGGTGGTTTGCATGGGGTAGGGGTAAGTTGTGTGAATGCACTTTCTACTCATTTAACAGTGAATGTACACCGTAATGGTACTGAATATATTCAGGAGTACAATATTGGTAAACCTTTATATCCCGTAAAGGAAGTAGGTAAAACGGATTATCGTGGTACCATCGTTACTTTCCAGCCGGATGCTAGCATTTTCACAACTACAGTTTATCATTACGATATTCTATCCGCTCGTATGCGTGAATTAGCGTATTTGAATAAAGGGATCAGAATTACACTTACCGATATGCGTGAAAAAGATGCGGAGGGTAATCCTGTATCTGAAACATTCTTCTCTGAAGGTGGATTAAAAGAGTTTGTGGAATATTTAGATGCTACCCGTGAGCGTTTAGTGGAAGATGTTATCTATATGGAAGGCGAGAAGAACAGCATTCCGGTTGAGGTAGCAATGATGTACAATACATCCTTCTCCGAAAATTTACATACTTATGTGAATAATATCAATACACATGAAGGTGGTACACACTTAGCTGGTTTCAGAAGAGGCTTGACCAGAACGTTGAAAAATTATGCTGAAAAATCAGGCTTATTAAGCAAAGTAAAGATCGAGATCAATGGAGACGATTTCCGTGAAGGATTAACGGCTGTTATTTCAGTTAAAGTACAAGAGCCTCAATTTGAAGGACAAACAAAAACCAAATTGGGTAACAATGAGGTAATGGGAGCTGTTGATACTGCTGTGAGTGAGATGCTAAGCAATTACTTGGAAGAGCATCCAAAACAGGCTCGTCAGATCGTAGATAAAGTAATTTTGGCAGCTACAGCACGTCATGCAGCCCGCAAAGCGCGTGAGATGGTACAAAGAAAGAACGTCATGACAGGTACCGGTTTACCGGGTAAATTGTCGGATTGTTCTGATAATGATCCTCAAAATTGCGAGATCTACTTGGTAGAGGGGGATTCTGCGGGTGGTACAGCTAAACAAGGTCGTAACCGTGCTTTCCAGGCAATTTTGCCTCTTCGTGGTAAGATCTTGAACGTTGAAAAAGCAATGGAGTATAAGATCTATGAAAATGAAGAGATCAAAAATATTTTTACAGCTTTGGGAGTATTCAGAGGAACAACCGAAGACGAAAGAGCCTTAAATATTGAAAAATTACGTTACCATAAGATCGTGATCATGTGTGATGCCGATGTGGATGGTAGTCACATTACTACACTTATTCTAACCTTCTTCTTCCGCCATATGAAAGAATTGATCGAACGCGGACATGTTTACATTGCAACTCCTCCTTTGTATTTAGTAAAGAAAGGAAACAATCAAAAATATGCATGGAATGAAGAAGAGCGTTTAGCTGCTATTAGAGAAATTGGTGGTGAAGGGAAAGAAAGTACTGTAAATGTTCAGCGTTATAAAGGTTTGGGAGAGATGAATGCAGAGCAATTATGGCAAACAACTATGAATCCTGAATTCAGAACATTGCGTAAAGTAACTATAGAAAGCGCTGCAGAAGCTGATCGTATCTTCTCTATGTTAATGGGAGATGAAGTTCCACCACGCAGAGAATTCATTGAAAAGAATGCGAAGTATGCGAAGATAGATGCTTAATGATTTTAGCTAATTTGATAAATAAAAAAATCCCTCAACATTTGTTGAGGGATTTTTTTGTGGTGATAGATAAAACTCTTACCTCTTTTCCTTACGTTTATTATTGAAATCAAGTTTTGGTGTGTTAGGCAATGTTTGTGCCTTTTCTGTTTCTTGGAATGAGCGTTCTGCATGGTAGAATAAGCCACTTGATTTTGGTTGCCCATAAAGTTCAGGCATTAAGTATTTCCCAACTTCATCACCTGTTTTATTTACGATGACATCTTTTGCTTCCGGATGTTTTTGTAAATATGGATCATTTCTTTCTGCATAAACTACCCATGACACTTTTTGTCCCGGTTTTCCACCTGCAATTTCAAATTGCTTATTGGTAATCTCTGATTTAATATAAAGATCGGCTTTTGCCCCAATAGCAGTTAAATTATAACTGAAGTTAATGTTAATTGCATCAAAATAGTCAGGTAATGAAACTGTAGCTTCGCCATTATTATCTAAAATAACATTACCTCTATATACATTGATCACTTCATTTGATTCAATTGAGAAATGCTTCAATATTTGTCCAGATGGATTTAATGGATGATCAATTTTGAATGTTTTAACACCCGATGCAGCTAAATCTCCATTTGCAAATACGGCTTCACCGGCACCCGCAACGGTTTCTTGTCCAAGAACACCTGCTGCAAAATTCCCGGTTCCATTGATAAGTCCTAGAACACCTACTGCATTAATGGCTCCAGCACCTGTAGCTTGTGCATTTAATGCAATAGTAGCATTGTTAGCAAGAGCAGCCAGAAATACACCTGCATTTGCTCCACTTGATTGTCCCCAAACTGCAGAATGGTTGGCATTCGTTGAAGTAGAAACTGAATTAGCAAAAATTACTTGAGTATTATAACCAGCAGTAGCCAAAGAAGATTGGAATGATCCTACCCGTCCATTACCAGAGTGTGTCGCCAATAATGTAACATTAGTACTTGCAGCATTATTTAATTGAAGTTCAGCAGCTCTTCCTGTTCCATTTGTTATACCCCATAATGCATTTCTTGTATTAGCAGCATTTGCTATCTCAAAATAACCTCCCTCACCTAAGCCGTCATTTTCTCCAAATACAGCAACGCTAGCAGCTGTACCGGTATTTGCAATAAATCCAAAAACGCCAGTGCCTCCATTTCCATTCGTTCCTAATACTCCGATGCCAGTTGCAGTATTATCTCCCCATACACCCCATCCAATGTTTACAGATGTTCCTTGTACACCTATTCCTGTGCCATTATTTTCACCATAAATTCCTGATGCGGTTCCCGAGCTATATCCATTGATAGGGTATTCCATTGTCGCAGTCGTATTGATTGCACCTGCATATCCAAATCCATAGGATGAGAAGATGTCGGTAGTTGGGCTAATTGCAGCAGTTCTGTTAACGACATAGTTTCCAGTAGAAGTTACTCTTGCTCTTTCATTCGTTGCTGCTGTTCCACCAGTTTTTGTAACAAAGTCTACAGCATCATTGGTTCCAATATAATTTGTTCCAGCAACTGTGGCAGAGTTTCCGGTTGTTAACCATGCACCGGCTGTTGAGGTGATCGGTCCGCCAGATCCTGCAGTCCCGTTAACTGTAACTGTTCCATTTGTATTATAAGAGATAGAAGATAAAGTCCATGATGGCCCGGTTGCTCCTGTAGCACCTGTCGCTCCTGCAACACCAGTACTTCCTGTCGCTCCATTAGCTCCTGTTGATCCTGTCGATCCTGTTGCACCGTTAGCACCAGTAGCCCCTGCAACACCTGTACTACCAGTAGCTCCATTAGCCCCTGTACTTCCTGTTGCACCATTAGCACCGGTTGCTCCTGCAACACCAGTGCTTCCTGTTGCTCCATTTGCACCAGTGCTACCTGTTGCTCCTGTACTTCCATTGCTTCCGGTTGCGCCAGTTACACCTGCAACTCCTGTTGCTCCAGTAGCACCAGTAGTTCCCGGAGTTCCAGATCCAACACCAGTGGGTCCTACAGGTCCAGTAGCACCTGTTGCACCAGTAGCGCCTGCTACACCTGTTCCAGTAGCGCCCGTTGCTCCGGTAGCACCATCAATCCCATTGGCTCCGGTAGCACCTGTTGCTCCATTAGCACCTGTCGCTCCAGTAGCACCAGCTACACCGCTTCCGGACGATAATCCACATAAGGATACCCATGCAGAAGTAGGTTGACGAAAGAAAAAATAGCACATGGAGTCTGTGTCGTAAACAAGTAATGAGTTTGCCGGAGCTGGTATCGCTAAACGTTGAACCGCAGTCATTCTTGGTACAAGAACACCTTTGTCGCTCGCGAGCATTTCTAATATTGCAGAGGCATCAGGAGTGTTTGTTCCAATACCAACGTTATTTTGAGCGTTTATTTTAAACGCATTGAAAGAGATAAAAAATGCAATAAAAGCAAATTTTAAAACATGTTTAGTAGAATATTTTTTCATTTTTATTGGGGTAGAGGGTTTGTACAAATTTATGAAAAAAATAAGTAAACAAATAAAAAAGCCCATACTTTTTGTATGAGCTTTTTAAGAAAATCAGATGTTTGTTATTATTCAGGTTTTCTGGCTTTTTCATTCGTGATAAAGATTTCTTCTTTCGGAATGATTTCAGCCTCTTTACTATTGGGATTCTTTGTTCTCTCCCAGGTTGGATTGTTCGAAGTAGGCTGTGCCTGCTGTGCTTTTTCAAGCTTTGGATTCGCTTTTTTTAAAGCTGTCGCTTCATTGCCTCCTATTACTTCGTTACTGGCTGCAGATACTTGTTGTGCATTCAGCTGATTTAGTATAAGTAAAAAGACTACTGTAGTAAGTATATTTTTAAATAGTTTCATAGAGTACTGGTTTAAGGAGTGTCTAATATCATTAATGAACGATTGAAATAGGTGCCGCCAGTTGCCGCTAAGTTGTTGATAGTTGTATTGGTTGCTCCAGCTCTTTGAGCTGTCCACCAAATTTCAACAGTATTGGCTACTCCGGGATTGACAGTTAAAGGGGTTGATACACCGATATCCCAAAGGTTCCAATCTTCAGCACCTGTTGTATCCCATTCTCTTATCGAAACACCATTTACACGTACTTCAAACCAGATTGCGTGATGCTCATATGCAGTTGTTGTATATGTTCCAGCAGCTGTAAAGTGCATCAAAACGCTTGAATTGACAGGAGTGAATGTTAGAGTCATTTGTGGCATTAAAACAAATGCACCAGCAGCAGCATTCGCTGGTCTAGTAGCATCCGTAGTGCCTACAACGCTATATTTGAAAACATTACCTGGCCCTGTTGGACCGGTTGCTCCTGTTGTTCCGGTAGCTCCTGCTACTCCTGTGCTTCCGGTAGCTCCAATTGTTCCTGTTGCTCCAGTAGCCCCTGTCGCTCCTGCAACACCAGTACTACCAGTTGCTCCAGTGTTTCCATTTGCACCAGTAGGGCCAGTTGCTCCATTTGCACCAGTAGGGCCTGTCGCACCATCATTTCCTGTAGCACCTGTGGCTCCGGCCACTCCAGCAGAACCCGTTGGTCCTGTTGCACCTGTAGCTCCTGATCCACCAGCAGTACATAGTGATGTCCATGTGGTGGTTGCTGCTATGTAATAAAAGAAGCAATCAAGATTTGTATCATAAACTAACAAACCATTCGCGGGGCTCGCAATAGCTGTTCTTTGAGCTGTTGTCATTCTTGGTACTAATACCCCTTGTGTGGTGGATTGTACTTCCAATGCAGAAGATGCATCAGGAGTATTGGTTCCAATACCGACATTATTCTGCGCTGTAGAGGTAAGAATTGACACGGAAAAAAATCCGGCAAATAAAAACCTTTTCAATTGAGTCATTTTTTTCATAAGTAGTTTTTTAGTTTGAATCAATTTTGAATTATTTGACAATAGTTACTGTTCCAATATATTTATGCTTTTGACTTTTGTTATCTTTCAGATTAACAACATATACATATACATCTTGTTGTGCTACTTCTGCACCATTGTTTGCTTTCCCATCCCAATGTTTATTTATATCATCGGTAAAAAAGATCATATTCCCCCAGCGGTCATAAATAAACATTTCAAATTCTTTTATGTATTCGCCTTTTCCATAGAATTCATCATTGATCCCATCTCCATTTGGAGAGAATGCATTCGGAATAAAGAATGTAAATTCAGGATCAATTACTACACACATTTCTGTTGTATCAGTACATCCTGCTGTATTACTCGCTATTAATGTAACACAATATGTTCCAATGTCACCGTATGTATGTGATGGATTGGCTTGTGTACTTGTGTTAGGTGAACTTGTGTTTGTAGGATCTCCAAAATTCCAGTTAAAAATAGTAGCATCTGTTGATGTATTTGTGAATTGTACAATAGGCGCTAAGATACTTGTTGATAATGGTGCTGAGAATCCGGCTACGGGATTTGCAAAAACAGTGATCATATTAGTGATCGTTGTATCGTTTGAGCAACCATTGTTTGAACTTACAGTTAAGGAAATAGAATAAATTCCTGCATTCACAAAACAATGCGTAGGATTTTGTAAGCTGGATCCACCTTCGTTTGGACCAAAATTCCAGCTCCATGAATTGATTGTGCCACCTGTTGCTGATGAAGCATCTGTAAAGTTAACACAAAGTGGAGCACATCCACTTGTAAGGTTTGAAGTGAAATCTACTGTAGGGACAGGTGTTACAGTGATTGTAACCGTAGATGTTGCAGCCGGTGAACAACCATCATTCGCAGTGACAGTGTAAGTTGTTGTAACTGTAGGCGATGCAGTTGGATTAGCAGCATTGGCATTACTTAATCCTGTTGCCGGACTCCATGAGTATGTGTATGGACCGCCATTTCCGTTTGCTGCAGTAGCAGTAATAGGTGTAGCTGCACCCGGACAAATAGATGCTGTCCCTGAAGCAGTAACAGAAAGTAACGGATTTACTGTAATTGTTACAGTAACAGGTAGTGCACTACATCCATTTGCATCAGAAGCATTTACTGTGTATGTAGTAGTTGTTGTAGGGTTAGCCGTTACCGTAGAACCTGTAGTAGAACTTAGTCCGGTAGCAGGGCTCCATGAATATGTATAAGGTCCATTTCCACCTATTGCAGATGCTGTAACGGATGCATTTCCTCCATTGCAAATCGTGATGTTTGTGATTGGAGCCAATTCAACCAAGCTTGGTTGAGTAATAGTTACTGTAGTTGTTGCTGTACATCCATTAGCGTCAGTTATTGTACAAGTATAACTTCCAGCACAAAGACCTGTTGCTGTTGCCGTTGTTTGAACAGGCGATGTATTCCATGAGTAAGAGTAATTGGTAGTTCCTCCTATAGCCATAGCTGTTGCAGTTCCGTTGCATGCTCCATTACAAGTAACCTGAGTGGATCCATTGATTGATGCAACTAATAGAGGAGGTTCTATGATTGTCGTGTCTGCTGTGCTAGTACAACCAAAAGCATCAGTTACCGTAACTGTGTAGGATCCGGCAGAAAGGCCTGAGCAAGAAGCAGATGAGCATCCTCCAGTCCAATTGTATGAATAAGGTATAGTTCCACCATTTGGAATAACAATTGTTTGCCCGTTACCAGCTCCATTGCAAGTAAGATCAATTCCCGATATCGCTAAAGTAAGTTGAGGGTCAACAAATACTGTTACGTTATCGGTTCCACTACAGCCGTTTATATCTGTAACGGTAACAGAATAAATAGTGGTGGCAGTAGGATTAGCAATAGGATTAGCTATTGCAGTGCTGCTCAATCCTGTTGCCGGTGACCATGTAAATGTACTTCCTGCATTAGCAGGTGTAACATTTAGAGTTGTATTCGAACCAAAGCAGATCGTGTCATTAAGTCCAGCATCCACAGTTAAACTTGTGTTCATTGTGACTGTAGCAACAGCCGTTGCTGTACAACCTAATGTTGTTCCAGTTACAGTATAACTTGTAGTGCTTAATGGTGCAACGGTAATAGGATTCGTTGTTGCACCTGTAGACCAAGTATAAGTTGTTGCTCCATTAGCAGTTAATGTAGCATTGGAACCAGGGCAAACACTAGGCGAATTTACCGTAACTGTTGGAGCATTATTTACAGTAACAGTTCCTGTTGCTGTATTAGAACATCCACTGGTTGTTCCGGTAACAGTATAAGTTGTGGTTGTAGAAGGTGTAACGGATAATGTAGAAGTTGTTGCCCCTGTGTTCCAGTTGTACGTTGTAGCTCCCCCGGCAGTTAAGCTGGTGGTCTGCCCATTACAAATAGTAGAACTAGTAGAAGTTACTGTTGGTATTGCATTAACAGTTACAGTTGCTACTGCTGTACCTGAACATCCTCCTGTTGTTCCAGTTACAGTATAAGTTGTAGTTGTTGTTGGCGATACGGTGATTGGATTAGTTGTTGCTCCTGTATTCCAACTGTAAGTTGTTCCTCCTGTTGCTGTAAGAGTTGCAGATTGCCCATTACAAATAGTAGGAGAGTTTACTGTTATTGTCATACTGGCTCCAATTGTAACTGTTGCAACAGCGGTATTGCTACATCCACTTGTTGTTCCTGTAACGGTATAGCTTGTAGTGCTGGCAGGTGAAACGGTGATTGGGTTTGTTGTTGCTCCTGTACTCCAGGCATAGGTGGTTCCTCCTGTTGCTGTTAATGTTGCATTTTGTCCAGGACAAATAGTTGGTGAGTTAACTGCAATTGTTGGTAGTGGGTTTACAGTAACAGTTCCGGTACCAGTTCCGGTACAGCCGGCTAGTGTGTATGTTACTGTATAAGTAGTGGTACTTCCTGGTGTAACAGTAATAGATTGTGTTGTTTGTCCACCAGGAGCCCATGAATAGGTGCCTCCGCCAGCAGAAGGTGTTGCAGTAAGTGTGGCACTGGCTCCTGCACAGATTGTTTGTGAATTCACCGTAACCGTTGGTAAAGGATTTACTGTAACAGTTCCAGTTGAAGTAGAGTTACAACCACCAAAATTGTATGTAACGGTGTATGTTGTTGTTGAAGCAGGGCTAACAGTGATTGATTGTGTCGTTTGTCCTCCCGGAGCCCATGAATATGTTCCACCCGTAGTAGTTGGTGTTGCTGTTAAAGTTGTAGATGCTCCTGCACAAATAGTTTGTGAATTTGCAGTAACAGGACTTCCACCTGAACCTGCAACTGTAACAGTGTATGTTTGAGCAGGTGTACATGTTAAACCATCATTTACAGTAACAGTATAGCTACCTGCAGCTAAACCCGAAGCAGTTGCTCCTGTTCCTCCGCTTGGCGCCCATGAATAAGAGAATGGACCAATACCTCCGGCAACTGTTGCAGTGGCCGTTCCGTTGTTTACACCACAACCTGCTGCAGTAGAACTAGTTGTTACGGTCCATGGAGCAGTACATTGAATAATATCGATCATTACACCGGAATCCATTAAACAGTCAGACGCATCTGCAATTGCCAGTTTAAAGTGGTAAGTGGCACAAGGTGTCACATTCATTGAGGGAGTAAGAACAGTGGTGAATCCATCAAAACTATTATTGAAAGTAGCTCCATTATTATTAACGAAATAAGCTGTGTTCGTTAAATGACTAACATTATCAATACTCACGGCAGTTCCACCCGGAATTGTTGCTAAATTGAAATTGGTATAATTCCCTCCGCCAGGGTTAGGGCCACTTACAAAGAATCCGAATGCATCATTAAAACTGGCATTAACATAGTCAGTATACTCGTCTGATCCGAAAACGAAAGAAATGCTCAGATTGTTACACTGTGGAATTACGTCAAACTCAATGATACAAACATCATTGGTCGCTTGATTACTTAAGGCAATTAGTTGAGGATCACTACCTGAATTTCCTACACAAGCACCCGTAAAATCGTTGTTTGTATTAGCGCCTACTATTTGTGAAGCAGTTCCAGTTGTTAATACCAATCCATTATTAATCCCCATGCCGGAAGCAGCTCCTCCACTGAAAGATCCATAGGATACTGCGGCACAGTTAACAGTAACATTGCTAACCGTAAGTCCTGGACCGGCAACAGCACTGGTTACAGCAGCAGCTCCACCACCAGAGGTAATAACCAATTGGGCAAATGTTGAGCTAATAGCTACTAATAAAAATGAAAGAAATGCAATAATTTTTTTCATGAATCTATATTTATTGAAAGTAAAAACAATCTGATACTTCCTTTAAGATGTATAAAGATGCAAAAAAGTTGCATAATATACTAATTAAAAAACACAGGATTATTTTTGAAAATCAGATAGTTGGCTTTTAAAACTCAATATCTAGATCGAAAGCCTGACGAAGCTTGTTGATAGCGGGGTTTTTTTCCGATAAATGTTTGTAGCGATCGGTTGCTGTATACAGATTTTTTCCTTCCTCCACTTGGG
This sequence comes from Bacteroidia bacterium, assembly GCA_016786925.1. Classification (GTDB taxonomy): domain Bacteria; phylum Bacteroidota; class Bacteroidia; order 2-12-FULL-35-15; family 2-12-FULL-35-15; genus 2-12-FULL-35-15. The sequence goes on from JAEUTU010000063.1 coordinate 124,381, forward strand.
CAACAACAATATTTAAGCTTACAGAATAATTATTGAGCTCTTTCCTTAAAAAACTTAAAAATGTTGTTTTGTCTTCATTTAAGGCTTCCTCTGCAGCTTTATTGTTGATCACATACTCAATTGTAAGCGAATCAGATCCTAATGTGGGTTGTCTGCTTGTTAGTACAATGGCTAAATTCTGTTTCCCTTTTGCTTTCAAGTCGTTAGCATAGCGCTGCCAAACAGCATCTAATGAGTCTTGACTGACAGGTTGTTTGGGACGTTCGGTAGGATTTAAAGTGACTTCTTTTACTTCGGTTTCTTCCGCTTTTTTTTCTGTATTAAAACGTTGTGAAATGGAAGGTGTACTAGTCTTTAGTAGGGTCTTTTTAAAAGCAGGGGTGCTTGAGCTAACTGCTGGTGTTGGATTGGCTACCGGGTTAGAGATGACCGTTTTTTCGTTGGTAGCTGTTTGCTGCTGAACTTGGTTGTTATTCGTATTTGTTGAGCTAGAAGGATTAGAAACCGTAATATTAGGCTTACTTATGTCATTTTTTTTTTCAGCCTCAACACTCATTGTGTTAAGCGAGCATAGCTGCATCAGCGCTAATTCGACCTGGAGTCGCTGATTCTTGCTCCCTTTGTATTGTATGTCGGTCTTGTTAAGAATAGTTAGACCTCTTACCAAAAAGGACAGGCTACATTTGCTTGCTTGCTCTTTGTATTTGTCTTTAATATTATTTCCAACCTCCAAAAGTTGTAAGGTCTCGTTGTCCTTACTTACAAGCAAATTCCGGAAATGACTTCCCATGCCTGCTATAAAATTATGACCGTCAAAACCATTGTTCAAGATCTCATTAAAAATAAGTAATGATTGAGAAATATTTTCGGCTAAAATAGCATCCGTTACCTTGAAATAATAATCGTAATCAAGGATGTTTAAATTTTCAATTACAGCCTTGTAAGTTACATTGCTGCCCGCAAAACTAACGATCTGGTCGAATATAGAGCAGGCGTCACGCAAGGCGCCATCAGCCTTTTGAGCAATGATATGTAAAGCATCTGTTTCAGCCGTTACATTCTCATTTTTTGCAATGTATGCCAAGTGGTTGGCAATATCTTCTATTTGTATTCTATTAAAATCGAATATTTGACAACGCGATAAGATCGTTGGAATGATCTTGTGCTTTTCTGTTGTTGCTAAGATAAAAATGGCATGCTTTGGAGGTTCTTCCAATGTCTTCAAAAAGGCATTAAATGCACTTGTTGAAAGCATGTGAACCTCGTCAATGATATATACTTTGTGGGTTCCAAGTTGAGGTGCAAAACGAACCTGATCAACTAAATTCCTGATATCATCTACGGAGTTGTTTGAAGCAGCATCTAGTTCATATACATTCAAAGATGCTCCGCTGTTGAATGATTTGCAAGATTCACATTGGTCACACGCTTCCGTGTCAGCCGTTTTATTGGTACAATTAATTGTTTTTGCTAGGATTCGAGCACATGTTGTTTTACCAACACCACGTGGTCCGCAAAACAAAAAAGCTTGCGCTAGGTGATTATTTTTTATGGCATTTTTTAATGTATTGGTAATATGCGCTTGGCCAACAACCGTGTTAAATGTTGCCGGACGATACTTACGAGCCGATACAATGAAATTATCCATACTTATGCGACAAAAATAGCTATTAAATTGAATTTACTGCAGAATGTTAAAAAGTCGCATTTTAGTTAAAAACTATGTCCTTTGAACGTTTTTTTGAATGCTTTTTTTGATTTAATGTGTTGATTATTAGTTTTTTATGTTTTAATTCGGACTTGGAAATACCTAAGGTATCCGGCTACAGCCTTTAGAGATCAAAAAAATAGCAAAAAGCATTGCCTATTTTGTTAAAATTCATATCTTTGCGTCCCTTTTGAAAAAGAGGGATAATTAAATTATTAACCAATTAAATTTTTAAACAATGCTAAAACATTATGAAACCGTCTTCATTATGACTCCCGTTTTGTCTGATGATCAGGCAAAGGAGACGGTAAGTAAGTACAAAAAGATGCTTACAGACAATGGCTGCAAAATTGTTCATGAAGACGCTTGGGGTCTTCGCAAATTGCAGTATCCAATTCAAAAGAAAACTACAGGATTCTATCATTTGATCGAATTCCAAGGTCCTGCTAAATTTGTTGCAGAACTTGAAGTAGCTTATAAACGTGATGAGCGTTTGTTACGTTTTTTAACTGTTGCTCTTGACAAACATGCAGTTGCATACAGCGAAAAACGCAGAAACAAAGCAAAAGCTTAATTATTGTTCAACAAACTAATTTAAAACATCATGGCATCAGATAATTCAGAGATCAGATATCTTACACCTCCAACAGTGGACGTGAAGAAAAAGAAATACTGCCGTTTCAAAAAGAGCGGTATTAAGTATATCGATTACAAAGACGCAAACTTTTTATTAAAGTTCGTGAATGAGCAAGGTAAAATTTTACCTCGCAGATTAACAGGTACATCAGTTAAATATCAACGTAAAGTTTCTAAAGCAGTAAAGCGTGCTCGTCACTTAGCATTATTGCCTTATGTAGCTGATATGTTAAAATAATCAGGAGGTAACAACATGGAAGTAATTTTAAAACAAGACGTTAAAAACCTTGGATACAAGGATGACGTAGTAAAAGTAAGACCTGGTTACGGAAGAAATTTCTTAATTCCTAAAGGTTTAGCTGCGGTTGCAACTGATTCAACTAAAAAAGTTTTAGCAGAAACAGTAAAGCAACGTGCTTTTAAAGAAGCTAAGATCAAAGCGGCTGCAGAAACAACTGCTGCTAAATTGAAAGATATGATCGTTAAGGTTGGTGCTAAAGTTGGCGAGTCCGGAAAAATTTTCGGTTCAGTTACTTCAGTTCAATTGGCTGATGCGATCAAGAAATTAGGTTACGATGTGGATAGAAAAAACATTGAGATCGTAGATGCTGACAACGTAAAAACTGTTGGTACTTACACGGCTAATGTTCGTTTCCACAAAGAAGTTACCGGTACAGTTTCTTTTGAAGTTGTTCAAGAATAATTTTTTTGAATTATAAAAAAAGGCTTCGCATTGCGAAGCCTTTTTTATTTATGATCATCAAATATGGAAAACATCACTATTAAACAAGCGCAGCAGAGAGTGGACGAGTGGATCAACACACACGGAGTGCGTTACTTTTCTGAACTTACGAATATGGTAATCCTTACTGAAGAGGTGGGGGAAGTTGCCCGTATCATCTCCCGTGAATATGGAGAACAATCTTTCAAGAAAAAGGAAAAGGATAAAAAACTTTCAGATGAATTAGCGGATGTGCTTTTTGTGTTGATCTGTTTAGCGAACCAAACGGGAGTAGATCTTGAAAAAGCTTTTGAAAGAAACATGGAAAAGAAAACCAAACGTGATCATAAAAGGCATAAAGAAAATAAAAAGCTGAAGAAGTAAGTTTCTTCTTCAGCTATTACGATCATAAGAATATCTAGAAATTTGGTTTTAGCAAATACTTAGAGTAGAATTCTGTGATAATTGCAACTGCTTCATCTGCCTCATCAACAATGTGAAATAGCTCCAGATCTTTTTCACTTATATTATGCTCTTCTAAAAGCATTGTTTGTTTTACCCATTCGATCAACCCTTCCCAGTATTTTTTTCCAACCAGTACAATAGGAAAATGAGCAACCTTGTTTGTTTGGATTAAGGTGATCGACTCGAACAATTCATCCAATGTTCCAAATCCACCAGGCATAGCAATAAATCCTTGGGAATATTTTAAGAAGATCGTTTTTCTTACAAAGAAGTAATCGAAATTAATGTTCTTGTCATTATCAACGAAAGGGTTTGAACTTTGCTCAAATGGCAATACAATATTTAAACCTACCGATTTTCCTCCTCCGGCTTTTGCTCCTTTGTTGGCTGCTTCCATGATACCCGGACCACCACCGGTAATGACTCCATATCCTTCACGGGTAAGTTTGAATGCAATTTCTTCTGCAAGTTTGTAATAAGGATTGGTTGGCTTCGTTCGGGCAGAACCAAAAATGGAAACACAAGGTCCAATACGACTCATTTTTTCAAATCCTTCTACAAATTCACTCATGATCTTAAATATCTGCCAGGAGTCAGATGCTTTAATGTCATTCCAGTCTTTAGAAGCAAATGCTTTTCTTATTTTATCTTCATCGTTGTTTGTCATGTAATAAATATCTGTGTTTAATTTTTTAATTCTTCTTTTAAAAATTTGGCAGTATAGCTGACTTCATTGTTAATGATGTCTTCCGGTTTTCCAATGCAAAGAATTTCTCCACCACCATTTCCTCCTTCTAATCCAAGATCGATAATGTGATCAGCCACTTTGATGATGTCCATATTGTGCTCGATCACCAAAACCGTATTCCCGCTATCAACGAGTTTGTTTAATACTTCTAATAAGATCCGGATGTCTTCAAAATGTAAGCCTGTTGTCGGCTCATCTAAAATATAGAATGTGTTTCCAGTATCTTTCTTGCTCAATTCAGTTGCTAGTTTTACACGTTGTGCCTCACCACCGGATAGCGTTGTGCTTTGTTGCCCTAGTGTGATGTATCCTAGTCCAACATCCTGTAACGTTTTGATCTTTTGTATAATGGATGGTATACTTGAGAAAAATTCAACAGCATTATCAATCGTCATATTCAATACATCACTGATTGATTTTCCTTTGTATCGGATCTCCAGTGTTTCTTTATTATATCTCTTTCCATTACATGCTTCGCAATTAACATATACATCAGGAAGAAAATTCATTTCAATGGTTCTTAAACCGGCTCCTTGACAAGTTTCACATCTGCCTCCTTTTACATTGAACGAGAATCGTCCGGCTTTATAGCCTCTTATCTTGGCTTCAGGGATCTCTGCAAATAAATTTCTGATGTCTGAAAATACATTCGTATAGGTTGCAGGATTGCTTCTTGGCGTTCTTCCGATAGGTGATTGATCGATATCAATTACTTTGTCAATATGCTCTAATCCGGATATTGATTTGTAAGGCATCGGCTTTTTTTCAGATCGGTAGAAATGTTTACTTAAAATGGGGTAGAGGGTTTCATTGATCAGTGTTGATTTCCCACTGCCTGAAACTCCGGTAACACAAATGAACTTACCTAAAGGAAATTCAACGGAAACATTTTTAAGATTGTTTCCATGAGCACCTTTTAAAAACAACGATTTTCCAATTCCTTTCCTACGTTCTTTTGGAACAGTTATTCCTTTCACTCCATTAATGTAGTCGGAGGTAAGTGTATGGTATTTTAAGATCTCTTTTGGTGTTCCTTGTGCAATCACTTTTCCTCCATGAATGCCGGCAGCTGGTCCGATATCCAAAACATGATCAGCTGCAAGGATCATTTCTTTATCGTGTTCAACTACAAGGACAGAATTTCCGATTTCTTTTAAGTTTTTTAATGCGGTAATCAGTCTGACATTATCTCTTTGGTGTAAACCTATACTTGGCTCATCTAAAATGTATAATACACCAACTAATTGTGATCCGATCTGTGTAGCTAATCGAATTCGCTGTGCCTCACCACCGGAAAGTGTTCTGGAACTTCTGTTGAGTGTCAGGTAATCTAAACCAACATCTAATAAAAACTGAATACGTGCCCGGATTTCTTTTAAAACTTCTTTGGCAATAGTATTCTGTTTTGTATCCAAACGACTTTCAATATTTTTAAACCATTCGTTCAGTTCGCTAATTCCCAGTTGAGATAATTCAGCAATGTTTTTATTGTCGATCTTAAAATAAAGTGATTCCTGTTTTAGTCTTGTTCCATTGCACTTCGGACAAGTAACTTTATTCATAAAGCCCTGTATCCACTTTTCAATTGTTGGCGAGCTTTGCTCGTCATTTTGTTTCGCTATAAAGTTGGCAATGCCTTCAAATGCTATGCTGTAGCTGGTTGCTGCGCTATCGGAATATTGTTTGATCTTAAATACTTCATCTGAGCCAAAAAGAATAGTATTCATGGCATCTTCTGAAATGTCCTCAACCGGTGTATCCAAAGTAAATCCGTATTTATCACCAATTGCTTCTAATTGCTTAAATATCCAGGTTCCTTTATAAGGGCCAATAGGAGCAATCGCTCCTTTTTTAATAGTTGATTTTTTATTTGGAATGATCTTATTGATGTCTATTTCTGAAACAACTCCCAAACCATTACACTTATGACAAGCTCCATAGGGTGAGTTGAATGAAAATAGATTGGGTTGTGGTTCATCATAGGAAACGCCTGATGTTGGGCACATCAAATGACGGGAATAGTATTCTACTTTTCCATATTCATCTTCAAAAGTTCCTTTTTCAAAGGGTTGTACCATGATGATGCCTTTTCCTTGTTTCATGGCTAATTGTAATGATTCAGAGATACGCGGACGTGAATCGGCATTTACTTCTAACCTGTCAATTACGATCTCAATATCGTGTACCTTATATCTGTCAAGTTGAATGCGTTTCGTTAATTCAACAACTTCTCCATCGATACGGACACGAAGGAACCCCCATTTTTTGATCTGCTCAAATAATTCACGGTAATGTCCTTTTCTTCCTTTTACAACAGGTGCCAGGATCAATACTTTCTTGTCGTAAAATTTTTCAAGAATGAGATCAATGATTTGATCGTCTGAATAACGAACCATCTTTTCTCCTGTAACATAACTGAATGCTTCAGATGCACGCGCGTATAATAATCGCAAAAAATCGTATATCTCAGTAATCGTTCCGACAGTAGAACGGGGATTTTTATTTACTGTTTTTTGTTCAATGGAAATGACAGGGCTAAGGCCGGTTATTTTGTCAACATCCGGACGTTCCATGTTGCCTAAAAATTGGCGTGCATAAGCTGAAAAACTTTCAATATAGCGTCTTTGACCTTCTGCATATATTGTGTCAAAGGCCAACGAAGACTTCCCACTTCCGCTCAATCCTGTTATAACTACCAATTGATTGCGTGGAATTGAAACATCTATATTTTTAAGGTTGTGAACCCGGGCACCAACAACTTCTAAAAAATCACTTTCACTTATCTTTTCCATTGACATTTTCTTTCCTGATATCTTATGATTTTAATCTTTTCATAAGCATAACAAAGATAAGGAAGTATTGTTGGATGGACAAGAATATAAGGCAAGAAGAGGGGGGGGTAATAAAATCAGTGCGTTTTTATGCTATCGGAAACGGGACTGGTCAAAGATGTTGTTGAGGAATCTTTTTGGGTATTTGTAAAGGTGGGTAGTACTTCTTTCTCGATATCGTTTAATTTGGTTCCTTTTTTAGGGAATGCAATAACATATTTCTTTTTGTTAGTATTGCTTAGCGAGTTTGTTAATAGCCAAGGATTTAAATTTATTAATGTCTCGCGGTCATATCCCTGAGCGATAGCAAATGCAGTTAGGTCATGTATCGTACTGTCGATGGTTATCTTTTTTAATGAAGGAACACCGTACAGATCTTTTTTACTGATCTTGTAGCCATATACATGTGGCCGAGCCAAAATTTCTTTAACAGCTAGAACTTTGTAGATATATCTTGCGGTTTCAGCCGTGAGTAACAACTTATAATAATTCTCTGTGTTTTGTTTATTAAGTTGCGATTGAATGCCTCCCATTCCTCTGTTATAGGAGGCTGCAACCAAGGTCCAGTTGTTAAACATCTTGTAGGCTTCTTTAAAATATTTACAAGCCGCTTCTGTTGATTTTTCAACGTGATATCGTTCATCTACTTCGCTCGTAATTTCTAGGCCATATCCTCTTGCTGTTACATCAATTAGTTGCCAAAAACCGGTTGCTCCTTGTGGTGAAACCGCATTTGTAAGCTGACTTTCAACAATGGCTAAGTATTTAAAATCTTCCGGGATGTCGTTTTTTTTCAATATAGGCTCAATAACAGGAAACCATCTGCTGGCTCTTTTATGAAGAAACAAGGAATGCGTTTGTTCATAGATATTTTTTTGTAATTCTCTTGCGATTGCTTTTCTTACACTTGGCTCTTTTACCGGTACTTTCTCTCCTGCAAAGGTCATGTTTTTAGGGATTGTTACTTTAAAAGAGTTGTAGTTTTCACTAAAATAATCTTCGTAATTTGAATCGATTTTTTTTGTGGAATTATAGAACGCAATCAGCTCGAAAATACTTGTTAATAGTATAATTGAAAGTAATGCTATAAGTATTTTCTTATGGCGAAGAGTAAATCGTTTTATGTTAACGAAATATGACTTAAGCATTATTTTTTTTCTTGAATTTTTGTGTTGGAGAGTACAAAAACCAGAATAATGCAATAAAGTAAATGCTGAAAAGAGTAATATGCAAATACCCCCAATCCTTGATATACTTTATGATCAGTATATTGAAAAACATGGAAACAAGGCAAATGCCAATATACAATATTGCAATTCTTTTTTCTGTAAGCCCACTATAAAATAAAAAATGTGTTGTATGATCTTTTCCACCAATGAATGGTGAAGATCCTCTTGCTAAACGGTTAATCGTTACTGTGGTTGTGTCAATAATTGGAATGGCGAAGGTTAAAATTGTAACAAAGAACTGTTTGGATTGAATTAATTCACCATTTACATCAGGAGTGTTCCAAAAGTAGATAATACCCATTGCCCCTAAATAAAGTCCTAAAAATTGACTGCCGGTATCGCCCATGAACATTTTTGAAGGATGCCAGTTAAAATATAAGAAACCTATTAATGCTCCGGCAACCCCAATAAGTAATAATATATTTACATTGTAAAAATCATGATTCACAAAAACGATAAATAATGCACTAATCAATATGGTGACAGAGACGCTTGCTGTAATACCGTCCATATTATCAAGCATGTTGATTGAATTCATCAGTCCTATGATCCAAAATATGGTCATTCCATAATTAACAATGGTATCAGTGAAGATGGAGATATGCGTTCCTGTGCTTATAAGAATAAGCGCGCAACCTATTTGAACAAATAGCTTTAGCAATGGTTTAGTGTTATAGGCATCATCGGATAATCCCATAAGAAAAGCCAATGTAGATGCAGCAAGTATTCCAAGTAATTTTTTATTGAATAATGCCTGGTTTTGTTCAAAAAGAACGGGGTAAACAGATAATGACATTAAGAAGATCAAGTAAAATGAGATTCCACCTAATGCCGGTTTTACTTGTGGACTCCATCGAATGATCTTGTCATCAGGATTTCTGATTCCTAATGAAGATGCAAAATTCAGAAAGAGATTGTTAACGATGAATGAAATGAGAACCGAACTAATGAAGTAAGCTGTATAAACTAATATTAAATATACGGTATTGCTCATGATTGCTTATTGTAACGATAAAAAAAATAATTCGGTTACATTAAAATTGACTCTTGAATTTATTGAAGGCTTCTCCTACTTTGTCTTTTTCGGACAATACAGGATTTTTAATATCCCAATTAATATTGAGGACCGGGTCATTCCACAAAATACAGCCTTCCGATGCCTTATTGTAGTAGTTTGTACACTTGTAACTAAAGATAGTGTTGTTTTCGAGTGTTAAAAATCCGTGTGCAAACCCTTCCGGAATCCAGAATTGGGTTTTGTTTTGCTCATTAAGTATAATCGAAAAATGTTCTCCGTATGTTTTCGAATTTTTTCTAATGTCAACAGCAATGTCTAATACTGCTCCTTTTATAACACGAACCAATTTGCCTTGTGCGAAAGGAGGGTTTTGAAAGTGAAGTCCTCTTAATACCCCTGCTTGCGATAATGATTGGTTGTCCTGTACAAAGTCGACATTGATTCCATTCGTAATAAAATCACTTTTATTATACGATTCAAAAAAATGGCCCCTATCGTCTTCGAATACCTTTGGCTGAATAATTAATAATCCTTCTATTGGAGTTTTTGTAATTTCCATACTATGCTTTCTTGAAAAAGGAACGTTTTTTTATTCTACTGGATTTAGCACCGTCATCGTAATACCCATAGCCATACCCATAGCCATAACCGTAGCCATAGCCATAATTGTATCCGTAGCTTTTTCGTTCTATATCAACACCATTAAGAATTACAGACAATTTTTTAATGTTAGCTTCATTAAATAAACGATCGACATTCTGAATAAAATTGCGTTTAGAATAATCAGCTCTGAAAATATAAATTGGATAATCCGCTTTTTGGATCATGGCAATGCCATCACTTACAAGCCCTACAGGCGGATTGTCAATAATGATTACATCATAGATTGCTTTTAAATGCGTAATTATTTCCTCCATTTTACTACTTATAATAAGTTCAGAAGGATTGGGAGGAATCGGGCCGGCTGTAATGAAATCTAAATTATCTAAACCACTATGTTTGATGGCTGTGTGTAACTCATCTTTCCCAATCAGCAGTGTGCTCATTCCAATAGAGTTATCAGCGTTAAAACCTAAGTGAATTTTCGGCTTACGCATATCTAAGTCGAGAATAATGACTTTCTTGCCAGAGAACGCAATTATACCGGCTAAATTGATAGCTACAAAGGTTTTCCCTTCTCCTGAGATAGTAGATGTAAGAGCAATCACTTTTGCTCCAGGCTCATTGGATATAAACTGGAGATTTGTTCTAATGGAACGAAAAGCTTCAGCTACAAGAGATTTTGGATTCTTATCGACTAATAGCTGCGATACAGGGATGTTTTGATTCGACTTTGGAACAATTCCGAGAATACTAATTGAAGCGTGTGTATGTTTCGTTATTTCATTAAGAGATGTGATTTCATTATGTGCCAAATATTTTATGACAATTAAAACAAGACTTATTAGCAAGGCTGCTAATGAATAGCCAATGAATGTAACTTTTCTGTTGGGAGAAATGGGAGAAGATGGTACCATTGCTTTTTCAAGCACAAGATTTTGAGAGACAAATCCGGCTTTTGAAATCGAATACTCTGTCTTTTTCTCTAAAAGCAATGTGTAATACTTCTCATTGATTGTGTAGAGGCGTTGTAACCTGGCATATTCTACTTCGTTTTCAGGTAATTCTTTGAATTTGCCTTCAAATTCTAGCGTCTTGCTCTGCAGATCTTTTTTTCTAATGCTTAGATTTTCTTTTACACTTTTGATGCTTTCTTTTAATAAATTTTTTTGGATGTTGATCTGGTAATCAATTGCTTTAATTGCCTCACTATTAGGTGTTACTTCGTAAAGCATTTCTTCTTTTTGGATCAGAAGTTTATGCAGGCTGTTAACAGCTGTAGAAATGTTACTTTCTAAACTTGTACCCGCTAACATTGCTAAAAGGCTATAGGTGTCAATTGCTTTGGAATTAGAAATGTTCTTTTCAATTTTAGAAAGCACACTTTCCTCCATTTCTAAAGCAATGATTTGATCGTCAAGCCCATTTAATCTAGTTATATTGGTAGTAGTAATGTCTTGATTTTCGTTAATCTTGTTTGTTTTTTTGAATTCCTGGATAGAATTTTCAGAGTCTTTTAATCGGTCATATACAACATCTAGTTGTTGATCGATGAATCCTATAATACTTTTTGAACTTTCACTTTTTCTTTCAACATCAAAGTTGGTATATTCATCTGTTATTGCATTGATTATGTCTGTAGTCTTCAATGCATTTAGGTCTTTGTAGGAAATTAAAATAGTTTTAGCAGCCTCGTTTAGTAGTTTAACATCAAGTTTTTGAGAGCAGTCGCTGACTATTCCGTCCATACTATTAATAACAAAATAAGTGAGATTTTGCTTTACTTGATTACTAAGATTTTGGATCTGAGCAAAGTTGAGTAAGTTGATCTTGATGTCAATCTCTGGTAGTTGAATCCAATCACCAGTTTTGAACTCTTTTTTGAATTCAATTTTATTTTTAATGATCTCAATATATCCTGCATTTGCAGAATTAAAGTGAACATAAATTTTTTGACCGATGATGCTTTCATCTTTTATTTTGTAATTCACATGAAATGGAGATCCCCTGTAAAGCTCATTCGCTTTAAATGTACCTTCGTTGAAATATGAAATATCAAGCGGTAGTTTGTTGATCACACGCTTTAGAAATACTTTTGATCTTAATAGTTCTATGGCCTCAGAAAGTTCATTCCTGTTTTCATATATATTCTCTACATTCAAAACTTTGTTAGCTTGGTTGCTTGTTTGAATTTGTATGATACTGTGCGATTCATAGGTAGGTGGAGTATACCTTAGATAGAGATAGGAAGCTGTTAGTGCAAGAACAAAAAGAGTGATCACCCATATCAAATTTTTGCGAGCAATAAAAAGAAACAAACCTAACTCAAACTCACCACTGAAGTTGGAGATTCGTTCCTTGTAGCGCTCAAAATTCTCGCTAGTTTTTGATATGTCTTCTTGCAGCATACTTAAACTTGTCGGTTAGGGAGTTACTCTGTCTGCATACCAGATCAGAACTAAAGTGCTGGATAATAAGCTTAAAATAGGTGTGACCTCAGCCAATATTTTTGTTGCATATTTTCTACGCGGCTCCACATAAATAATATCGTTGGCTTGTAAAACCATGTTGGCATATTTAATTCCCTCAATTTTGGAAAGGTCTAGTAGATACACCTCATCTTGATCTCCATTTTTCCGGATAAGTTTTACAATCTTTGCTTTTCCATCGTCAGCAATTCCACCTGCAAGTGCTAATGCTTCAATTAATGTGGTATTGTTGTTCATAAGTGGTATCACTTTCGCATCGCCTGCGCTACCCGGGAAAATAACAACACGTTTATTTTGTACTGTCATTAAAACGAATGGCTTTACGTAATAACTGGAATATTTTTCCTCTAGCATTAATTCCGCTTCACGAACGGTTAGCCCACTTATTTTCGTTCTGCCAAGTATAGGTAGTTTAACATTGCCATCATATTCAACCAGAAAATCCATACGGTTATTCATTTGGTAGTCACGATTTGTTTGATTCAAAGAGGTTAAATCGATCAATTTGAATCCATCGTTGGAGAATATTCTGAATTCGATCAAGTCATTGGCTGCAATGACATAATCTTTCGTTTTAGTTGAATCCGGAAGTTTTGAATATTGATAGTCTTTCTTGGTTTTAAGCATAATGCTTGAATTCAGCCATCCGCAGCTCGAAAAAAGCACAGCAATACCTGCCAATAGAAGTAGTTTGCGCATAATAGTTTGAATAATAACAAACAAAGTTAAAAAAAAACCTGAAATGCCCTAAAATTAATGCAGAAACTACTTTTTTAAGAGTTTTTGGTACAAGTGTTCCATATCGGAGACTAGTCGGGTATAATGAAACTTCTCTTTCACATGTCCCCAGCCTTTGTCAGCCATTGAAGCTCTCAAAGAATCGTTCTCAATAATTTGTAATAATTGACTCGAGAACTCTTCTGCATTGTTATTAGAGCATAAAAGTGCGGTTTGCCCGGGTAGAACCACGTTTTCGATTCCTCCCACATTGGTGGAAACGATTGCCTTATTAGCTGCTTGTGCTTCTATTAAACTCACCGGAGTTCCTTCGTTAAAGGATGTAAGCGCAACGATATCACTGCCTGCCAAGGCAATATCTATATCTTTGATCCAGGAGGTAAATGTGAGCAAGCGTCTGTCATCTAAATGATGCTCAGTTGTAAATGGAATTTCTAATTCTTTGGCTTTTGCCTCTATTTCTGTACGGGATTCTCCATCTCCTATAATAAAGGCTTTGATCTTTTTATTTGTTTTTAGCGAAACAGCCTTCAGTCCTTCTAAAAACAGAGCATGGTTTTTTACAGGAACCAATCTTCCAATAATAGAAATGGCAATTTCATCATCGGATAAGTGATATTTTTCGCGGAATACTTTGCGTTTATTTTCTTTGTTTTCCTGGAATTTGGATAGATCAAATCCTAATGGAACAATGTGGACTTTCTCTGCCGGACAAATTTTATGAATCTCAACCAATTCCTGTTTTTGTTTTTCACTAATGGCAATGATCGCTGTAGATCGTTTGGCTAAAAAACGTTCGATGTTCTTATAAAAAGTAGTCTTTAACTTTCCAAAATAGGAATGAAAAACATGCCCATGGAATGTATGAACGATTATAGGAACTTTGCATGAATAGGCAGCCAATCTTCCTAATGTTCCAGCTTTTGATGCATGTGTATGTACAATATCAGGTTGATATTCGCGAATTATTTTTTTTATCTTTTTGTAGGCCGTATAATCATTTTTGACATCGATCTCCCGTTTCATTTCTTCAACAATAATTGGTTTTAGTCCCAAATTATTGACAATAAAATCAGAGCTTTCCTCTGTTTCGTCTTTTGCTCCACCAACCAATAAGGTTTCGAAATCATCAGATATGTATTTGCTTAAGTATGCGACATTGTATGTCGGTCCGCCCAAATTGAAGCGGTTGATGATACGAAGTATTTTTATTTTTTTCTTTGTCTGCATCTAATTGCAATATTTTTTCCACCAGTATTGAAACACGATCAAGGCCCAAACTTTCTCCACGGCATCATTCGGGTTACTGCTCATTAATTGTTTCTTTAGCTGCCGGATCGTGTCGGTGTTAAATATGTTTTGTTCTATTATAAACTGATCATCGAGTAATTCGTTGGTGATCATAGATCTCAGGTCGGTCCTAAACCATTTTAGTAAAGGGACTTCAAAACCCTTTTTGCCTCGTCCCATCAGTTCTTGAGGTAATTCTTTTGCGAATGTTTCTTTTAAGATCTTTTTCCGTTGCTCCCCATCTATTTTAAAATGCGCTGGAAGAGAAAATGCAAAGTCAACAACTTTCTGATCCAAAAATGGAACCCTTACTTCCAAACTCTGATTCATGCTCATGCGGTCTACTTTCACCAGCATGTCGTTTTCAAGCACCAATAACATGTCGGTATGCAAAACAGAATTATAGTCCGCATTTATATGTTTTAGGAGTTCTTTTTTTCTCTGCTCAAATAACTGTTGATCTCCTTGTGCTGTTGATGTAAATAATTCTCCGGCTTTAAAGCCCGACCATTTCGCCCATTGCCAATATCTTTCAGCCGGACTCAATTTCATGCCCTCTGCAAATTTTTCAAGTTGGCGGATCTTGTTGCCTGTTTTTGTGTTTCTTGATTTGGGTAATTGTTTCAAAACTGGATGACTGACCTTTACAAGTTTGGTAGTAAAGCCGCCATGACGCGCTTTTAATTCAGCTGCATGTTTGTTGTAGCCTGCAAATAATTCATCTGCTCCATCGCCCGAAAGTGCTACGGTAACATGCTTTTTTGTATGCATGCTTAATATGTTCACTGCTAATGCTGATGAATCGGCAAAAGGCTCATCAATGTATTCTAAAACAGTATGTAGATTCTCGTAAAGATCATTGTTGCTTAAACTAAATACGGTATGTTCTGTATTGTGTTTTTTGGCTACCAATTGAGCAAAATTAGTTTCATCGAATAGAGGTTCATCTTTGTATCCTATTGAGAAAGTGTTTAACTTTTGCGTATGCTTAGCCGCTATAGCTGTAATGATGGAGGAGTCGATCCCTCCACTCAAGAATGTTCCCAAAGGAACATCGGCTACTAGTCTGTTTTTTACGGACTCTTCTAAAAGTTGATGAAGTTCTTTTTTTGCAGCTTCGTAGTTGTTTGCTTGTTTGTTGGTGGCAATTTCAGGAATTGAATAATAGGTGTTTTTTGAAGTGTTGCCTTTGTTACCAACGATCATAAAACTCCCTGCATCTAATTTTAATACGTTCTCAAAGATAGAGTAGGGCGCAGGGATGTAGTTAAGGTGGAAATAGGTTTGTAATGCTACTTTGTCTATTTGACGAGGGATGCCAAATTCTAATAATGATTTTAATTCGGAGGTAAAAACAAATTTATTTTCATCCTGGTAGTAGTACAAGGGTTTTATGCCAAAGCGGTCGCGGGCCAGAAACAATGATTCCGTTTCTTTATCATAAATAGTAAAGGCAAACTCCCCATCTAGTTTCTCGATGCATTTTTCTTTGTATTCAATAAAAAGTGAAAGCAATACTTCGGTATCACTTTGTGAGCGGAATGTATATCCTTTTTGCTCGAGTTCTTTTTTTAAAGATCTGTAATTAAAGATCTCCCCATTAAAAACGATCGTGTACCTTTTTGAGGAGTCGCTGAAAGGTTGAGCAGCGGCATTACTTGTGTCGATGATTGATAATCTTCGATGTCCTAATGCACAGTTTTTATCAAAGTAAATTCCTTCTCCATCCGGTCCACGTTTTAATAAAGCATAGGTAGCTGCACTTATGTTGGATAAGTGTTTTGTCCCCTCTTCATTGAATGCCAATATCCCCGTTATGCCGCACATATTATTTTACTTTAAACACAACCCAGTTGCATTGCTTTTCAGTCTCCGTTCTTATTCTTCCAATGGTCGTTATTTTGCCGGATACAGGATCTCTATACCAGCCTTCATCCCAGCTACCCATGTCTGTATACAAGGCATCGATAACGCCTAATTCAAGTAGATCTTTTGTAAATGCGGCTAATGTAATATGTTCAAAGGATTCAATGATAGCTGTTTTGTTTCCTTTTAATTTTACAATGGCTCTCCGCTGGAATAATTTAGCATCCTTATAGGTGGCTCCTTTCCCTTTTTCGATCATTTGTATTTGTTGGAATAAGGATCCTTTTTTACTAACGATATGATCGATGAGGGAATCCGTCAATAATTTTCCTTTTCCTGAAGGGAAGATCTCGCAATCTCCTTGAATGATCTTGATAGCGCCACCCAGGGAATGATTGATCTTATCTTTGTTATATACTTTTCCTTTATCGATGTAAAGACCATCCACTTTTAAAGTTTGAAGGTCGGTATAAGCACCGGGTATGCAGAGAAGGATATTGTTATCGTTTTTCGATGGCCGTGTTAACGACACATCCATCACGAAGTTGTTTTTTAAAAACAACGTGTAGTTATATCCTGAACTTGCTTTTTTGTGTTCTACTTCAAGATTGTTTGTTGCGATTTTTGTGTTCTTGAATCCGAATACACTGATCGTTGTAACAGTTGTTACAATCAAACCCAGTAGGATATAGTGTATCTTCTTCATGAAATGGAGTAAGTTTTGTGAAAAACTTTGTTAATATACTAAAAAAGCCTTGAGCAAAGGTAGGCTTTTTATTCGTTTTCTTTGTTTGTACAAAAAAGAAAAGTATGTCGCCATCATTGATCCTCTTTAGTATTCTTGGGTATTTTATGTTACTCATGATGATCGCATGGTACACATCCCGAAATGCTGATAATAATGCCTATTTTTTAGGGAGCAAATCTTCTCCCTGGTATGCTGTTGCTTTCGGAATGATCGGTGATTCTTTGTCTGGCGTCACGTTCATATCACTTCCTGGCACGGTTAATACAAGCCAGTTTTCCTACATGCAAATGGTTTTGGGTTATCTGGTAGGTTATCTGATCATTGCTAAAATATTGTTACCTCTTTATTATCGCTTAAATCTAACTTCCATCTATAGTTATCTGAATGAGCGCTTCGGAAATTTTTCTCAAAAAACAGGATCATTCTATTTTTTAATATCGCGTATTATCGGTGCAGCCTTGCGTTTGTATCTGGCTGCCGGGGTCATTCAATTGTTTGTGTTCGATAGTTACGGAATTCCATTTTTTGTGACAGTCGCCATCATTATCATTTTGATGTTGCTGTATACCTATCGTGGTGGAATAAAAACATTGGTATGGACCGATACACTTCAGTCGGGATTGCTGCTTTTAGGTGTGATATTATCCATTACGGCCATTATGAGTCACATGGATTATAGCTTTTCTGATGTTGTTGCAGAGGTTAGAAACAGCGAATACTCCAAAGTGTTTTTCTGGGACTGGAAAGAGAAATCGTATTTCTTTAAACAGTTTGCCAGCGGTGCATTTATTGCAGTTGTGATGACCGGTCTGGATCAAAATATGATGCAGAAGAACCTCAGCTGTCCTAACTTAAAAGATGCTCAAAAAAATATTTATTGGTTTAGCATTGTTCTTGTTCTGGTGAATTTATTTTTCCTCTCTCTAGGTGCTTTGCTATACATCTATGCACAAAAACAAGGGATTCAATTGCCGCTGAATGAGGAAACAGGAAAGGTGGTTACTGATAAAGTGTTCCCTACGCTTGCTCTTGGACATCTAGGGACATTTGCAGCCATTGTATTTATCATTGGTTTAACGGCAGCTACATTTTCCAGTGCCGATTCTGTTTTAACTACTCTAACTACATCGTTCTGTATCGACTTTTTAAGAGTAGATGAAAAAGAACACTTATCTGAAAAAAGAAAAACATCCATCCGACATATTGTTCATATTGGTTTTGCCTTTGTGCTCCTAATAACGATCTTGCTCTGTGAGGTGGTGCCTAAATCGTCTGTTCTAGATGCAATATTTACTGTGGCAGCATATACGTATGGTCCATTATTGGGGCTCTTTTCCTTTGGCTTGTTTACAAAAATGAAGGTAAAGGATACCTTTGTTCCTATCGTATCGATTGTATCTGTGGGACTTTCATTTTTGCTGAGAGAGAACTCAGAGCAATGGTTAGGTGGTTATAAGTTTGGATATGAGTTATTGCTCATTAATGGTTTATTCACGTTCTTAGGTTTGTGGATCATTTCAAAAAAAGATTAATTCTTTTTCTGAAAAAACCGGAATAAAGAGTCAAACATGGACTGCTTTTTCATGATCCCTTTCCACCCTTCTCTTATCAAAATAAAACCGGCAATACTGATAAGTACAAACGGAGCACTCCATAATTTTTGATAAGTGCCAACAAGTGTAACGATAACGATTATAAAACCTAGGAACATTCCGCTCGCGAAGAATAGATTATATAACCATGGCGCTTGATTATAGTAATCTTCATCTGTTTTTTCCTTGAATGCTTTTTTATAGCTTTCGAAATCATAATGAAAATTACTGGTATTGGTGTAGGTATCGTTCTTTACAGATGACCCATAGTAGTGTTTCTTACGTTCGGCATCGGCTTTTGTAGCATCCGCATAATTGAGTTTAATGTCGTGAAGGTATCTTTTTTGCTCATCGATCAATGTTTCATAGGCTTCATTGATCACTTGAAAAACTTCTTTGGCTTTGGGTGAGTCATTCACATCCGGGTGCACCAATTTGGCTTTGGAACGATAGGCTCGTTTAATATCCTCAGTGCTTGCATCCCTTGGAATTTCCAATATTTTATAGAAGTCGTACAAATTCGTTTAATTGATAGTATAAATTTATGGAATTATTTGATTTAAACGTCCATCCACAAAAAGGAGGATGTTATGCGTTATGTTTTAACTATTACACTGGCACTTTTGTTCTTGTCAAATTTCATTTTTGCTCAAAAAATACATGATCTAAAGCCGGTTACCGTTTCTGACAAAAAGATCGCAGATACTGTTTTTGGAACCTGGAAATTTAGTGTACATGATTATGAGTTTCTCGACAACGACCGTTTGCTGCTTTTGACTTTTGAAAGAAGTTTGGAAAAAGCGAAAGTGGTGTTGGTGGATGCTTCTCAAAAAATACTGTCCACTTTTTCGCTACCAGATGAAGCTCAACAATTTTATAGGGATTATATGGGTTTTGTGAATGTTATTTGCGTGGACCATATCTATAGAGTAAGTGTAAAGAACGATCAGATTCATTTGGGATCACTACCCGTTGAGGATTATCAAACGCGAATAATGCCATGCATTGATACTATTTTGTCGACCATTTACTTTTCTAATTATCAGCGCGATTATCCTGAATTCACCTATTATGCCTATAATACAAACGATAGCACATATGCGGCTTTAAAAACTGTTACTGACCAGGAACAGCTTAAAGAATATAATATGGAATATTATTTTTTAAAACCTAAAGATCGCGTGTATGTTAGAAAACTTGCCGATTATTACAATGTAGATTTTCATAGAGTAGCAGCAACCATGACCGGTGTTACCAATTCGGTGTACTACACACCATTATACGCACCACTTTTTACCATCCATGATACGGTTTGTGTATTTGATCATTACAATAATGCGATCTTAAAATATGACAGAAATAACCGTTTAGTGGATTCTGTAAATATCAATTATCACCATCCTAAGAATTGGAGGGAGTGGAAGCATAAGTTGATCTTTGATGAAGAAACAAGCAATGTGTATGCTGTTTATCAAAAAAATGGATTCTATTATTTGAAACAAATAGATCTTTACAAAGGTCAAATAATTGCATCGTACAAGCTTAGTAATCAGTATGTTGAAAATATTAAAGTGAAAAATGGATACGTATATTATGTGTACAGACCATTTGAATCATTACAGCAACAATTTGTTTACAAAGAACTGATCTTAAATGATTGACTTTTGGTTTGGTTTTTGTAACTTTATGAAACATTACCAAACTATAAAACAATGAAAAGATCATTCTTATTATTAACGATCGCAGTAGCAACAACTGTAACTGCATTTATGCCTGCAATGAATCCTGAATTGGAAATAGGAAAGCCGGTGCCTTCTGCAGATGTAAAAATGATGGATGTTACCGGGAAAGAGATCTCCTTAGGTGATGCAAAATCTGAAAATGGCTTGTTGGTTATTTTTTCTTGTAATACTTGTCCTTATGTTAAATTAAGTGAAGCAAGGATCAAAGAAGTAACAGCTTTGGCTAAGAAAAATAAAATTGGAGTAGTGCTGGTGAATTCTAATGAAGCGCAACGTGAGGATGAGGATTCCTTTGAAGAGATGAAGAAATATGCAAAAGCACAATCGTATGATTTTTATTATGTCTTAGATAAAAACTCGGTAGTGGCTGATGCATTCGGAGCAACACGTACTCCACATGTTTTTTTGTTTGATAAAAAAGGCTTAGCATACCGTGGTGCCATCGATGATAATATCAAAGATGTGAATGATGCGAAAGAACATTATTTGAAAGATGCTATTGCCGCTGTTGGTTCAGGTAAGCCGGTAAAAACAACTTCTACCAAATCAGTAGGTTGTTCTATTAAAAGAGTAGAATAATACGAAGAAAATAATCACCCATAAAAAATCCCCTGAATGATCATTCAGGGGATTTTTGTTTATGATGTTCCGACTAACTATTTGTCCAGATCTTCAAAATTTACATCAGAGAAGGAATTGTTTTCTGATGAATGTTCTGCACGAGGCTCAATAGCAGGAGAATTAGCTTTGATGTGTTCAATTGATTCATTCAAACCCTCTAAGAATTTTTCAAAATCTTCTTTGTATAAAAACAATTTGTGCTTTTCATAAAAGAATTTACCATCCTCACCAAAACGCTTCTTGCTTTCTGTGATCGTTAAGTAGAAGTCATTTCCTTTTGTACTTTTTACATCAAAGAAATACGTTCTTTTTCCGGCTCTAACAGATTTTGAGAAAATATCATCTCTGTCGTTCCCTTGTTTTTCAAATCCTTCTTCCATCGTCATAATTAAATAATTGAATAATTTTTTTCTTTTTTTAGAATTATACTTCTAGCAAATGTTTACAAAAAAAATTGCTAAAACAAGGCTTGTTAATAACTTTTCATAGCTTGTTAATTAACCCATCAAGCCTCAAAAACTTAGTTTTTTTCTTCTTCTAGTAACTGCATTTTGTAGAGGTTGAAATAATTACCTTGTTTTGCCAACAATTCTTGATGATTTCCCTGTTCAATAATGCTTCCGTTCTTCATTACAATGATATGGTCTGCATTTTTTACGGATGAAACCCTATGTCCAATGATGATGGTTGTTTTATCCTTCATAACGGTCTTCAAATTGGTCAAGATCTCTTCTTCTGTTTCGGTGTCTACAGCCGACAAACAATCGTCAAATATGAGTATTTGAGGCTCTTTGATGATTGCCCTTGCAATGGAGATGCGTTGTTTCTGACCACCGGAAAGAGTAATACCTCTCTCGCCAACTATTGTTTCAAATTGTTCCGGAAAGGCCGCAATGTTGTCAAATATGGCCGCATTTTTAGCGGCTTGTTCAATTTTCTTTTTGTCTTTATTCTCTATGCCAAATGCTATGTTATTGGAGATGGTATCTGAGAAAAGGAAAACTTCCTGTGGAACATAGCCAATGTTCTTTCTCAAGAGTGACAAATTATGTTTGGAGATCAATTGTTTGTCAAGTATAATTTCACCTTCTGCCGGGTCATAAAGTCTGCAGATCAGGTTAGCAATAGTAGATTTTCCTGACCCTGTCTTTCCAATGATCGCTAATGAGCCTCCTTTTTCAATTTTAAAGGAGCAGTTATGTATAGCTGTGATGCCAGAATCGGGATAGGTAAAACTTACATTTTTGAATTCAATTGCACCTTCAATCGGGTAGATCTGATCATTGGTATTTGTGATAGCAGGGTTTGTCTGCAAGAATTCATTAATACGCGTTTGTGATGCTGCTGCCCTTTGGATAAGGGATGTTACCCAGCCCAAAGAGGCAATAGGCCAGGTTAAACGGTTCACATAAACAATGAATTCAGCGATATTTCCGTAGGTAAGTCCCTTGTTTTCAATTACTAACATTCCTCCGATATAAATCGTGAAAATAGTGCTTAAGCCAATTAACAAGATCATGAACGGCTGGAATAAGGATTCTGTTTTGATCAAGTTTAGTGTTCTGTTCTGGTAGGCTGCACTGTGTTTCTCAAATTCAGATATGGAATGACCTTCTCTACCATATGCTTTTAATACACGTATTCCCGAGAACGCTTCTTGTGCATGAGAGGTAATATCCGATAATTTTTCTTGAACCTGGGTGCTTTTTTTATTGATCGTATGACTCACATAGTAGATCGAAATGGCAAGAATAGGCAATGGAATGAGTACATAGATGGTGAGTTTTAGATCAATGTTGATCATAACAAAGATGGTGAGTGAAAACGTGACAGCTGTGTTGATGATATACATAATGGCCGGGCCAATATACATTCTTACCCTGCTCACATCCTCACTGATACGGTTCATGATATCGCCCGTATTGTTCCTTTTATAAAAGCCGATATCCAGTTTTTGATAATGTTCATAGATCTCATTTTTTAGATCATATTCAATGTGCCTCGACATAACAATAATGGTTTGGCGCATTAAAAACAAAAAGAAACCACTTATTACAGCCAATCCAATGATCAGACATCCATAAAAGAGAAGCTGTATCTGAGGATCATTATCGGCATCTTTTAGAGCGGGGATCTCCTTTAAATAGTCGATCGCATCACGAACATAGGTAACAGAATAAACTCCAAAAATATTAGATAGAATAACAAATACAACTCCTAATCCCAGTCTCCACCTGTATTTATAGAAGTATTTATTGATGTGTTTAAGTGATTTCAAGGGCTATTTATATATGCTTTACATTTTGGCTACTCGAAAAATAACTATAATTTTGCGCCACCAAATGAATGTGGTACAAAAGTAAGCATTAAACAATTCGGCACACCGCCAATTAATCAATAAACAAATAAGTATGATACAAGTTCAGGATATTAAAAATTCATCGTTGATGGAAAATCCGGTTATCGCCCAAATGGCTCTGAATAAACACGAACAGATCGTTTTTTGTAACGATAATGAAACTGGTTTAAAAGCGATCATCGCTATTCATAACACGGTTTTAGGCCCAAGTTTGGGCGGAACACGTATGTGGGCGTATAATAATGAAATGGAAGCATTAACCGATGTTCTTCGTCTTTCCAGAGGGATGACCTATAAATCGTCTGTAGCAGGATTAAATTTAGGAGGAGGTAAAGCGGTGATCATTGGCGACTCTAAAACGCAAAAAAATGAAGCTTTAATGCGCAGATTCGGGAAGTTTGTCAATAGCTTGTCCGGAAAATACATTACAGCGGAAGATGTTGGTGTAAGCACAAAAGATATGGAGTACATTAAAATGGAAACAGATTTTGTAAGCGGCTTACCTGTAAATATGGGAGGTAGTGGTGATCCTTCTCCCGTTACTGCTTATGGTGTTTACTTGTCGATGAAAGCTTCAGCTAAAGAAAAATGGGGTAATGATAGCTTGTCAGGTAAAAAAGTGGTTGTGCAAGGGATTGGTCATGTAGGTGAAAGCTTAGTGAAGCATTTGGTGAAAGAAGGTGCTAAGGTTTCTATTTTCGATATTAATGAAGAAAGAGTAAAAGCCGTTGCTAAAGAAACAGGTGCAGAGGTGATCGCTGATGGATCGAAGATCTATGATCTGGAAATGGATATCTATGCTCCATGTGCATTAGGAGCAACAGTGAATACCGATACATTGAATCGCTTAAAATGTGCTATCATTTGCGGTGCAGCAAATAATCAGTTAGCAGACGAAAATGTGCATGGTAAAATGGTGATCGAAAAAGGGATTTTGTATGCTCCTGATTTTGTAGTGAACGCAGGTGGAATCATCAATGTGTATTATGAATTAGAAGGATATAACAGAGAGCGTGCTTTAGCACATGCAGAGAAGATCTATGATACCACATTAAATATTTTCAAGATCTCTAAAGAGCAAAATATCCCAACATACATTGCCGCGAATCGTTTGGCAGAAAAACGTATTGCTGATATTGCAAAGATCAAAGTGTCATTTTAATTTTTTATTAATCGTATAATCAGAGGTTATGTTAAACAGAAGGTATTTAAGAATTAAGGCGATGCAGGCGTTATACGGTTTTTTTCAATCGGAGAATAAAGATCTTGCTAAAACAGAACGTGAAATGTTCACAGGGATAGATAAGATCTATGACCTTTATATCTATCAGTTAGCGTTTTTGTTGGAATTAAAACATGTGGCGGGTGTACTAATTGAGGAGGCTAAAACGAAACACCTTCCTTCCAAAGAAGATCTGAATCCCAATTTGAAATTTATTGAGAATAAGTTTCTCATTCAGTTGGAGGAGAATATTCATTTGAAACGCGAGATGAATAATCGTAAGATTAGCTGGAATAATGAATTTGAGCTGGTAAAAAAGGTGCTCAATACGATCAAAGCTTCAGAGATCTACGGAAAGTATATGAATGTTTCCGATGATTCATACAAAACTGATCGCAACTTTATCATAGAGATCTTTAAAGAATTTATTGCGGATTATGAAGTGCTGAATCATTTGTATGAGGAAAAGAATTTGCACTGGGGAGATGATATTTACATTGTGAATCCGACAGTTGTTAAAACAATTGAGAGTTTTAAAGAAGATTCAACTCCCGATCTGCATTTAAGTGTGTTGTATAAAGACAGAGAAGAGGATATGGAATTTGTGAAGGATCTTTTACGACAAACGGCTATCCGTAATGATGAAACGGAAAAGTTGATCGGTGATAAAACAAAGAATTGGGAAGTGGAACGTATTGCGATGATGGATGTTCTTCTCATGAAAATGGCTATTACGGAGATGTTGCATTTTTCAAGTATTCCTGTTAAAGTAACATTGAATGAATATATTGAGATCTCGAAAATGTACAGTACTCCTAAGAGTAAGATCTTTATTAATGGTATTTTGGATAAGCTCGTTGCCGATTTTAAATCGGGAAATATGCTTAACAAAATGGGTAGAGGTTTAATGGAATAAGTATTTAAGAATAAATAATAGTATAAATTAAAACAATAACAGATATGAAAACATCATTTTTATTTTTGGGATTCGTTTTTTTGATCGCAGCATGTGAACCGCCTAAGGCAAATCAGGCTGAACCACAGGTTTCTACCGATGTGATCAATGTGCCGGCTACGGCTTCTGATAAACCGTTAGAAGCAGGAATGGGCGCTCAAATGACTTTCGTAGAAGAAAGCCACGATTTTGGAAAGATCACGCAAGGAGAAAAAGTGTCCTACTCATTCGTGTTTAAGAATACCGGTAATTCGGATCTTGTGATCTCGAATGCATCTGCAAGCTGTGGTTGTACGGTTCCCAATTATCCTAAAACCCCTGTTAAGCCGGGGCAAGAGTCAAAGATCGATGTGGTGTTTGATAGTTCAGGAAAATCAGGCTTGGTTTCAAAAACGGTAACGCTTGTCACCAACTGCATGCCGAGTACAAAGCAATTAACAATCAGCACTACTGTTATGGTGCCGGAAGAAGAGTAATAAGTAACAATCAATAAATTAATCAATCTAAAAACAAAAAATTATGGAGCAATTAGGACAGTTTATACCCTTGATATTGATCATTGTGGTGTTTTATTTTTTTATGATCCGTCCTCAATTAAAAAAGGCGAAAGAACAAAAGAAATTTCGTGAGAACTTAAAAGT
>JAEUTU010000057.1 GCA_016786925.1 Bacteroidia bacterium
GTATCATTATCGATCTCCATTTCATGAAGTGTTTTGAAACCGTATTCGATGCCTGCAGTGTAATTGCCTTGTTCGGTATAGGCTAAATTGAGTGAAGAGTAAACCCGTTTGTAATACCCTCTTTTCAGTTTTTTATCGGAAATGATCTTTAGGGCTTTATGCAAGCCTTCTAATGCTTTATTAAATTCTCCCCGCTCACGGTAAATGATGCCCAGTGTAACGTAGGCATCTATTTCGTAACCGGGGATGTTCAATTTTTTTGCCAATGCCAAGGAGCGATTGGCATAAAGAATACCTGAGTCGGGTTGTACAGATGCATATTCCTTTGCCAGTACATCATACCAATAGCAGCGTGCACTGTCCGTAGTTTGCTCGTGTACAACCTGCTTAAGTGAATCGATGGCCTGGTTCTCTTTCGCATGAACTGCATTGGCTGTGCATAACAGCAAGATGATCAGGAATAAACGATATCCGTATTTCATTTTTTTAGTTTAACTCTTATTTTTTCTATTATTTAAAACCTTTTCAATATACTTTTCTGTGGGTAATAATGACTGTTGAATCCTTTTTGAATAGTGAATGGAATCAATGATCTCTTTTTGTTTTTGTTCTATAATATCCTTTTGTTTTTGTATCTCTTCATTCGTAGCAGCCAGCTTTTCATTGGCTCTTTGTTTAATCCTGTTTCTATTTATGAGCAAGAAAGCTGTCACGAAAAGTAATATCAAGATAGCAATAATAGAAATAATAATGAAGGTTTGTTTCTGAAGCCGGTTTTCTTTTTCTGACAATTCCAATTGATTTATTTGATTATCTCTTTGTAATAGCTCTATTTCTTTCTGTTTTTTCTCACTTTTATATTTTGCATCCGCCTCGGCCACTTGTTTGTTGATATCGAAGGTGAGTGTCGAATCCTTAAAATGGATGTATTTGTCTTTGTAAATGCATGCGTCTTTATAATTGCCGGTAAGTTGAAAATATTCTGCTTTTAATTTATAATAGTCTTCGATCAGATCTGCATTCTTTATTTCAACAGCGATAGGGTATATAGAGTCAATGTATGAAATAGCATTTTTAGGTTTTTTATCGTGAATATAAGCCGATGCAATATTCCGGTAAGAATTTCCAAATGTTTCCGGTTCTAATTTTTTGGAACGGTTGATTGCTAATGCCGAATGAAAACTTTTAAGCGCTTCTTCCGGTTTATTTTCTTTCATGTAGATCATCCCAATGTTATTAATAGAGAATACTGCGCCATAATAGTCTTCGGCTTCCAATTTCATTTGAAGCGATTCATTGTACAAGGCGACCGCTCTTTTACGTTCCCCGATTTTATCCAATGAATTGGCCAGATTATTCAGGGCCCATGAAAGATAAGGACTGTTGTTTTTCTTGTACAGATCAACAGAACGTTGGTAATATTCGATCGCTTTTTGATAATTATTCATGGACTGGAATACATTTCCTATTCCTAAACAAGCTGAAGCAGCTCCGGTTTCATATTTAATGGAGTCGAAAATTCTCAGCGCATGCAAGTAATTGTCGAGTGCATTTTTTGAATCACTTTGTTTGTCGTAATAAGTGCCAATTCCAATAAGTGTGGAAGCTATTCCTTTTCCATCTTTTAATTTCTCTTTGATCTTCTTTGCTTTCTCTAAAAAGAGCAAGGATGAGTCGGTATCATTAAAATCGTATAAATTTCCTAATATGTGATAGGCGTTCCCTAATCCCTTTTCATAATTGATCTTTTGGGCTTTTGCGATGGCTTCAAATGCATATTTAAAGCTTTTTGTGTAATCTTCATGCATCAACTGCTGAGCGATCTCATTCAGCACATTTACTTTTGAAGTGTCGGGAATGTTTTGTTGTAGAGCTTTCTGTAATGAATCCAGCTTAGCATTTCCAATACTACTCACGAGAAGAGGAGACAGCAGGAATACTGTAAGGCAAATAAAAATGTGTTTGTTTAGCCGAATCGACATTACTTGTTGGATGACCAACTAAATATACGAAAAAATTAGAATCGGATACCAATGATCAATACATCATCTACTTGTTCCAATTCTCCTTTCCATGAATTAAATTCGGAATCAAGTTCCGATTGCTGTCCGTTAAGTGAAAGATTATGGATGGAGACCAATTTGTTCTGTAATTGTTTGTACTTATATTTTTTTCCATGTTCGCCACCAAATTGGTCGGCAAAGCCATCGGAGAACAAATAGATCATATCACCTTTCTGAAGATCAATTTTGTGATTCGTGAACGGTTTTTCTTGATCGTAAACATTTATACCTATTGGTGTTTTATCGGCTTTAATCTCCATTAATTCTCCATTCCGGATGAGCCATAAGGGATTATAAGCACCTGCAAATTCTATGGTTCTTTCTTCTTCATGAATAGCGATCAATGAAGCATCCATTCCATCTTTTATGGTAGAATCATCATTGCCTTTTCTTAATTTTTTGATCAAATTTTTTCTGATGCTGTTTAAAATCGCTGCCGGTTGTGTAATGCCATGTTCATTCACCGCCTGGTTAAGTAAGTTGGAACCAACAATACTCATGAAGGCTCCGGGAACGCCATGGCCTGTACAATCTACAGCTGCCACAAATGTTTGTTTGCCAAAGCGTTCCATCCAATAAAAATCTCCACTTACAATATCTTTTGGCTTATAGAATACGAATGAGTTAGGCAGAATTTGAGCTAATTGCTCTTGATCAGGCATCATGGCTTCCTGAATTCTCTTTGCATAATGAATGCTATCTGTTATATCTTTATTTTTTTCTTCAATGATGATGTTTTTCTCTTCGAGTTTGTTATGTTGTAGGGAGATCTTGTTCTTTAAGCTTCTTGTTTTAAGGAACATGTAAATGGATAGCAATAGGAGTATTGCAATTCCAATCACAACGTAGATTAGTTTTTGTGTTTTCGAACGTGCTGATTGAACTTCTTTTTCTTTTTCACTTACAGCTAATTTCTTTTCCAGAAAAGAGATACGGTTGATCTTTTCAATATTAAGGATCTTGTTTTTTATTTCGTTTTGTTGTTTTAAAAAAGAGAAAGATTCTTTGTACTTCCCTTGTGCTTCATACAACTTAATGAGCTCTTCATAAGCTTCCACCAATTCATGGTCCAGATTGTTCTTTTCTGAAATAGCTTTGCTTGATAGGAGCGCTTCTTCTGCAGCAAAAAGATCATTGTTCAAAAAGTGGGCAGTTCCGATCAATTTCAAGACAGTAGCTTCTGAATCGATCATTTTATTGCTGATCGAAATTTCATGCGCTAATTGAAGTTCTTTAACGGCTTCTTGATATTTCTTTTGTGCGATCAAGAGACTACCTCTGTTTTGATGCAGGTAAAATGTATTTACTGCGGAAGGTTTTAATTGAGCGATTTCGGACAAGGCTGCTTCTGCTTTTTCAAATTCTCTTGATTCAATGTAGTCAAGTGTTACATTTAACAAGGATGCAGTGATCCCCGCTGTATCATTTACACTGCGATACATCGAGATAGCTTCTTCCAGCATAGTAAGTGATTCTGTTGGATTTCCAATACGGTCGAGTAAGATGGACCGTAATTTTAGAACATAAGCCAAACCTTTTTTATCGTCTGATTCACGATAATAACTTTGAGCAAGAAGTAATTTTTGATTGGATTCCTCCAATTCGGACTTCAATAAAAAGTAGCGTCCGATATATGCATTCGCCAGCGCAAGTGAGTTTCTGTCATTTACTTGAGTGGCAATTCTTTCGGCTTCAACACTTAGTTGATAGGATGAATCAGGGTTGGAGGCATATACATCTTGTGCTGTGTTTAATAGCCTTTCGCATTCAGCATTTGTTTGAGCAAACACCGAATGTGAAAGTATCCATAAAGAGAAGATGAATAGTCTTTTCAATTGTTTAATCTTGATTGCGTTTTTTTACCATGGTTAAGATAGTCGCAATGGCAACGGTTTCTCCTGTTTCATCATATACATCCACTAACCATTTAACAATTCCTTTGGCAATGTCTTCCGGTGTTTTTTTCTCCTGATCGATCTTTTCTTTACAAGTAAAGCGAACACCGATGGTGCTTCCCGGATATACTGGTTTTATAAAACGACATTCATCCAAGCCATAGTTCAATAATACAGGTCCTTTTTTAGCATCAACGAATAATCCCGCTGCTTTACTTAAAATAAAATATCCATGTGCTACTCTTCCGGTGAAGATCGTTCCATCTAATGATGTAGCATCCATGTGTGCATAAAAGTTATCGCCACTTACATTCGCAAAGTTGACAATGTCTGCTTCGTGTACTGTATGTTTTGCGGTGATTAATGTTTCACCTATCTCTAATTCTTCAAAATAACGTTTGAATGGATGGATATCTTTCTCGATGTATTTTCCACCATACTGGTATTGTCCCATTATTTTGGTTAATGTAGTAGGGGAGCCTTGAATAGCGGTACGTTGTAAATAATGGAATACACCACGTTTTCCACCCATCTCTTCACCGCCACCTGCACGTCCCGGACCACCATGTGTTAACAATGGCATTGGTGAACCATGACCCGTGCTTTCTTTGGCACAATCAGCATTCAATACTAAGATACGACCATGCATACAGGCAGCACCGATCACAAATTCTCTGGCAATGTTATCATCACCTGTAACGATAGAGCATACCAATGATCCTTTACCAAGTTTTGCTAATTCAATAGCATCGCCAATCGCTTTGTAGGGCATGATGGTACTAACCGGACCGAAAGCTTCAATGTTATGACAATCCTGATTTTTGAATGGATCTTTGTTTAAGAATAGGATAGGTGACATGAAGGCGCCTTTAGCTTTGTCAGCACCTGTTACTTCAAATTTTTCCAGATCACCAAATACAATTTCTTGTGTTTTTGCAAGCTGCATCACTTTTTCTGCCACTTCTTTTAATTGTGATTTGCCTGCTAATGCACCCATGCGCACACCTTCTACATTCGGGTCACCAATGGTAGTTGTCGCTAATCGTTTGCCCAATGCAATTTGTACATCTTCCACTAAATTCTCAGGAACAATGATCCTTCTTACAGCAGTACATTTTTGTCCCGCTTTCGTGGTCATTTCACGTTGTACTTCTTTGATAAAAATATCAAATTCGGCAGTGCCCGGTGTTGCATCAGCGCCTAATACACAGCAGTTCAATGAATCGGCTTCCATGTTAAACGGAACAGCCTCTTGTATTAATCTTGGATGTGCTTTTAACATCATACCTGTGCTGGCAGATCCGGTGAATGTTACCACGTCTTGTGATATCACATGATCTAAAATGCCGTTGGCACTTCCGCAGATCAATTGCAATGCACCTTCCGGAACGATTCCCGATGCAACGATCTCTTTTACAACAGCTTCAGTAAGGAAAGAGGTAACTGTAGCCGGTTTTACGATAGCAGGAACACCTGCTAAAAAGTTGACTGCAATTTTCTCCAGCATTCCCCATACCGGGAAATTGAATGCATTGATATGAATGGCAACACCTTCTTTCGGTACGCAAATATGGTGACCAATGAACGTTCCGCCTTTACTTAATTTTGCAGCATCACCGTCATAACAAAATGTTTCATCAGGGAATTGTCTGCGTAAACTCGCATAGGTAAATAAGTTACCGATCCCTCCTTCAATGTCCACCCAGCTGTCGGAGCGGGTAGCACCGGTTGCCCAGCTTACTTTGTAAAATGCTTCCTTTTTCGATTGAAGATGCAAGGCCAATGCTTTTAACATTCTTCCTCTTTCCTGGAAAGTCATTTTGCGTAAAGCAGGTCCGCCCACTTTGCGGGCATAGTTCATCATTTCAGCAAAATCTAATCCTTTGCTGCTAGCCGTTGCAATAGCATCACCGGTAATGGCATTGAAAAGTGTTTGTCCTTCATCTGAACCTGCGGTCCATTTTCCCTGAGCGTAGTTTTGTAATTTCATAAATATAATGTGTTAATAAAACGATCTTTTTAGAACGCTAAATGTACTAAAAAAAGGTCAGTTTATTTCTATAAAATGACCTTGGTTTTACATAAAAAAGCAGATGCTTATTTTTGAGTCCAGATCCTCCAGGCTTCTTCCGCCTGTTGCTGTAGCATGCTTAATCCATTGATGCCTACAGCTCCTTGTGCCCGTCCTTTTTTGAGAAATTGTGTTTCTTCCGGGTTGTAGATCAGATCGTAAAGCAAATAGCCCTTGCCGATATATTCATACGGAATGGCGGGAAATTCTTGTGTGGAAGGATAGGTGCCTACCGGACTTGTATTGACGATCAGTTTAAAGGCATTCATCACGTACTCATTCAGTTCATCGTAGTTGAATGCTTTGTTGGTATCAAGTTGTGATTTATCGCGGGAAACAAAATAGCAATCAATTCCGATCTCATTCAATACATGAAAAACAGCCTTTGAGGCACCACCTGTTCCCAGGATCAATGCGCGCTCGTGTTGTGTTTCAATAAAGGGTTTGATACTTTGTTTGAATCCGAAAGCATCGGTATTGTATCCCTTACTTTTTCCGTTTTCGAATTTGATGCAATTCACGGCTCCAATTTTTTCAGCTAATGGATCGAGTGCATCTAAAAATGGAATAATACTTTCTTTATATGGAATAGTAACATTGAGTCCGATCAAATCTTGTGTCTTTTCAACAAGAGCAGGATATTGATCAATGGATGCTAATGGATACAGTTCATACGAATAGCCGCTTAGTTTCTCCTTTTCAAACTTTTCTGTAAAATATTTTTTAGAGAAAGAGTGGGAGAGCGGAAAGCCGATCAGTCCGAATTGTTGCATCATTACTGTTTGTCTTTTGAAAATTTTGCTTTCAAAAACTCAATGATGATCGGAAGGATAGAAATGAAAATAATTCCCAAAGCTACTTTCTCAATATTGGCTCTGATCCACGGGATCTCACCAAGGAAATAGCCTGCAAAGGTTAAGGAACCGATCCAGATAACACCACCTAATACATCGAAAGAGAAGAATTTTTTGTAATCCATTTCGGCAACACCTGCAACAAAAGGAGCAAAGGTTCTAACGATAGGAACAAAACGAGCCATGATGATGGTCTTTGGTCCGTGTTTTTCAAAAAAGGCATGTGTTTTATCCAGGTACTCTTGTTTTACCAACACTTTGCCTCTGAATTTTAAGTGGAACACTTTTAATCCGATCTTACGACCTACCCAATAATTAACATTGTCACCCAATACAGCTGCAACAAATAACAATATGAGTAGATAACTCATGTTTAAGTAGCCAAGTTTGGCAAACAAGCCGGCAGTAAATAATAAGGAGTCGCCCGGTAAAAAAGGCATGATCACTAATCCTGTTTCAATGAAGATAACAAGGAAAAGGATGAAGTAAACGGCTGTGTTGTAATTACTGAATAACCACTCAAAATCGAGATGGATAATGTGTTTGAATAATTCGATCATAAGTGATTGTTACGACTAGTATTTTGTAAGTGATGGGTCGATTTCATTTGCCCAGGCAATGATACCACCTTTAAGGTTATAAACATTATTATAGCCTTGTGCTTCCAAAGCCTGACAGATAGCACCGGAGCGGGCACCACTACGGCAGTGAATGATCACTTGTTTGTCCTTAGAGATCTTGTCTAAATTATCCATCACATCACCCATTGGAATATGAGTTCCGCCAATTTCGCAGATCTCTAATTCATGCTCTTCTCTAACATCGATCAATTGAAAATCGGCCTTAGAATCTTTTAATGCTTTTAATTCTGCTACGCTAATTTCTTTCATAATTGTAAGTGTTTTTGAGAAGTTTATGCTTCTTGTTTTTGTTTTAATTTCTCGGGTAAATGACTGAAAAAGGTATCTCCTCTTAAGCCCACGCGCAATGTTTCTAAAGGGATCACATCATCATAGGCAATGTTTCCAAGATTAGCATTGTGTCCTAATAATTTCAGGAACCATACCTGCTGTGATTTTTGTGGTGCTTCCCACAAAATATCGTCTTTATTTACTTTCGATAAAATTTTATTGATCAATAAAGTATGTGCATTTCCGTTGGAACGGTAGATTCCCACATTTCCACTCTCGCGAGCTTCGGCAATTACCTTCCAGGATCCTGCTTGTAATTCGGCATTCATCATGCTGGTCCACATGGCAGGGTGAATAATGATACCAGCTTCTTTTGAGCCTACTTCGGAAAGCACGGTACGGTCTTTAGCTAATTTATTGATGTATTCACATTTTTTGTCGTGCGACATCACAATCGATCCATCCGATACTTCAGCACATTCCAGTTTTAGTTTGTCCAATAACTTTCTGTAATCATCAAACATGTTGCGGATGATGAATGCTTCAAAGAGCGTTCCACCCAAATACACTTTCATACCTGCTTCTTTGTATAATTTGATCTTTTCTTCCAGATGAGGAGTAACATACGATGTTCCAAATCCAAGTTTGATCAAGTCGGTGTAATTGCTGCTTACGGATAAAAAATCTTCTACCTGACGTAAACTTAAGCCTTTGTCCATCATCATGGTTAATCCGCTGTTACGGGGTTGGGCCGGACGTTCGGGTATGTATGGTAATTCGTAATTCATATTATTTTTTGTAGGATTGAATAATGTCTGTAATAGTTGTGTTTTCTTTTAAGTCGGGGATGTATTCAAACAACTCATTGTGTTTTTCATAATCCAGTGCCAGTGCATTTTGTAAGAATCCAAGTGCTTCCTGTTTTTGTCCGATGCTCATCAGGCAGGCAGCAATGCGGTATTGCAAAGGTGCATATTGTGGATGATGTTTGATCCCTTCGGCCAATATTTCCAATGATCCGTTCTTATCTTCCTGTTCAAACAGTAAGTTTGCATAGTCCAGCCAAATGTCGGTATCTTCCGGTTGTAGCTCGATCACCTTTTTGAAGGCATTTTCGGCATCTTCATAGAATTGCATTTTTTGTTGCAATTCACCATAGATATACCAGAAATCGGCATTGTTAGGCTCCAGCTCCAAGGCTTTTTTTGCATAATGGATGGCTTCAGCCGTTTTGCTTTGAGCATCCAATACGATCGCTATTCCAAGCCATGCGTCAGCTATTTGTGGGTTTACCTTGATGGATTTATTATAATACACTAAGGCATGATCGTAATCTTCTTTTTTCTCGTAGCATTCACCAATGTAATAGAAGGTGATGGCATCGGGTTCTTCAAATTTTAATGTTTCCTTATACACTTCAATTGCCTCATCCAGCTTGCCTAAATTGGCTAACGAATTGGCTTTATTGAAATAGGCTGAGGCAAAATCTTCCACAATGGCAATGGCAAAGTCGTAAGCATCGATGGCTTTTTCGAACATACTCAAGCGATTGTAAGCTACTCCCAGGTTGAACCAGGCGGTGGCTGTATATGGATGTTTGTCGACAAACTCGGTATAGTATTTTACACTTTCTTCGGATTGTCCGTTCAATTCATAGCAGAATGCTAATTCGTACAATGCAGCTTCGTTTTCAGGATTTTCTTTGATCGCCTTTTTAAGGTAGAAAATAGCATCGTCAAATTTGCCTGTATTTTCAAATTCAAAGGCCATGGCTAAATAGACCTCGTCAATATCTTCGGCATTTTCGGCTGCTTTTTTATAGTTCTCAATAGCTTGCTCGGTAAGTCCCATCTGGCTGTAGATACTGCCTTTTGTCATGTACAGTTCCGTATTGGAAGGTTCCATGCTTTCTACGAAAGAAAGGATCTCCAATGCTTTTTGGCTTTGGTTGGTAGCCGCGTAGATCTGTGCTTTTCTTAAAAAGAAGATGGTAGAAAAGGGGTACTGTCCGATCGCGAATTCGATCGCTTGAAGTGATCGTTTGGTATTATTCTTTTCTATATAATATTCAACAATGTCTTCTAATTCTTCGGCATCAAAAAAATACTGCTTTTGGTTGGCCAACATCTCCTCAAAACGATCTACCAGCAGGATCAGATACTTGGCTCCTTTATGTTCATTTCCGTCAAAATCTTCGCTCATCTCTCTTCTGTTTATATGTTAAAATATATCAGATATCTGATATTCTGGCGAAATTAGTAAAAAAAGACCTATTTAGGTACATTTGTTTTTAACAGCCTCATTTTGATATGTTAAGAACTTCCATTTTATAAGAAGTGCTAAAAAACTATCTTTGCATGCTTATTTTTTTGAAAAACACACGAAGAAAGCAAATACATTATGACCTTAATTAAATCAATATCAGGTATTAGAGGTACAATTGGCGGTAAGCCTGGCGAAGGATTAAGTCCCTTGGATGTTGTTAAATTCACTTCCGCATTCGCAACCTGGATCAAAAACCACTCTAAAAAAGAACGTATCAAGATCGTGGTGGGACGAGATGCCCGCATCTCAGGTGAGATGGTTAACAATCTGGTTTTAGGCACATTGCAAGGTTTGGGTGTAGATGTGATTGATGTCGGATTATCCACAACACCTACTGTAGAGATCGCTGTGCCGGATGAAAAAGCGCATGGTGGTATCATTTTAACTGCCAGTCATAATCCAAAGCAATGGAATGCATTAAAGTTATTGAATGAAAAAGGAGAATTTATCAGCGAAAAGGATGGTGCCGAAGTATTGGAGATCGCTGAAAAAGAAGCATACACTTTTGCCGATGTGAACTCATTGGGCAAGATCACCAAGAACGACACGTATTTTAAAAAGCATATTGACAAGATCTTAGCACTTTCATTGGTGGATGTGCCTGCCATTAAAGCGGCAAAATTCAAAGTGGTGATCGACTGTGTGAATTCTACCGGTGGAATCGTATTGCCACAGTTGCTGGAAGCATTAGGTGTGGAATCGGTTGTGAAATTGTATTGCGACCCGACAGGTGAGTTTCCGCATAACCCGGAACCTTTGCCGGAGAATTTAAGAGACATCTCCAAAGCCGTTGTAAAGGAAAAAGCACATGTTGGTATTGTGGTCGATCCGGATGTAGATCGTTTGGCACTTGTGTGCGAAGATGGAGAAATGTTCGGAGAAGAATATACCTTGGTAGCTGTTGCTGAATATGTACTGAATAAAAGAACACCGGCTGAAAAAGCAGCAGGTAAAAAAGGGAATACCGTTTCCAATTTATCATCTACCCGTGCATTGCGCGATGTAACTGAAAAACATGGCGGACAATACAATGCCTCGGCAGTGGGAGAAGTAAATGTGGTGAAAATGATGAAAGAAACCAATGCGATTATTGGTGGAGAAGGAAATGGAGGCGTTATTTTGCCTGAATTGCATTACGGACGTGATGCTTTGGTGGGAATTGCGATCTTCCTTTCGCACTTGGCGAAATACGGAAAAACATGTTCCATGTTGCGTTCAACCTATCCGGATTATCATATATCGAAAAATAAGATTGAGCTAACTCCGGAGATCAATGTGGATCGTATCCTGGAAGATATAAAAGTAAAGTACAAAAAACAACCGATCAATACGGTGGATGGCGTAAAGATAGAGTTTGACAAGGAATGGGTGCATTTGCGCAAGTCGAATACCGAGCCGATCATCCGTATTTATTCGGAGAGCGAAAGTGAAACAACAGCTGATAATCTGGCTAAAAAGATCATGGCAGATATCCGTGAATTCATAAAAATGCAGCAAATTGCTGTTTAGTAATTGGTGACTTGTTTATATCATTGCAAGCACAATCCATTTTTTAAAAATAATTTGATATGAAAGTATATTTAGACAATGCCGCTACTACACCTTTAGATAAAGAAGTATTAGAGGCGATGTTGCCATATATGACCGAACATTTCGGTAATCCATCTTCTATCCATTCATTCGGACGTAAAACACGTGCTGCTATAGAAGGTGCCCGTAAGTCGGTTGCCAAATTTTTGAATGTTTCTCCTGCTGAGATCTTTTTTACATCGGGTGGAACAGAGGCCGATAATCAGGCGATCCGTTGCAGCATCCATGATATGGGAATTAAACATGCCATCACTACTAAGATAGAGCACCATGCGGTATTGCATACGCTGGAGGCATTGGAGCATGATGGACATATCAAATTAAGTTTTGTTAATTTAACTCCTGAAGGCCATGTGGATCTGAATCACCTAGATCAATTGCTAAAAGAAAACGGTAGAACATTGGTTTCTTTGATGCATGCCAACAATGAGATCGGTAATTTACTTCCATTAAAAGAAGTAGGAGATATTTGTGCAAAATACGATGCCGTTTTCCATTCGGATACCGTGCAAACCATGGGACATTATCCAATGGATCTTCAAGCCATCAATGTGCATTTTATTACGTGTGCCGCACATAAATTTCACGGACCAAAAGGTGTAGGTTTCTTATACATCAGCAATAAAGTAACGATCAATCCTTTGATCTACGGTGGATCGCAAGAGCGTAACATGCGTGGTGGTACCGAAAATTTGTATGGTATCATTGGTTTGGCAAAAGCTCTGGAAGTGGCTAACCGCGATATGCAAGCACATGAAGATCATATTTTGGGTGTAAAAAAATACATGGTGGAGCAGTTAAAAGCAGCTATTCCGGGTGTGGAGTTCAATGGTGCTTGTTTGAATAATTGTTTATACACGGTATTGAATGTACGTTTTCCGCATACTGAAAATGCGGAGATGTTGTTGTTTAACCTGGATATTGCCGGTATTGCTGCTTCAGGCGGAAGTGCTTGTACCAGCGGAAGCAATCAAGGCTCGCACGTATTACGTGGTATCGGTGCCGATGTAACGCGACCATCTGTTCGTTTTTCATTCAGCAAATACAATACAAAAGAAGAAGTGGATTATACCGTTTCTAAACTGAAAGAATTGTTTGGTGTAAAAGCCATGGTTAATTCCTAGTATCTGTTTAATTATTATGTAAAAGAGTGAAGGAAAATCCTTCACTCTTTTTTTATTTGTTTGGGTCTAAAAAAATGCCTTTAACATTCGTCTTTCCCCTTAATTTTTCTAAATTTGCATTCCCGTAAAACAAGCGGAAACAAAAATAAAATTACCATGTTTGATAATTTAAGTGACAAGCTCGATCGCGCCTTTAAACTCTTAAAAGGCCAAGGAAAAATTACAGAGATCAATGTATCGGAAACAGTGAAGGAGATCAGAAAAGCCTTGCTGGATGCCGATGTTAATTATAAAGTTGCCAAACAATTTACCGATTCGGTGAAAGAAAAAGCATTAGGCCAGAATGTGCTTACTTCTATTTCTCCCGGACAATTGATGGTAAAGATCACCCATGAAGAGTTAACCAACTTGATGGGCGGAAGTACCGAAGATATTAAGTTGGGTGGTAATCCAACGGTGATCTTGATGAGCGGTTTGCAAGGTTCGGGTAAAACCACTTTTTCCGGTAAATTGGCGAATCACTTAAAAAACAAAAGAGGTAAAAAGCCTTTATTGGTTGCCTGCGATATCTACCGTCCTGCCGCTATCGATCAGTTACATGTTCTGGGTGAGCAAATAGGCGTAGATGTATTTTCCGACAGAGAGAATAAAGATGCGGTATCGATCGCACAAAAAGGGATCAAACATGCCAAAGAAAATGGCAACTCGGTTGTGATCATCGATACTGCGGGTCGTTTAGCTATTGATGAACAAATGATGAATGAGATCGCGGCAGTGAAAGCAGCTGTGAATCCGAATGAGATCTTATTTGTAGTTGACTCCATGACGGGGCAGGATGCTGTAAATACAGCCAAAGCATTCAACGACCGTTTGGATTTTGATGGTGTGGTACTTACTAAATTAGATGGTGATACACGTGGTGGTGCGGCCCTTTCTATTAAATCGGTTGTTAACAAGCCGATCAAATTTGTGGGTACAGGCGAGAAGATGGATGCGATCGATGTATTTCATCCGAATCGTATGGCAGATCGTATTCTTGGCATGGGTGACGTTGTTACCCTTGTGGAGCGTGCGCAGGAACAATACGATGCTGAAGAAGCACGTAAATTGCAAAAGAAGATCGCTAAGAATCAATTTAGCTTCAACGACTTTTTAGCGCAATTGCAACAGATCAAGAAAATGGGTAATATCAAAGATCTGGTTGGTATGATACCGGGTGTTGGTAAAGCTTTGAAAGGGGTGGATATTGATGATAATGCGTTTAAAGGGATTGAAGCGATCATTTATTCGATGACACCAACAGAACGTGAAAATCCTGAATTGTTGAATGGTAAACGCAGAGAGCGTATTGCCAAAGGTAGTGGAACAAGCATTCAGGAAGTGAACCGTTTGATCAAACAATTTGAAGATACACGTAAGATGATGCGTATGATGGGCGATAAAAAACAAATGGCGAAGATGATGAGCCAAATGAAGAATATGCCCGGAATGGGAAGAATGTAGAATTTAGAGTTGTTGAGTTGGAGAATTGTTGAGTTGGAGAATTGAAAGATTGTTGAGTTGTAGATTTGGAGAGTTTTGATTTGAGATAAAAAAAGAAAATAAAAATTGTATGGCAGAATTAATTGATGGTAAAAAAATATCGACTCTTATACAAGAGGAGATCCGTGTGGAAGTATCTGCCATAAAAAATAATGGAGGGAAGATCCCGCATTTAGCTGCTGTATTGGTTGGTAATGATGGTGCCAGCGAAACCTATGTAGGAGCAAAAGTAAAAGCATGCGAGAATATTGGTTTTAAATCTACTTTAGTCCGTTTAGCAGAAAGCACTACCGAACAAGAATTATTAATGATCGTGGATGGATTGAATAAAGATGCTGATATTGATGGTTACATTGTTCAGTTACCTTTGCCAAAGCATATCAACGATCAAAAGATCATTGAAGCCATTGATCCGAAAAAAGATGTAGATGGTTTTCATCCGCAAAATGTTGGCCGAATGGCTTTGAACTTACCAACCTATTTGCCGGCAACACCATTTGGTATTGTTCAGTTATTGGAACGTTATAAAATTGAAACAGCTGGAAAACATTGTGTGGTGATCGGTCGCAGCCACATTGTGGGTTCGCCCATGAGTATTCTAATGGCACGTAATGCTTATCCCGGTAATTGCACCGTAACATTATGTCATAGCCGCACTCCCAATTTAAAAGAACATACACTGAAAGCAGATATCTTAATTGTTGCATTAGGCAAACCTGAATTTGTAACTGCCGATATGGTAAAAGATGGAGTAGTGGTGGTGGATGTAGGAATTACCCGCATGGCTTCCGACAAAACGAAATCGGGTTATAAATTGTTTGGCGATGTGAAATTTGATGAAGTAGCTGCTAAAGCATCCTTCATTACTCCTGTTCCCGGTGGTGTTGGTCCTATGACCATTGCCTCTCTATTAATGAACACCTTAAAAGCGTCTAAGAAGGAAGTGTATTAATACTATTCCTTACTCATTTATTCTATATTCTATTTCGACCAATTGTATTATCTTTGTGGTCGGAAAATCAAAAAATAACGATGAAAACAAAACGTTTAGTTTGGGCATTGAGCCTTTCTGTATTTTTTAATGCTGCAGCAATTGCGCAGGACGATGATACTAAAGTAGATCCTTACAAAGCTGATGCGAAGTTCAATTATGGAAATTATGAAGGAGCATTAGATGATTATTTGAATTTGCTGGATGCTGATCCTAAGAATGATAAATACAATTATAATATTGCTATTTGTTATTTGAATACCAATATCAATAAATCAAAAGCGATCCCATATTTGGAGATCCTTACCCGCAAACCGAAATTCGATCCGAATGCCATGTATTTGTTGGGTAGAGCCTATCATTACGCTTATCGTTTTGATGATGCCATCAAAGCATATAACACGTTCAAACAAACGGGACGAGGTAATGCCGAGAACCTGGCCGATGTGGATCGTCAGATCCAGTTTTGTATCAATGCAAAAGAGCTGATGAAGTTTCCTTTGGATGTGAAATTTGAAAACTTGGGAACCAATGTCAATTCTCCTTATGCGGATTATTATCCGTTTGTGCCAAGTGATGAGTCGTTCATTATATTTAATTCTCGCAGACAGGACGATGCATCAGTCAAACAGAATGAAGATGGAACCTATCCGGCAGCTATTTATATTGCCAAAGTAACCGAAGGAAATTTTATAAAAGCAAAGAATATCGGTCCGCCAATTTCAAAAAAAGATGGAGAACAGGAAGTGATCGGGTTATCGGCAACAGGTGAATTTATGTTGTTGTATTATACCAATTTGAAAGGTGTAGGAGATATTTATATAACATCAACTGACAAGAACCGTAGTTTTAAAACGGCAGAAAAATTGACGGAGAACATCAATTCATCTAAAGCAGAAGAGATAGCTGCTTGTATTAGTGGTGATGGTAATACCTTATATTTTGCAAGTACGCGCGAAGGTGGTTTTGGTGGTACCGATCTGTATTTCAGTAAAAAATTACCGAATGGAACCTGGGGGCCTGCACAGAATTTAGGAAAAGAGATCAATACACCATTTGATGAAGATTTCCCGAATTTATCAGCTGATGGGAAAGTGTTGTATTTCAGCTCTAATGGTCATACCACCATGGGTGGATACGATATCTTTAAAGCAGAGTTGAATACAGCGACTAATCAGTTCAGTAATCCTAAGAACATTGGTTATCCGATCAATACTCCGGAAGACAATTATAACTTCCGTGTTTCGAGCAACGGTCGTTATGGTTATATCTCTGCATTGCGCGATGGAGGATTGGGTGATCTGGATATTTACCGTGTTACGTTCAACGAGATCGAACCCGAATATTCAGTTATGAATGGAAATATTTCTTCAGCCGATTCAACACAAAGATTGAATTACTCAGATGTGTTTATTACTGTAACCGATACCAAAACACAAGAGATCGTAGGGAATTATTTACCGAATCCGAATAGCGGACGATATGTGATGGTACTTTCACCGGGAACGTATGAAGTGAGCATTGAAGCGAATGGATTTGTGCCGGTAACGGAGAAAGTAACGATCCTTGATAAGAGCTCTTTCAAGTTTGAGATCTCGAAAGATATTCATCTCAAGCCCGAAGGTTATCAGAATAAATAAAAAAGAAAATCCCCGGCAAGCTTGCCGGGGATTTTCTTTAGGAGATAATTTTTTTATCTGCTCTTCCTGCTAGTTGACCTAAAACAAATGCACATATCGCAGTGGTTAATAGAATCAATAAATGATCGGAATAATTGACTATTGTAGCAAAGATCATTAACCCTGAAATGTACCAGAATAGACCGATCTTTTTTATTACAACTACCGAATTGAATTTTGTTTGAATCAAAAATCCGGTGCCAGCAAATAATACAAAGCAAATAATTAATGTGAGCCATTCATTATTGAAATACCATGTAAAATTGGTAATAAAACCTATTATACCACCAATTATAATTGTTTTTAGCCAGGTTAATTCGTTTTTCATAGTGCTGTTTTTTTAGGTGAACTGTTGATTTTTATAAATAAGATCTTTTCCTCTTTTTGTTTTGAAATATATTGTTTGATCTGTTTTAGAGTAGATTCAGCATACCAACCCATCCATTCAGCATAATAAACACAAATTGTATAATGGTATTGATTCGATAATTCGATCAGTTCTTGCTTTTGTATTGGCGTTTTACAAAACAGATGAATGTCAGTTTGAAATCTTAGCGTTTTGTTAATTGGTAAATGGGCAATTTGTTTCATTGGAAAGCTATCCAATAAATGTGTCTTTTTTAGATCACCAAAGCATTGCTCATAGCCATTGATAAGCAACCCGCTCTGATCATACATCCTAATCTGAACACCTGATGCGTTGGTGTTTGTTTTTAGTTTGTATGTATTCAATGCGTACTTTTCATGGCTTATGCTGTCATACATTTCAGGTAATAATTGGTAGGAGTATGATGAATCGCTTATTGTGCGGTGCAAATAAGTGTTGTATTCATGACTCATTTCTTTTTTCTGTTGATATATTTTTAAAATGGCAATTGT
This sequence comes from Bacteroidia bacterium, assembly GCA_016786925.1. Taxonomy (GTDB): domain Bacteria; phylum Bacteroidota; class Bacteroidia; order 2-12-FULL-35-15; family 2-12-FULL-35-15; genus 2-12-FULL-35-15. Next base: position 17,925 of record JAEUTU010000057.1, read on the forward strand.
TTTGCAACCTGTTAATAGAAAAAACAAAAAAGCAATTGTTGAAGTATTATGAATAGATCTCTTCCACATTTACTTTGAGTATTAGTATATTCTTGTTTTTATTGACATTTTTATACTTATAAATGTTTCTAATAAGATCTAGTCCCGGTCGCCCCAGCCATTTTCCCCAATAAACAACAAAGATGATATCATACTTCTCTTGCTCAACAACCAATTTTTCTCCGCGATATGTTCGATACATGGTAAGGTCATTTTGAAGTGTTTGCGTTGAATCGAAGGGGAAGATGTTTTTGGGAGGATAAGTCTTTAATAATTCAAGTTTTTTAAAATTTCCTTCGCAGGATGCATATTGTGCGATCAGTTTCCCTGATTTGTCAAAAGCTTTGTATTGTAATGGCTTAAATCCTTTTTCCCAGCCAGGCTTGTATTCTAATTGTTTAATACTGTCGTACGCTTTTTTGCGAAAAGCAAAACAGTTGAGTGTGTCTATGTTTTTTTTGATCAAAAACAGATCGAGTTCTTTTTGAGTTTGTTCTTTGGGTGTTCTTATTCCCAGTAGAAATGCGCATGATGACACACACACACATGCTAGTAATAAAAGTAATTTGGATGCTGTTTTCATTTTTAAGATGCAGGGCAATCACTTGCCCTGCATTTGTTTATTATTGTTTTGTGTTTACTTGTATAACCACTGAACCAAATTCTCCTTCACTTGGATTTACACGATAAGTTCCTTTTACTAGTTCAATCGATCTAAAACCTAGTTCGTTGGCTAACTTTGGATCAATGAAACCATTGTCTTGTATTTCAATTGTACCATCAGGATAAGCAAATTCGGTATCAGGTGTTAGTTTTAATTGTCTTCTTCCTGTCATCACCATAAGTGCTGTGCCATATCCTTCAGCTCTTTCCTCTTCAGTAAATTCATAGTTTTTGTCAACTGCAACTAAGGATGATGTAATGCAAAGTCCTAATGGCTCACCACATGATGGTGGATAAGGTTGCCCCGGAATATGCATTTTTGTGTGTTTAAATTTGATCTTTGGCTTGGATGCATCTAATGCTTTTTGAACAAAATTATTTTCACTGCTTGAGTTTTGTGGCTGAAAATTTTGTTCCTTCTGACAAGACACAACAATTGCTGATAGCAATCCAATGGCGAATAATGATAAAACTATTTTTTTCATTTTAATTGATACTGTTACTATTTACAGAAAAGCTTTTAAGGTTAGTGCTTGATCCTGACCTTATCGCTGCAGTCGATAATTCAAAACCGCTGCAAACTTATCTGCTCTCACTGACAAATTTTGGCAGTGAAATTATTTTTATTTTTTTAACAGATAGCTTTTCGACTTTCTGCAAAACTCAATTGTAGTTCCCCGCTCATTCACACATTGGATCAATCGGTACAATGTACGTTCCGAAATTTTTAATCGATCAGCTAATTCCTTTGGTGTGCCTGTGTTTCCAAACTTTGCAAGTTTTACTACTTGCTCTGCTTTTTCATGATACTCTGTAAATTTCATAACAAAATGAATACGTGTACAAGATTACCTTGATATCAAAAAAGTAGAAAACCTATTTTGGACAGATTTTAGGTTTCGGAATATTAAGGCCTTGAAAATTAGGGATATGCCGAGGATATTGACTTTTAGAAGAGTTGACCGGGAATTTTACAGATGTAAGATTTTTACTCATTTACTAGTTCTTCCGGTACATTATCCTTGTTCAAAACAAAATTCAAACGTGTCCATTTTAACCAGGAAACTCTTCCTGCTTTGGTTTTGAGTGTTAAAGCTGCCGATCTGTTCGAATAGATAAAACAATCGTTCTTGCGGATAAAATTATCACCTAATTTGTTCTTTACCTTGATCGTGTCTAAACCCACATATGCTAGTTGTGGAAGATCTTGCTCATTCAGTAATAGTTTGATCTCGATCAATGTTTCATTCGGATCAAGATACATATCCTGATCTTTATCAAATGGTTTGTAGGTAACAATGTAGATCGCTTCTTTGTAATCGATCCTGTAGGTTGTATCTTCTCCTATATATCCTTTCATTAAATCAAAAATGGAGAAGCTCATGTAAAATCCTTTCTCGGCAGGTTTATAATAATAGGAGCGTTTATTGGCACCACCGCTGTTAGATTGCCCCTTTTTCTTTTTGAACTGTTGCAGATCGAATGGCTTGTTCAATACTTTTTCAAGTGTTGTAGCAGATTGAAAAGCTATCAAATAGAAAACCATTGATAGAAAGAAAAACGATATTGAAACAGTTCTTTTCAATATGCTATTAACCAAAAATACTGTTCAATACTTTGGCAAGATAAAAACCGCCTTTCAGTAATTGTTTCTCAACGATCTCTTTGTTCGCGCTCACGTATTCAGGAGTAATGGTATTGTCTTTTACTTCATAGGCTTTTGGAAGGATGGCGCGGCTGTCATTCATCCATGCGACAGGATCAACAGCTTTTGGTTTTAATGTTTTGTTCAGCTTCAAACGTTTAGCCGTTGCTAAACACGATTCCGTACTGATGCTATTGGCACGGATGATATCCGTATCCCAGATCCGGTGCAAATTAAAATCTTTGTCGTTGTATTTCACTTTTACATCATTTCCACCTTTATCAGAGCCATATCCTGCATGCAAAGGTTGTGCAATGTCACCACATAAATGAAATAGGATCTTGATGTCTTTCGCAACATCTTCGGCTTTCATGGTCTTGTAATTCTTTAACTCCGCGATCAATATATCCAACTCCGAAATGATATCGCCATCTTTTGCTTTTACATAGGTAGCATCTTTTTCGATGTTCACATAGTGCCATGGCTTCATATAGTCCAAGGATTTATCCGATTTAATATCATCCATCCAGGTGGCTGCTTTTTCAAATGTCATATCACCTAAATAGGAACTCACTTTCTTTAATACTTTTCCTTTGATATTGGCTTTGGCGATCTGTGCTACAATTTGATGACCTTCTGCTCCCCAGGCGAATGTGAGTGTAGGAGTAAGGCTAAAAATAATTGCAAGGAATGCGATCAGAATGGAGTTCTTTTTCATGCGGGGTTTTGTTTAGTTTATGCGTGCAAATTTACACTTTTAGTGGGCGATGAGCAACCACTAAATTTAATAAAATGTTATCATTAAAACTGATCGGATAATACGATCCACCACAATAGGATATCCCATATCCAAAGGATAAATGAATAGAGTAGGGCGAGGACTAAGGAGGATTCTGTATAGCGTTTGATAATATGTATAGCAATGCCTGCTATGATAAATCCCAGCGACCAGAATATTCCTACACCAATGAGTGCTGCCCACACCCAGTCGCCATGCCAGTCCTCAAACGCAGGAAATGCTGTTAATAGCGGTCGTGCCGGAAAGTATAACAATGCACCCCACAAACCCATACTCAGCAAACCAATGCCTGCTGCGATAGGAAATGCCAGTATTGAAAATTTAGTATTGAAAGATAGTGATCGCCAGTAGTTGAGCATTGTCTTGATTGTTTAATATTCAAAGATATTCTAAATCGCCTTGTTAGATTCTGGTTTTTGAAATTGTTTATGCACAATGCAACTCCTTCGGGTATATTTGTATCCTCTTTATTATATTTCCTACATTATGAAAAAATCATTTTTACTCCTTGTCGCATTATTTGTTTATACTGCTTCATTTGCTCAATACCCTTCTTTTGTTTGGGCAAGAATGGCCACTAGTATTGGAGCCGATGAGTTAGCCGAAGTGGTGCTCGATCATACCGGTTATGTGTATGCGGTTGGAAAGTTTGATGAAGATATCATTATTGGTACGGATACGTTTGCTATTCCATCCTCAGGAAATTCCGATGCTTTGTTTGTGAAATATGATACCAGTGGAAACTATATCTGGGGACAACAACTGGGTGGGAGCGGACCGCAAGATGCTTCAAGTATTGTGATCTCTGCCTCTGATGATATTTATATTGCAGGAAAGATCATCGGGAATGCATATATGGGTACTACTCCGGGTGGTATTGCAACATATCTGAATTCATCCGGCAGTCAACGGGGCTATGTGTCGAAATTTAATACCAATGGAGAATTAATATGGACAAGATTGATCGATGGTACTTTTTCAACCGAAGTGCAATCGCTTGCTGTCGATAATAATGGCGATGTATTGCTTACAGGAACTTTCTTTGCTACTGCTAATTTCGGAAATGGAGTAACCATCACATCTGCACATCAGCTGGATCTGTATGTGGCAAAAATTGACCCAAACGGAAATTGTGTTTGGGCTTTTGCTGAAGGAGGAAGAAATGCCGATTGGTCATACGACATTGCTGTAGATGCCAATAATAATTTTGCTATTGCAGGTTCATTTGATGATACCTTGAATTTATCAGGTAATACTTTAGTTGCAAATGGATTGGGAGATGCAATTGTTGCGTATTATAATTCTTCCGGTGTTTTACAATGGTATGATCAAGCCGGTGGATACAGCACTCAAACCGTTTCAGCCGATGCTGCTTATAGCTTGAGTTTTGATTCCAATAATAATTTATGGGTTACAGGATATTATCAGGATAGCATTCTGTTTGGTACAAACACACTTCACAGTTTAGGATACTCTGACGTGTTTATTGTGCAATATGCTTCAAGTGGAGCAGTATTGCAATCCAGTACTTTTGGTGGTTCAGGTTTACATGATCGACCATCCGCCATTGAGCTCGATGTACTCAACAATGTGTATGTTTCTGCCTCACCCTATTATAATTTTAGTGTAGGCGATTCTACCTATTATACCTTTGGTATTACTGATGCTGCAGTTCTTAAGTTTAATTCTGTGCTTGATCTTCAATGGATGAAAAAAGCAGGTTCTCCGTATAGTGATTTTGCCGGAGGAATTGCCATTAATGATATCGGGGAAGTATATCTAGTAGGTTCTATGGGTGATAAATCACCTGTTATATTTGATACGATCTCTATTGTACCTACCGGAACAGAACAATGGTATGAGGCGTTCATAGCAAAGCTTTCCTGGATGGAGCCTGTGGTGACAGGTATTGATCAGTATGTTTTTAATAATGAAATTTTTGTTTATCCGAATCCGGCAAATGATCTTGTTTACATAACAGGTATTAAGTCCGGGACTTTGGCCAACATTATTGATACTCGTGGTCAACTCGTATTTTCCGGTATTCTTGAACAAGGAGAGCAATTAAATGTTTCTTCTTTGCCATCAGGTGTATATTTTTTACAATTGCCTGAACTGAATCAATTCAAAAAGATCATGATCATTAGGTAATTCTTATTCAGTTAGATTGTACTCCACATCAACCGTTTCAAACTGACCATAACATAATTTTTTCTCCGGATAGGTATAGATAGCATCGGCATATCCAGCGATCTTGTATCCATGTTGTGCTTTGTAATTTTTGAGTGGTGTTTCCCATGGTAATTTTTTGCCGGCATCAGCAGCATAGCGATCATTAGAAACAAAATTGATCAATGCCCCTTCCTCATTAAAATACAACCAGGCCGTAATGGTGATGTTGTTATTGGTAAAACTTGCTTTTACGCTATTCTCTTTGCTCTCTATCCATTGAATGCGCTTGTCGATAAGTGTTGGTGGTGCCAGACAGCACATGTCATTAAAAAATGTAACCGTTTCGGCCATGTCCATTTCCGGTCCATCCTGATATTGTACTTTTATAAGTGAGAACAAACGAATGTCCATGTATGCATCACCATTTTTGAAACAATGGTATCCGGCAACGGGCAACTTCATCATTTTGGCTTTCATAAAGAACAAGCGGGTAGGCGTATGCATAAAGTTATATTGCTCCGATGTAAAGGGCATCCATTCCGATTGTTCATCTTTTCTGATCTGCCCTTTGAATGTAATTTTAAAGTTGTTGACCTTAGGCTTACCGATAGCGCCAGTATATTTTAAATAACGCTGAACCGGTTCCGGTAAATTTGCGATATCCGCTGTTGTGATCATCTCATTATCAAAATACTTCTTTTGTAGTAAATATTCTTTCACTTCCTTTTGATAATAAGCTTGATATTGAAAGGTGGCAAAACCAATTACAGCGACAATGAATAGTATGATATTCGCGATGCTTCCAAATTTGGCATCCTGCCAGGAAAAAATAATAAGTGTTTGTGATAGGATGATCGCCAGAGCTAATGGAAGCCACCAATAGGAATGATTGAACAGGCGAAGTGTTCCTGCAACAAGAAATAATAATGTACTTATTAGCCAAAGAATACCCAAAGGTTTGGATATAGGAATGGAAAGCTGGTTGACGCTTGTTATTTCAAATGCTTTGACAAAGCCCAGAACATGAATCAGTCCGTGAATAAAGATCAAAAAAAGTAAAATGTATTTCATGCCAGTTTTGTTTTATATAGCAAAGCTATTTTAAGTTCAATATCTGTAAACTGATATTGCTCATGCTAAAACATGATATAGCTTTTTTACATCTTCACGATCTTCTGTGTTTGTTTACCTGTTCGCAGGAAGTAGATGCCATTTGGTAAATTTTTCACTTCTATGCTTGTGAACTTGTTTTTGATCGAGCCTTGCATCCACACTTTTCCGGTCACATCAATGATCTGATAACTGGAGTTGATGTCAGTATGACTCATCTCGATCATTAATGCATCGTTTACCGGATTCGGATAAACAGCAATAGAAGAAGTATTGTTTTCTGTTATGCTGGTTGCAATATCATTGCCTAAGTAACGTGCCAGTGCAATGTCTGTTCCGCTGTATCCAATAGCAACGATCTTATTATCCGTTTGAATGGCCACATCAAAACATTCATTCATTTGATTGCTGCCAAACACTGTATTTACAATTCCACTTCCGTTAAACGTGTTATCCAGTACAGCGGTGTTACTCATGCGAAGAATGGTAAATGCTCTGCTGGTGCTTGTGCCTGTTGAGCCTGCCATTACATATTTTCCATTCACATCTTCTTCAATGGCATAGGCAATATCGATCCCGCTTGTGATGTTAAAGAAAGTGCTGGTTGCCGGTATGGTTCCATCCTGATTGATCTTTAAAAAGCGATAGGTATTATCACCTAAATAGGAGCGAGTCCCGGCAAGGATCAGATCTTGATTACTGTTGAGTAATAAAGCATGTCCGTAAGATGAGCCACCTGCATCGGCATAAGCCAGCACACCATCGGTAGAGAAGGTATTATCCATTGCTCCATTGCTCAATACTCTGCATGCCCAATACTCAGAGGAAATAGAGGTTGATACATTTTTTCTCCAGCCGGTTGCAGAGATCTTCCCTGTTGAAACTACTTCCAGATCTTCCAATGAAAATGAACGGTTGTTATCGTTGGTGGCGATCCATAATAATCGGATCCCTGTTGAATTAAAAGTACTATCAATGGTTCCGTTGCTCAAATAACGTGCGATCACCGGTTTTGCTAAACTACTGCTGATCACCGAAGAACCACCCACAATAATATTTCCTGTTACAGCATGAATTCTTACTACTTTGATCTCATCCTGCTGATTATTATCAAAATCAGTAAGAACAATTCCGTTTATACCAAAAGTACTATCAACTGTTCCATCGGTTTTGTAACGGATGATCGCTGCATTTTTATCGAAGCCATTATCACTCGATCCACCTACTACAATTTTTCCATCGCTTTGTATCGCTACGCTATAAGCGACATCATCACTCCCTGTTTGAAGATCATTGATCGCCATACCGTTATTCCCAAAAGAAGTATCCAAGCTACCATCACTGTTATAACGTAAGGTGGCGAAGTTTTTTCCTGTTGTCCCATCTGTCGAATACCCGCTGATAACGATCTTCCCATCTGTTTGAATCGAAATGCCATAGGCTTTCGCATCACCTCCTGAAATGGGAGTAAGTACTTTTCCTCCTGTTCCAAAGGTAGGGTCGAGGCTGCCTGCTGTTTGAGCAAACATAGATGTGCTTAAAATTACTGAAGCAGTTGTTAGGATAGAGCGGATCATCATGGTGTTTCGTTTTATCAATTAAATATACGTAGAAAAATTCAGTAAAGAATTATTCTGTTTTCTTTTTTACCGGGATCCAGATCTCTTCTTCCGAATCAGGATCATTGTTCTTGTATTTGTCTCCCAACACTTCAAAATGTGGACGGTGGTCGAGTTCATAGTCTGATTGTGGCAGCCAGGTGCCGAAAATATACTGAAACGTTGCAGGTGCATTGGCCTGTGTTCCTTTATGAAGGAATACGGCATACATGCCGGCAGGGAGTTCAAATAATTCCATGCCATCAGGTATATCATGGGTATCGCAGACTTCACACAAGGCCCATTTTTGAAATTCACGTGCCGGATCGAAATTTTTAAAATGATCAGGAGAGTCATACACCTGAAGAGAGTATAGCAGTTGATCTTTTGAATGTTTGATCTGCGAACGGTTTTGCATGAAGGAGCGCCACAGCTCCGGTGTTTTATTATTCAGCAAACTCATGCGCATGGTTTTGCCAAGAAGTTGTTTGGTTGGACTATTTTCTATTCTTAAAAACATTTTCAGCTATTTTATTGTGATTGTTCAGTTATAAAATAAAGATAAAGAATTAGAATAGATCGTCATGTAAGTTGCTAATTATTTTTCCATTGTTAATGATGTTATAGGCTGTAATAAAACAATTTTCGGCAGCTGCGGGAAAGCTTTGAAAGCATGCGGTGCAGACAAGGGGTGAACGCTTTTTTTTCAGAAAATCAAAGGATTTGCTTTAGTCACATTCGTAGATTTTCGAGAAAAAAGTGAGAGGAGGGGGGCGATCATGCTTTCTTGTCCGCCTCAGGCGGATTCTTTCTTTTTGGTCAAGCAAAAAGAAAAAAATACTGATAGAAGTTTTTCTTGCTTACTTATAACTTCGTAAGTTGGTGGCTTTTACCTGACCTTATACATCCAATACCCACATACCAATAACATCAACCCTACAGTTCCCATGATATAATGCAATGCATCAGTCATTTGTAGCATAAGTACTTGTATGATGATCCAGCCTATTAATATAATACCTTGCGCCATTACCATCAGTGCAGCTTTGGGATTGGCTTTATAGGTAAAGTAGGCAGTGAGTAAACTATAAACACCATTGACCATTAATAAAACAATACCGGGGATCAAAAAGTTTGTAAACGGACTATGTGCCAATTGAGCAGTCGTCATTCCCATTTTACTTCCTGTTGGATCAATGATGAATAAGAATCCTGCCGGTAATGCACCAATGGCATTAAAAAGCAGGAGAACGATACTGATGATCTTTACTTTCTTCATTTTACTTTTTCGATAATTGCTTGGCTATTTCTTTATCTTCTTTAGCCTTTTGTTTTTCTCCCAGCTCTTCATAAGCTATTGCTCTGTTGGCATAAGCTTGGGGATTTTCTTTAAGCAATTCAATGGATCTTGTGAAGTCTTCAATAGCTCCTTTGTAATCCTTTAAAGCAATTTTGGCTGCTCCACGATTATTATAGGCCGAAGTATTATTAGGATCCAGTTCAATGGAACGGTTTAAATCGACTAAGGCACCTTTAAAATCTTTCAACACGATCTTTGTATCACCCCGTTTGTTATAAGCTTGAGGATAATTCGGATCGAGTTCCACCGCTTTGTTCATGTCGATCAAGGCTTCTTTATAATTTTTAAGATAATATTTTGCCATCCCTCGGTTATTATACGCTTTTGCATTGGCCGGATCGAGTTGAAGAGCGCTATTGAAACTACCGATGGCTTCGTTGTAAAGCCCCAATTCATTTTGAATAAATCCTTTTCCTAAATAGTATTTTACTTCCATTTTAGGATCATGGTCTATTTGCAACAATGTGTTGTAATCGTCTAATGCAGCTTTGAATTCTTTTAGGTCGTAATACGCTTTTGCTCTTCCGTATAATGCTGCATTATCGTTGGAATTGATACTTAAACTTTTTGAATACTCTTCTATAGCCCCTTTCAGATCACCTTGTTCATTTTTGATATCGGCTCTGCCATTGATGGCGAGTGTAAATCGTGGATCGATCTCTATCGTTTTGTTCAGATCGTCCATGGCTGATTTTAGATCTTTCATTTCGGCATACACCAAAGCGCGACCATAATAAGCATCAATAAAATTGGGCTGTAAGCTTATCGCTTTTGCATAATCTTCAATAGCACCTTTATGATCTGTCAGTGCATGTTTAGCAACAGCACGGCTATTCCAGGCACGGTGATCACCGGGTTTTAATTCCAATAGGGTAGTAAGGTCGGCAATCGATGCTTTGTAATCGCCAATAGCTTGCTCGTAGAAGGATCGTTTTAGAAGCGCATCCGTATTCTTCGGATTCATCTTCAGAAAAAAACTCTGATCCTTGATCTTGTTCCTGTAGTTCGGATACTCCGATGTGTCTTTTTGAGCTACAGCAATTGTGGAAATGAATAAAAATGATAAACAAAAAAATCTGTTGAGCATACTTTACAATGTTTCTATTAAATCCTTTAATGCATCTTTTACTTCGGGGAACATAGTTCCCACTCTTGGATCCATAATGTTTCCTCCAAAGCCATTGTTAGCTTCAGAAGCTGTTGGAAGTATTTTTTTTAATTCTTCTTTTAATTCTGTTGGCTTGAATTCCTTTAGGGTCCAAATGCAGATCACTTGCAAAAAAATATCTCTCTTGGTATCTGAAATAACAGACACTAATTCTTTTTTTACACTCAGGTGTGTTATAGACAACAAGTGCTCTGGCAGCCGATACCTGATTGTGAAAGTTAGCCGTATCGTTTAAAAATGGTATTAAATAATTGTAGTATCCATCCAGTTTGAGGTGATACACACATTCCAATGCCACATGTTGTTTGAAAAAAGTGTTGATCTCCGTTTCCTGAAATCCTGCCGGTTTATGCGATAATTGCTCTTTTACAAAGCTGTTAATATCCTTCTGATCATATTCTTTTTGGTGATAATTGTTAAATATGGCTGTCATGGTCATTTCATAAATAGCAACAGGGACTAATGCCTGATGATAACTATGACGGTAGGTAGCGAATACTTGTCCGTCTTTTACTCTATCAAAGCCCGAAGTAGGAGTGGAGAAGCAGTATCCTCCTTTTTTATCTTTTGCAATAAAGAAGTAGCAGCTGTCTATATTCTCAAAATGAAATTCAGGACCATGTGCATCTTTATCCTTATAAACTCCTACATATTTAAAATCCTTGATCTCTATTTTCTGCGGTACATCTTCTCCTGCCAATTGTTTTAGTATCTCGATCTTGATGCCTTCATGTTCATCGTTGGACACAACTTTTGCTAAAACAAAGGAATTGGATTCGCGGATTACTTTATCTGCCCAAGGTTCATTCCAGGTGGTAGCTTGAATAAAGCCGGGGATCATAAAAAGTAAGAGAGCTAAAGCGGAATGAATTTTTCTCATTGGGTATATTTTTTTAAGGAAAACCTAAAATTGTTCTATTGAACATTGATAGATAAAGATAGGGAATCTTTTTTATCAATAGTAAAGTGATCCTTTCCCTTTTTTCTTGATAAAAAAGGGAGAAAAAATCAAGAGCTGTATCTTTTTTTTCTAAAATTCTATTCGCCTTCCTTCCGATCCTATAAACTCATCCCGATGAAAAATCGGGATTCAAACAGTATAGGATCCTGCACAAGTCCACGCTTAGGATGACGAATGAATTTATAACGAAAATAAAGATAATGCTCAGATGTTCTAATGCACATTTACTTAGTGATAGACTTTTCAGAGTAGCGCGTGAGCCTGAAAGACAGCCGCCCGCCTAAGGCGAATTCTCCCTTTTTTATCAAGAAAAAAGGGGAATTATTTTTTATATAAACAAACTCAGGTGTTATCACCTGCAAATCATTGTTTCAAACGCTCCAGTACTCCTTTACGCTTAGAATGTTTTAATTTGCTCTTTGAGATATTCTGCATATTTCGACCAATTTTCATTTTCATAAGGAATGGCGCTTTCGCGACCATAATTATCAAGGATCTTGATTAATGCCTTCGTATTCTTTTTTCGACCTTTGCTTAGTTCATCATTTGCTTTTAACAAAAGCACATAGCGGAGTGTATTGTAAATTGATTTTTCATCCTTGCTATTGGTATTGACCAAATTTCCCAATTGAAGCATTTGGGTAAGTGTTTGTTTATATTGCTTCGGACTGAGCTCTTTTTCATGGGTAGTATTTAGTTTCTCTACGATCATTCGATTGCTTAAATATTCACTTAAGCTTAATCGTGATTCTTCATTGAAAGCGATTGTAAAGAATACTTCTCTTCGGAATTCATTCTGCTTTAATAAACTCAAAAATACCCTATCACCTCTTAAAAGATAGGCATTACCATAGCTGGGCTTTAATTTCCAGGTGAAGTTGTTGATCGTGATCAGGCTGTCCTTCCAGGGGATGAATTCAATTGTATCTAATGTCTCCTTGGGTAGATCAAAATTTACAATCCCTTTTTCGGATAAAAACCGGGGATACCATTGTGCATTGAGTAAGCTAATATCCACCACACTAACATCCGTTCTGTAATTTTCAACTATTTGAAGATACCAAAGCGGGATACTAAAATTATCGCCCGATGATATTAGGATTGCATTTTTAGAGCAAGCATCCAATACATTTTTGTTCAACTGTAATATGAATTCGCTAAATCCACCTCTTTTTTTCCCTTCTTGAAATGCCCATTTTGCAGAATCAATATTGTTTTTATGATAATAGCTCATGGCCATTCCTCCCCACTCGGACGAAAGCTTTGAATAGGGGTCAAGCACGATCATTTGTCCGTTATATTCCGGTGTAATAGAAATTACTTTTTCAAATTCTTCGCTAGAACGGTATAAGTATTTTAAACTCTCATTGATCATACTTCTGCCATCGCGGGTGTTTAAGCGACTGTAGGTATATCCTAAGAAATAATGAGCTTCGGGATTTTGTGGTTCTGATTCGATCACTTTTTTTAAAAGAACTTCTATTTCTTCATAATTGAATTGATCCAATTCATCGGCATTTAACCCTCTTTCTTTTAAAAATAAATTTTTTGCACTGTCCAATAATTGCTGTGTATCATCCGCTTGTGCAAATGAAAACTGAAAAGTGATGCTAAGCAGAAAAGCAACTAAAATGCTATATGTTTTCATTTCTCTATAAAATTAGTAGTGATCAAATTTGTTTCAGTCTCTTACTTATTACTTAATTATGATCAATTAGTTTTACCAACCTCCATTTTTCATCTTTTCTGTCCAATCCTAAAAATCCTTTTGTTTTACTCCAATAGATACGCTCCGCATAGTTGGCTCTATCTTCATATTGTTTACTATAACTTGTTGCTTCAATCACTTTCACATCGGTATAGGTGATGTTATTAATAATTAGGCTTGTGTTGGGTAGTGCGTTGAACTCATTCATACTGAAAGAGCTGTTAGTATAAAACCAGGAACCTTTCATGGCGATATGAAAAGAAATATATGTTACATCTTTCTGATCAGTCACAAGGTCAACTAGTTTCTGACCACACAAGTATCTGTCATAATTAGGATCGGTATGCTTGCAAGTAAAACTTATTCCTTCACATTTTTTTGAGATCACTGCCAATGGATCATAACAGCCATTAAATCGTTTGGTGCCTGTTAAAAAAATGGTGTCATTTTGATTTTTATCGGATTGGAAGATCAACGTTTCATTTCCTGTATATGGGATTTGCAATACATCTTCCTTTTTTAATGGGTGCTGAATTACGCATGAAAAACTGCTTGTAATGATCACACCATATAAAATGAGCAATAGTTTATTTCTATTTTTTCTTTTTCCAATCATCCCATTGATCTTCGGTTGGTTTAGTAAATGGAATTGCTTCTCCAGGCATGTCAGCTATATTCCCTGATGTATCCATAAAGGCAAATTTAACTTCGTAATTTTTACTATCGTCAAATGCAAAGGCTCCTGAACACATGCCATGTCCAATTTCGATACGGCCATCATTCGGGCTGATATAATACCTTGTTTCTTTTCCGGACTTTAAATTTTTAACGGTAGCCTTAACAACAAGATCTGAACTGTCTTTTACAGGGAGGTCGAAGATGACATACATTGCCGGACCACATCCATAACGGATATACGATTTGTCGATTTCTTTAGGGATAGATGATACAACCGGTTTTTCGGTGTCTGTTCCTTTTACTACCGTATAACGTACCGGTTCATATTGTTTGCTCTTATCATTATAATGTTTTAGTTGATCTCCTTCCGCTAAGCCTTCAATGAACATGGTGTATTGAATTCCTGCTTCTAATTCTCTTTCCGGTTTTAATAGAGCTTGTGTGAGCTCAAACTGACCTACACAGGTCTCCGTTACAATTAGTTTTATTTGCTCATACCCATTTTTAAGATAAATGTTGTGCTTTTTATTTAATTCATGAATAATGGGCTGACTGCCACCATAAGCTGTTAAAATAAAAATGGAATTCTGTTTGATCGTTTGTCCGCTAGGGAAGGCCCACAAACCCGACCATGCACAATCGGCATAGGAGGATGTGCTAATTAAAAGTGCCGATAGTATTATTAATAATTTTCTCATTTTTTGTTTTCAGCCTTTGCAAGTGTTATCACCTGCAAAGCTTTTTAATATTTTAAGGCAGTTTAAGCGTATCAAACGATATTTTTTTTCTCTTTTTGTACCTAGCAGCTAAAAAGCAAATTACACCCATACAACTGAATAAAATAAGCATTCCTTCTTTATTAGCTTTTAAACTTTTATTATCGTCTTGTACAGAAAATGTAGCATAAACATGTTTTTCATCTTGTAATCCATAAATATGAATCCAGCCTTTTTCCCAAAATCGAGGTGTATTATAATCGTTCAAGCTGTCTTTATGCAATATTTCTGCATTTTCTTTGCTAATTATTAAAGTCACTAGTTTGCCTAATTCATTCTTTGTTGTGTATTTGAAGTTTTCAATTGTTTTATGATCTTTCCGTATTAGTGATCTTTCCATTAATTCAAAACCAAATGCAGGATACTCTTTTAAAGTGATATTGAAACTGGGGTCACGTCTTCTTCGTTCTTTTTTATTGTATTTTATAGGCTTTGCAATATGCCCCTTTATTTTTGCATAGTCAGATGCTTCAATTTTTTCATCTAGAGGAAAGAGTTGTAAGATTGCATATAATACACATGCAATACCAATGATATTATAATAATAGTACTCTTTGAATTTTTTACGACTCACTTACTCTGTTCATTTATAGATTAACCTAAAAAACTTATAGTCAACTTTTAATTGCTAACATTCTCTCCATTTTCAGCCCTTGCAAGTGTTATCACCTGCAAATCATTATTTCAAACGCTCCAATACTCCTTTACGCTTCACAATGTTCTTATAATCCCATTGTATGTCATTTCCTTTCCTCAGCCAGCGTTTCAGATCTTTGGTGTTGATTTCATCTACGGAAGTATAACGTGCTTCGGCTGCTTTAAATTTCCCTTCATTTTGCAAACCTTCTTCTTCAAAACTTTGTCCGCTCCAAAATAATAAACGGATACCGCCTTTCAGTTTGCTGAAGCCTACAATCGGATTCCCATCTAAAAACCAGACTGGATGTGCATGCCAGATCTTACTTTCTGCCTTGGGTAAGTTTTTATCGATCTCTGTCATTAATAATTCACAAATGGCTTTTTCAGCTGCCGTCTGACTGTTATTATACGCTTGAATGTCTTTGTTCATGGTTTATGAATTGGAAGATGAAAGATACTGATTTATTGAGATATTATTTCCCATTCGTTTCAAATTGCTGTTCTATTGGTACTAACGTTCCCAGATCTTTATAAACAGCTTGTTTATCAAAATAATAATATGGAGGGATTAGGAGCTCCCATTGAGCATTGTTGTAAGAATATTTTTCATTGAAAAGATCGGGATTGAAATAGAATTTATTGATCAGCTCCTTATTGATGTAACGTGTTACCGTGTTGGCATGCCACTCAAAGCAATCGGTTATTGTATATGCTTTTTCATACGTTTGTGTCCGGAAAAACTCATTGGTATAGGAATGAACCATGGTTTTAAGATACCATTTGTTATTGATGATCTCGTATTCTGCTAAAAGGTGACCTTCAACAAACTCTTGTGTAAACTTTCTGTCAGGCAAAACAAAGTTGTTGTATTTCGGATAATTATATCCCTTGTTGCGCAATGCTTTCCTTTCAAATTTTATAATTGCAAAAGAATTTTTGTCGATGGTCAGTTTGCCGGACTCTCTTCCTTCGGGATCAATACCAGCCGTTGCATAGTTGGTGATACCATGGTTTTCACTCGTAAAATTGAAGCATTTGTAATTGATGATGTAATTGTTTGCTGAAGCTGATGTATCAAAGCTAAATAAATAAAATTCCAATGCATTGGGATCTAATGAACTGCCTGTGAGATGATAGATCGGGTTTTTATTCATGAGATCGCTAATATTATCACGATCAAATTGCTCTATAGGGTAATACTTGCTTCTGCGTAATTGTTCTGTGGCAAACGACTCTTTGGCAAGCAACTGATCATTAGAAGTGCTTAAATTGAACATCACTACTGTTTGCGCTTCTATCAGATTTCTGAATTTACCATTGATCTTTTGGTATTGCCTGTAAAATGAGGGCGATGCATAGCTTGAATCGGAATAGTTCTTAGGTATGTTTGCCAAAGCTCTTTTTACAATTTCTTTTGCGGTTAAGCCTTCAATTACAATTTCATTTAATGTGGAAGGAGCACAAGCAACATAAATGGTATTTATTGTTTTTGCATTAGGGACTATTGTTGTGGACGTTTTACAGCCTACATAGGAGATCTCCAGATGGAGCAAGGATTGAGATTCCGGAATACTGAAAGTAAATTCCCCTTTTTCATCTGTTGTAGCATATTTCCCTGTTTCAGTAAGTTTTATTGCAGCAAACGCTAATGCCGTAGAATCAGTTTTATTCAATAATTTACCCTTGAAATTCTGCCCAAATGTATGAACGTGTATGATCGTTAAGAAAAGGAAGAGTACGGGTGATCTCATAGCATATTTTTGAACGGACGATGTTGGAATTGTAGACCCTGTAAAAGTTGATTTTTTTACTTTTCTTTTTTAAATTGTTTTGACATATGTCCAAATGGTTTTGTAACATTAAAATACAATTCCGTAATTTTCTTTTTGCCTTTTACCTTTTTTTGACTTTTTGTATCAATAGTAAGTCTATCTGTTGGGCCATTCAGTAATGCTTGACCTTTGCTTTCTAATCCCAGATCGTTTAGTATTTGATATTCATCATTGACTTTAACGACAACATATGCTGTTTCTATACTATTTCCATCCCCACTTTTGTATATTTCATTTAATAGCCCAAAATACAGATTCGCATATTTTTTTGCAGTTACTTTATCACCTAATTTGTGGTAGCAGACCAACATCTTATAAAGGATTCTTAAGTTGACCGGGTTGTCGGTAAGTGTACTTTGTCCGATTGGAATTGCTTCTTGAAATTTCTCTTGTTTATATAATTCCATAAATTCATCTTCATTCTTGCCTTTTCCATAAGGGTTATACTTGTCAAAGTAAACATTTCCATAATAAATAAAACAGAATTCTTTATCGGTAATTGTTGTATCAAGGTCCAGAAATTTTTTGATCAACACCGGATAGTAAAAAGTAGAGGTACTGTCTTGAATTTGTGATTTGATCGAATCGAAGTCTATGTTCGATATTTTTTGTCCAAACAAAACGTTTGTAGTAATGAATACGAATAGTATTAGTGATTTTGCTTTTTTTATCATTGTTGTCTTTCTTGTAATGAGAATATTATATAGTACTAAAGATAAAAAATGTAAAGACATTTAACAAGCCTTGTTGCTGATAACACCAACAAGGGTTATAAATTATGAATTAGCTTTTGTCATTCTCCATTCCATGTAGGCCAAAGTACTTACCAGTACGATCTCTCCAGCGAAATAACAAATGCCTATCAAGGTAAAGGAAGAATAATGAAAAACCATCAATGCCAATGTGAGCGCACAATAGGAGAAATTAGCCATGCTGATGATCTTTAATCGCTTTTTCCAATGTTGCTCATTAAATAAGAAATAATTCATGGCTGAATACACACAAAATAACAGAGCGATCAAACTCAGCCAAGGGTAATACATTTCTGGCATGCCGATATACTCATTAAACGACTTTAATACAAAGTATAACAGGAAGGAAGTGGTAAAAGCTCCCAAACTATCGATCAGGAAAATGTTTTTGGGTTTAGACAGTAGAGTAGGGAGCATGTTTTGTTTTTATAAAACCTTGTGTGATAACACCAACAAGGGCATAACTGTTTATTGTCAGAAACAATTTATCCCTCACAGATCTCTTTCAGCTTAGCCAATGCTTTTGGATAAGCATCATTCATATAGTCTTCAAAATCTTCGGCAGTATCCAGATCTACTGTAACGGTGGTGGTTCCATTGTTTTCTTCAAAGGTATAGTTTTCACGACCGTTTGCCCATTTTTCTACATCCGGCCCGGTAGTGATCTCTTCCGTACCTTTCAAAAGACCATAATGACGGATAGAAACAAAACGGTTAGGAACATTGTCTGCTATTTCTGACACCATGCCACCTTTTTCTCCATGCTCATCCACACCTACAAAATAGATCTTGCTTCCTTTATTCCAATTGCCTTCATAGCTGGAAGTAGGATTAAACAAAGCTGTCCATTGCTCATAGCTGTTTTTATTGCTTAGTCCTAACATGGTATCATATACTTTGTTGGCTGGTGCTTTTATAGTTATTTTGAATTGTAGGTGTTTCATAGGGTTGATTGATTATTCCTTTTTAAAGTTTGGTTAACGGTTTGGCGCTTGGCGAAGAAGCGGATTTCGAAGCACAAAACTGTCTGCCAGCACTAAACTTGATACGAAGCACGAAGCTTCAATTAAGCACTGAACCCGCTTTTTTGCCAAACGCCTGTTATGCCTTCGTGCTTCTTTCACGATTTTGATTGTTTTCTAAGTCCACTTACTGCTGTTGCAATATCCTGTTTCGAGGTGTCAGCACTCCATTCTTTCCAAAATTTCACTGTTGCACTTTCAGGCTTGATATTGGGTTCATCAATTATAATTCTTGTAGGAAGTAAAGATGCGTCACCAACAACCAAAGCTTCTCCAATATCTAGGATGGGAAGTACATCTGTCAGTCCAGATAAATTGTCAGGAAGCAAACGTTTAATTACAGCTTGGTCTTCTGCATTTGATAATCTCAATGCAATAAAGTTGTTACATTGACTTAGAACGGTTCTATTTACTTCGGCAGGTCTTTGGCTTATTACAGTTAAACTAACTCCGTATTTTCTTCCTTCTTTTGCAATTCTTTCAAAACTTTTCAAACCCAATTCAGCGGCTGCATCTTGATTTGTTCTTTCGGGAATATAAAGGTGAGCTTCATCACAAAGCAAAGCAATCGGATGTTGGTTTTCCCTAATTGTCCATTGTTGAACAGTAAAAACAAGCCTTGCGACTAAACCAATAACTAATGGAAGTACGTCAGAGGGGACTTCTGAAAAATCAATAATTTTCACACCAGCTTTCTTTGGATTAGATGTTGTTCCCAACATTAATCTCTCACAAAGTTTATTCAACCAATTAATGTCTAATTCGTCTTCAGAAATTTGAAAAAGGAAACCAAGTCGTTTGTCTTGCTTTTTAGCTTCAAGTCTTTGTACGAACCTTGTTAGTTTCGCAAAGAAAGGACCTTGCTTTTCTGTTCCTGCCCTTGCACCTTCTACCATTTGTTCGTCTAATTCTGCAAGTTCATTTAGAATATTATCAATTTTGTATGGGATTGGACTATCTATTGTGATGCTACTTTTGAAAGTTGTATCTCCAATTTCATCCAAATATTTCATTTTTTCTGCAAACACTGTTTTAGAAAACAGCATAGCCTGATTTGGTGCGTTGCTATCACTTCTATCCAGAAGCATCGCAAGCATTTCTTCATAAGTAAGAAGCCAATAAGGCAACATTAAAACATCATTCTCTAAATTTCCAGTCTTTCCTAAATCAGAAGGATTTGCAACACGTAAGTGTTGCAAACCGTCCATTTTAAATTCTTTTCCGCTATATTCTCCATGAATGTCAAAAAGTATGCAGTTTGCCATTGGAAGCTGTGCAATTTGCTCTATTAGTTTTGCAACACACCATGATTTTCCTGAACCTGTACTTCCAACTATTACAGCGTGACGTTGAAACAATTTATCACCGTCTAAAAATGCTTGTGCTTGTTCGTCAATTGAATATTTCCCAACTGTCAACGGTATTTTGTAGTTTTCTTGACTTGAAATTGTTGTCATAAACTTAGTAATGTTTTCGCCATCTATTGGGAAACATTGAGCTTCAATTTCAGGGACAGTATCAAGATTTCGTTTAAATACGTTTTCTTTTAGTCCATGCCTGTCAAGTAAAGTGCCAATAAGATTTACTTTAAGAATGTTCTCCGTAAAAAGAAATCCACTTAACCCTAAATCACTTTCAACGGGATTTTCTTCATCTGATGCCTTTCGAGTTATTCTGTTTATCAACCCAATTAAATGCTGTCCAGCTTTTGCGCTTCTAATAGCTACGAGTTGGTTTACATGAAGTTTTCTTAGTTTCTCTAACTCTTGAACTTTGATAATTACTGTTGCAGTATCAACACTGAAAACTGTTCCGATTGCCTGACTGTCGTCAAAATTAAATATTGCCATTTTAGTTTTTTATTAGTTTGAGGTATTCAGAAAGTGCCCAATAATTAACATCAGGTATAATTAATTCTCCAGTAAATGAAGATGAGTAAACCCGAGTATCTTTTCCGTTGGCTTCTTCAATCAAAATGTATTGTTTACAGCCTGCATCGATTATTGATTGCATTGTCTTCGGTGTTAGCTCTTTTGTTATTACAATTATTGGTTTGCCACTTTTAATTTGGGCTATTAATTTGGGTTGGACATGAATGTCATTAAAGCCGTAACCAATGCAGAGAAAAGAAGTAGCCTTTTCAATTTCATTATCAGCTTCGGTAAAAATTGTTCTGAAAGGCTCCAATTGTGTTTCATAATATTTGGAAAGCCCAGGTGTTACAATTAATGGCTTATGATTTACAGGAATAGTTGACCGATAAGGTAATTGCCTGTCCGTTTCTTCATGAGACTTAAACCAATCCAAAGAACCATGAACCTTCCAGATATTCACTTGTCCTTTGAAACCACTTAATTTTGTTAAGTCTTGTTGATGTATGCTTTTGGAAAAATGTCCAACAAAATTTTGAGAAAACCCAGTACAGATAAAAGCATTAGAAAAACTTGCTGCATATTCTGCAAGTCTGTCGTAATTAGTTGTAACAATTGATACTTTTCTTTGTGCGGCTTTTAAAAGATGAGTTGTCAATTCTGCTAATGGAAAATCCAACTTTCCTTCCAATAAATTTTCAAACGCTTCAATGTCATGTTTGTTTACAAGTGTCCAAGTTTCAAAAATCACTTTTTCTAATACTGTTGGTCTTAATTGTATTTTAAGTAACGTTGTTTCTAAGTCGTTAACCTTGTCGAGTGTTGATTTGAACTCTTCAAATTGGGCAATGTCGTCAGGTTCTGAAAATGTTATGTTGTTTTTTAAATGCTCTCCAAGTGTCCACATAGAAGGAAGTCGAAATGGAACAGATGCTCCACTTCCGAGAATTATTAATGGAACTCGATTTGTCCAATCTTGTATCAGTTTTAGTAAAGCATCAATTTCCATTCTTGTCGTTTTGTTTTTGTCGGTGGTGTCTTTTTAGCATGAGGCATAACTAGCGGATAAGCGTTATTTTATTTCGCCTATCTCACTATAAATGGAGTGCAAAGCGAATGTTCTCACAAATTTAACCTATTTCCTTCCTTTATTTTTTTAGTGTTAATAAGATTTGGAAAATGTAAATACTTTAATTTATAGTTTGTTTATACTCTTATTTTCATCCGCTTCCGGTTCCTCTTTTTCGGCTTTGTTTGGGCGGCTCTTTCCTAATATATAACCTGCTATACCACTCAATATAGCTGCTAACTCACGGCCTTCTAAGATCTTTAAAATGCCAAACAGAATAATGCTAATGATCAATACAAATAGGGTAATGAATTGCAAACCGGTATCGCTAAAAAAGTAACGGGCAATGTTCTTTTGTGAACGGAATACCACCGCTACAAATACCAATAACAATCCGCCCAGCAAGCATGCAAATCCAATGCTTATTGTTTTTCTGAATTCCTGGTCTTTGTACTCCGGTGCTAAGGAGGTATCTATCTGTTCCTGGCAAGTGGCATAATCTTTTTTTACAATGTTCAAATTTGCTTTTAAGGCATTGTATTCGGCTTGGCGCGCCAACTCTTTGTTCATACAGGTTTTTAATTGTTCTTTTACCTCTTTCAGCTTTTCAAGGGAGGTCATATTGGTTCCATAAATATCAATATTGCATGCCGGGAAATACACATCAATGCTGGCTTCGTTGAGCTTGTTCTTTTTGGCATCGTCCACCACACGGTCCAGTTCAGCTGTTTTGTTATTAATGGCTTCAATGTTACGTTGCACATCGGAATAATAACTCAACTCTTCCTGAATAAGCGTAATGGCATTTTGTTTTAACTGTAAATAGCTTCTCAGTTTCCTGAAATTGGTCAGATCATCGTTAGTAGCAAAGGTGCTTTTGAAATCGGAATGAAGGGTATCCTTTTTAAAATCATCAATGTTATTAAGGTCGTTACCCGTTTGTGCAGGATTGTTGATCTCTACACCGGCCATGGCTGTAAAGCCAATTAAGAGGAGTGAAAGGGATAAGAATGCTTTTTTCATAGAAATGGGTTTAGAGGGATTATTCAGTATCTTTAAAATTGTTCTTGTTCATTTTACCCAAAGCATAGTTTAAACTAAGCATGGAGATCAGGTTGTCTGCGTTTCCTGTGTTTAGTTCATAGTTTTTACCAAAAGAGTAGGTAAGTACTATGTTTTGAGTAAGTGCATAATTAAGGTTGAGTGTAGCTTTAAAATCTTTAGTTGATTCAGTTGTTTTTGTAGTGATATTATTCACGGTTTCAGATGAAATTGTAACCGTTTGGAAACGTTGTATCAATTCACCATTAATGGAGAATTTACCTGTCTCAAATACGATCTTAGCGCCAAGGTCAATATTGTCGGAGTAATTGTTGGGTAAGTAATTTTTAATATATCGCACAACACCTAGAAATTCAAAGTTGTGTGCCCAATTAACCTTCTTTCCACTTAAACGATAGCTGGGTGTAAACCAGATACCAAATTTTGGGACTTTAGAATAGTACACATCGTTGGTAGGGAAGTCGAGGGTGATGGCGGCAGCCATTTCCAAGCGGAAACCGTAGCGGTCATTAATGACCTCAGCCATTTTTTCGATTTGTTTTTTTGTTTCGGCTTTATCACCTGCTTTTCCTTCTAGTACCTCCTCAATTTTTTTGATCAGATCTTTCCCTTTTAAACTTTTATTATTGTTTGTGGCATCAGTAACAATTACTTTGACCATCGATTCTAAATCTTTTTGTTCAGCTTCAGTGCCTTCTGTTTTTATTTCAGTAATGCGTTTGTTGAATTGATTTATGAAAGAATTAGCACTCATGGTGTCTATATTGTCCGCATTTTCTAACTCTAGCAGCACAGCGCTGATCTGTGAAATAGAAAATAAACCTTTGTACAATTTAATTCTTGCTTTTACATAATTGTCATCTTCATTGAACTTAGACCAATCAATAACGGTTCTATATCCAATACCCATTCGAACATTATTTTTTGTGGTATCTGCGTATGATTTTTGTTCGTAGGATGCAAGTGAAAATGCAGAGTTTTGAGCCATTGATTGGCCCGGAGTAGGATTAATGTATTCAGTGAATGTAAGTTTCCTTTTAGGTTTTATCCAGTAGGGAGTAAATTCCAAAGCATAATTCTTAGGTAATGTAATGTTACCATCTTTAGAGAAATTGGAATACAAACTTGTTTCAAGAGCATCAAGTGTTTTTGGTCTTGAGATTTCAGAAGGTTGAACACCTAGGATGGTAAATGCAGGAATAGATGGACTTGTTAAATTGGTAAAGTCGACCTCATTTTCTTTTTGTGCGAAAGTATTGAGCAATAGCCCGGAAAAAAATATAGTGTAGAAATATTTCATAGGATCAAAGTTTTATAACGGTTGGAAAAGATAGCAATCGATCATCGGGGTCTGCATCACCGGAGATCATCTCAAATTGGTGAGCATTAAGATTGATCTGCAAAGTGCATAGATCGGTATCATCTCTAAAGTCAGTTATGACTGCGCTTATAATGATCTTTTTATTTTTAATGTCGTCTTTAGATCCGATAGGTTCGTTTTCAATGATATTTTTTTTTGTTATTGCTTTGCCATTTGGTTTTATAAGTGTAATAACTCCGGTTTGTCCATTTCCAATGATGATAGTAAGATTATTCTCATCCAATAGTTCCTTTTCAAAGGTTAACGTGTTTTTCTTTATGTTCATTTTTATTTATTTTGTATTCGTTACAACAATACACCAATTTCCCAATACAAGTCAATGGATGTTAATAAGTCGCTGAATAATGTTACATTTTTGAAAAATTGTTTCAATTTTTCAAAGGTAGTTCAGAGCAAAAAGTTTTCAACGGACAAATGCTGCTGCGAATGCAACCCGTTGTAGCATGTTGGTAATTAGGATGTTGGCGAGTTGTTTGCTTTGCGTTTAAACAAAGTGTGCTAAGAAATAGATCTATACTATCTTTTTGAAAATGAGTAAGCAGGATCAACGATGAATGATAATGAACTCTGTTCTTCTGTTTTTTTGATGTTCTTCCTCTGTTTTCGCATTTTTAATTAAAGGCTTTGTTGCATTATATCCCTTATAAACGAGTTGTTCTTTTCTAACTCCTTTACTTATTAAATATTCAGCAACGGCTTTTGCTCTGGCACAGGTTAGGCAGGACGATGATTTTGTGGAATATCTTTCATCGCTATGGTTTCCTATTTCAATTATCAAGGAGGAGTCGCTTTTAATGAATGCTGCCATTTCATCTAAAAAGCTGAAACTCCCGGGAATGATGCTTGCTTTTCCCAATTGGAAAGTGATATCATAGCTGATGTATTTATTATTGTTTTTAAGGAATACATCTTTTATAGCCATTGTTTGGGAGACAATGATCGTATGGGTGAAAAAGAATAAGATAAATGAAACAGGTTTCATAAATGCCTATTGTTTAATGAATTTTTTAGAAATAGTTCCTGCTTTAAAAAAATAGATCCCCGGTGAGAGCGAGGAGATATTGATGCTGTTTTTCCCTGGTTTCAAGCTCCCATTTAAAAGTACTTTCCCTTCAATACTCATTATTGAATAATAATTTTCTAATGCATTAAATGTGGATTCGAACATGATCTGATCGCTCGCAGGATTCGGGTAGAGGAGTGTATGCATTGCCATCTCTTCGATACTTGTTGCTACCGGAAATTGGTAGGTAGATAAACCTATTCCCCAATAGTCGGGCATCACATGTATTCCGCTTCCATCTACTGTTACATTGTAAGTGGTATCGGTTCCGCTAATGTCGGCTATATGATTTCCTGCATAATAGACACGCAGTAAACCGTTATCATCCATTAAAGGTGTGATGCTGCGTATTTCCGATAAATAGTTGCCATTGGTCCAGCTAAAATCTCCCCGTGTATGAATAGGCGCATCGTCATGATACCAATTGCCATTTAAGGCTTCACATTTAAATTGATGCAATGCCACTTGTGTCCATGCGCCATTGATCACTTGTGCTACATCGGTGAACAGATAAATGCTGTCATTGATCGCTAAGGGTGAAGGTGTACTTAATCCCCAATAGCCACTTGCAGCAGGATACACATCATTGGGTAATGTAACAGCAATTTGTGGGGTGTTGAAATTTGTTCCATCTGCCGAACTCATCATACCAATGCATTGGATCGGACTCGTATTTAAAATTCCACCGGCAGTAAAAAATAAACGGATACTATCATTATACAACATCACTCCGGGTTCGCCAACAATGGAGCCATACCAGGTGGCTGTTCCCGGTGATTCTAAAACAGGATTCACATCCATGGTCCAAGTTATGCCATCGCTGGATGTAGCATGTGCGATCAGAAAATCTTCCGCTACATTTGCCGGATAACAAGTGGTGTACATGTGATAGACATTGTCTTTGACCACAACAGAAGGCGTTTCAACTCCTCCTTCATAATAGCTGCCGGTAAGGGGCTCAAGGACAGGTGTGGTAGGTGAGAGGCTCCAATTGATGCCATCAGTGGAAACCTGACGATAGATCTTTACTTTGTTGACACCTGTGATCCCAACAGCAGCCGAGATGTACATGATATACTGACCGTTTTCTTTTAGCAGACAAGGGTCGTTCCAGGCAGCATCGGCAAAACCGTCACCATATTTAATGATGGGCAAAGTGCCTTGCGGAGTAAATTGCGGAAAAAAACTGGTGTCGATCTGAGCTGTGGATGGCTGAAAACAAATGACCGAAATGGTTACAAATAGTAAGAATGTGATTTTTTGTTTCATTTTTTTTGTAAAGCGAATAGTAAATAGTGAATAGTAAACAGTAAACAGTAAACAGTAAATAGTAAACAGTAAATAGTAAACAGTAAACAATGTCGATAAACTCTTTAACTCAACAATTCTCCAACTCAACAATTCTCCAACTCTCCAATTCAACAACTCTCCAACTACTGATTCATGGCTGCTGCTTTTGCTGTGATCTGTTTTTTGATGTCGAGCATGATGTTGTCGGACAAACAATCTTTGCAGATATTTTCTATTTCTGAAAAATAGTTTTGAATATCCTGCTCATAATCGGAGCCGGAAGCATAAAACTCATAAGCTAAATTGTCGATGAAGAGATTCTTCTCTTTATCATCAAATGTTTTGTAGTAGTTCAGTGCTTCTTGAGGGAAGAGTTGCATATAGGACTTGGTATAGCTTCCAACCACTTCACTTAATGCTCCATCCGATTTTTGTGCGATGACACGGTACACCTGAAAATAGAACTGACGTGTATCCGCATTGTCGTCATCCAAACTATCCAGACAAGCAAATGTTTCGTTGTTATCTGAAGGTTGTATCGTATTGTCAAGGATGCCCTGCGCAAATACTCTGGAAGGGTAGGTATTGTTTGTTGCAGGCTGACTTGTAAGTCCTGTTGTGTCTGTATTAGCCTGTTCTTGCTTGTTGGATGGTGCTGAGCAAGAAAAGAATGCAAGTGTTGAAAAAAGGAAGATGTATGTTTTCATTATCTGCGAATTACGAATTATTACGAATATACGAATTCCGAATAGTAAACAGTGAACAGTAAATAGTGAATAGTAAACAGTGAACAGTGAACAGTAAACAGTGAACAGTAAATAGTAAAAAGTAAAAAGTAAAAAGTAAAAAGTAAATAGTAAATAGTAAATAGTAAATAGTAAACAGTCAACAGTCAACAGTCAACAGTTACTACAAATATTCCAACTCAACAAATCTCCAACTCTCCAACCTTCCAACATCTAACCTCCAACAACCAACTACTGCTTTATTAACTTGATCATCTTTCCTTGCGTGTTCAATAAGTAGATGCCGGCAGGAAGATCTTCTACAGAAAACTGGGCAGGTAATGCGCTGTATGCTGTTTTAATGAGTACACCTAAAGCATTGTATAATCGTATTTCAGCAGGTGCAGTATAGGCTTGACCTCCACTGATCGTAATGGTGTTTTGTGCCGGATTGGGATAAACCTGTAATTGAAAATCGTTTTTGAAGGACGCATTCATTCCGGTTAAAACAGGATGCTTTTTAGGCATGTACCATGGATCGCAATCAAATACATCGGTGGTATCGGATGTAAGCGTGTTGCCATATACAACAACAAATGAAAGGTCGCCCCAGGCGGTGAGTGTTGGTTCACCTATTGCCATTAAATTCCCATGCCCACCGGATATGCCTGTTGGTTGAAGGATCAGCTCTTTTGGACCCCAGCTGTTCCAATCGTTGGCAATGAGTTGTTTTGATCGATAGATACAGCGTATTCCACTTGTATTGTCTGCACAAAAATATACCCACCAGTCGGTTCCATCATTGAATAAATGAGGTTGAACATCATAGGGTGCTTGATCATTAAGCACATTGGTGATCAACACCGGAGTTGACCATGTTGTTCCATTATCATTGCTAATGGAGTAGTGCATGTACCGGTCTCTGTCGAAGATCAATACCAGTTGATTGCCACTAATGCGCTCAATGTGCGGATTGTCTTCCTGACCGCTGGTGCTCAAAATAGAAACAGCTGAAGTGGTGCTTGGATTTACAGGAACATTACGCATAAACATGATATCTGTACTTTGAGTTCCGGCTCCATCTTTGGTATACACAAAAAGATCGAATGTGTCGGAATTGAGCAGCACACCATTGGCACCACCATCAAATGAAAATGCTGTTTGTAAATTAGAAGGTGTCCATGCCCCAAAGCTTAAGGATGTATCCGAACGGTAAGCGGTGATAATATCACTCTGCATATAGTTCGGACATCCAAAAATATTTGTTAATGTATCAACCCCTATTAATGGACCGCGGTAATAGGGATCAAAATTGAAACAAAATGGATTTTGTAACAGATCAGTGATCCAGGAAAGAGCATCCACCGGAAGATAGGTGCTGAATAAACGTTTTCCATCTCTGGTAATATTCAGCCCGTCTTCCCAACCACCTACTTGTATGGGTTGCAGATACGGTGCTGCATAGGAGGTGTCGGCTACAAAGAAGGTAGCATTGCTCTTAATAGCCGGCCAGTTGGGCTGTGCAAAACAAAATCCGGTGAAGACCAAACAAAAATAAAAACTGAGGAGATATGATTTTTTCATGTTATGTGAATTATAGCGAATAGTGAACAGTAAACAGTTACTACAAATATTCCAACTCAACAAATCTCCAACTCTCCAACTCTCCAACTCAACAATTCTCCAACTCCGTTACTTACACTTCGCTTTGTTGTAATCAGCTTTCACATTCGGATTGTCAAACACCTGGAAAGTTAAGTATGGTTTTCCGAAGAGTTTGCAATAGCGGTCGTGGTTCGCTTTCTCTGCCTTTTGCAAGGCTTCCACAAATAAGCGCGATTTGATCAACTCCGGTACTTGTGAGCAGAATGAGATATACGCAAACAATACTGCTTCTTGTGGTTTCTCTTGTTTGATAAATGGAGCCAACAAATTGGTGGCATATTTATAATCTTTGAAACGGGCGAATACATACGCCAGCTTCAAATTGTTCTGCCAGGATGATTCTTTGATGTTGTAGAATGACTTCACTTTGTTGATACATGCTTCTATGATCGATTCTGCACCATCAACGGTATCGTAGGTTTCGATAATACGGAATTGCCATTCAGTGTTTAAAGCATCCACGTATTTTTTAGGGATATTGCTTTTGTATAAAGCATCAATTCTTCCTTGCATTTCACCTTGTGCTTTTTTATCGCCAATAGCACTGTCTAATTTAACGGCACAGAATAAATTATTGAAGGTGATATAGCTGTTCGATGGATCAAGTGTTGCCAGTTTTTTCATTTGTGCATAATCTTCATCATCAGCATTATTGTTCTTCATTTTGTAGCTATTCACCACCTGATTATTCAACAAGCCTGAATATTTTGCTTCCATCGGAATGTTCATTTTGGCAGGAGCATCGGCTGTATATTTCTTAGCCGCTAATTGTTTGCCGATGAAATACTGGATCTTGTACGCTTGTTTCATATCGGCCTTTTTAACGGCCTGATTGAATTTGCTCACGGAGAATTTTTCTTCTTTCGGTCCGGTAATATCATAGGTTACATCCATCACGATCTGCGCAAAACGCTCTTTCGATAAGATCGGTTCCAGCTCTTCTGCCAATCCTTTAGAATTGATCTCTTTGATGGCTTTTTCCTTGGTCATTTTTGATAGATAATCGTATTTCCCATCTTCGGTTTCCATTTGGAACAAACTCCATGAATCGCTTGTTTTTACGTTAGTCACCACTCCCGGCTTTTGATATTTGGCCATGGCTTTGATAATGCTTTCCGCACGTTTCTTTTGTAGCTTGGCATTGGCAGCAGCATCACCTTCAATAGAAGAGTAGGCGGTGATGTATAATCCTTCAATAAAGAAATCAGGCTCCTGCATAGCATCTAAAAAGGGTTGTACATCGGTATCTTTATAATCCGATTTGTTCTTTTCAAAAGGAACAGTAAAGGTCAATAAGGTAGATTCAGATTTTGGTTCAAATGGGGGTTTGTTATAAGCATCGTCTTCCGGCATGTATAACATACTCAATGGAGAGTTCGATTCCTGATCGCCTTGTTCCAGGTACGATTTCATCACCGTTTTACATACTTTTCCATCCTGAATGATCAATAAGTTCAATTCATAATCACCAACAATGCCTTTTGGTAATTTGCCCAGTTCTACATCCAGCTTGGTTACTTTCTTGCCTTTTTTCTCCGGCTTGATCAGATTTTTGCTCAGGATCTTATCCTTGGTCATTGTTTTTAGCAATTTCCCTTTGCTTAATAAGTTGTAGTCGATGATGTTGTAGTTCTCTTTTTCATATTGTGCACGTTGAACCACATCAATTGCCAAACCATCGGTAGGCTTTTTGATCAATTTTAAAAAGGCTTTGAGGTTATCGTATTCCATGTAGATCTTCCCATCTTTTTCGTAGATCCCGTTTACCAAACCTTCATAATCCTTAAACTTTTCACAGTTCTTACACACACGGTTATCCGGTGCTTTTATCTTTTTGTTTTTAGAAGTATAAGGAACTTTTAGTTCTTTCTTTTTATCGGCCCCTGTATTGAAGGAGTTATAACTTCCGAATACCATGGATACATAGGCTTTTTTACCGTTAGGTTCTAAAGCTAATTTCGGACTGCCAAAAATGTAATTGCCATTTTTGATGATTAACAAGGCTTTTTTATCCATTTTCCACTTGGTAAGTGTTGCATCGGCAATTTCCTGTGGGGTAGCAGCTGCTTTCCCTTTAACAGCTGATGCTGCAAAAACGATCTCTTCTGCATTTTTGGTTCCACCAACAGCTACCACACGCTTTTGAGTGGTTTCATATTTCCCTTTGCTGTTCACTAATGAAGCTTTGTTATTCTTTGCCATGTCCTGCGCCTGAATGTCGGCAGCCTGAGCCAATGTTTCATTGTATTCGAGTGTATCGAGTCCATTTTCCACACGGTATTTATTCAATCCTTTCAAGATAAGCTGTGCAGCCTGATCTAGATTGGTATTGGCAGCAGCAGGTTCCGCTTTTTTAGCATCTTTTTTTTGAGAAAAGGCGCCCAAAGAGCCGAAAAGAAAAAGGGCAATAAAAAGGTAATTTTTGATCATTAGTTATGAGCTGTTATTTGTGAAAAATTGTAGTTCTGTTTATTAGTTCTAATTCGCTTTTTTTAGTAGGTTTGTGAAGCTCAAAAAAATGAGTACACAGCTTTACAAATATATTTTTTGAGGGATTAAAACAAGAATTTATTAATCAACATTTTATGAACAAAATATTAGTTGCCAACAGAGGAGAGATCGCGCTACGTGTCATGCGTTCCTGCCGTGAGATGGGTATTAAAACAGTAGCCGTTTATTCGGAAGCCGATCGTAATGCTCCATTTGTGAAATATGCCGATGAGGCTGTTTGTATTGGGCCACCGCCAAGTAACCAATCCTATTTGTTAGGTCACAAGATCATAGAAGTCTGCAAGCAATTGAATGTGGATGGGATCCATCCGGGATACGGCTTTTTGTCGGAAAATGCAGAATTCGCTGCTGCTGTGAAGCAGGCGGGGATCACCTTCATCGGGCCTTCACCGGAAGCAATGGATATGATGGGCGATAAATTATCGGCTAAAGCAGCTGCTAAAAAATACAATATTCCAATGGTGCCGGGTTCTGAAGGTGCTATCGACACTGTGGAAGAAGGCAAAAAAGTAGCCTTGGCAACAGGTTTTCCTTTGTTGATCAAAGCCAGTGCCGGTGGTGGTGGAAAAGGGATGCGTATTGTGGAGAAGATCGAAGATTTTGAAGAGCAAATGAAGTTGGCGGTGAGTGAAGCTACTTCTGCTTTTGGCGATGGATCTGTTTTTATTGAGCGTTATGTGGCGGGACCACGTCATATTGAGATACAAGTATTGGGCGATACACATGGAAATATTGTATATCTGTTCGAACGTGAATGTTCGGTACAAAGACGTCACCAGAAAGTGATCGAAGAAGCACCATCCAGTGTATTAACTCCGGAGATCCGCAAAGCCATGGGCGAATGTGCGGTGAATGTTGGGAAAGCTTGTAATTATGTGGGAGCAGGTACAGTGGAGTTCTTATTGGATGAGAACAAGAATTTTTATTTCCTGGAAATGAATACCCGTTTGCAGGTAGAGCATCCTGTTACGGAAATGATCACGGGAATCGACTTAGTAAAAGAACAGATCAAAGTAGCTAGAGGAGAGAAGTTGGCCTTTAAACAGGAAGACCTGAAGATCAACGGACATAGTGTGGAAGTGCGTGTATATGCCGAAGATCCTGCGAATAATTTCTTGCCGGATATCGGTAAATTAGTAACGTACAAGCGTCCACAAGGATTAGGTGTGCGTGTGGACGATGGTTTTGAAGAAGGAATGGATATTCCAATTTATTACGATCCAATGATCTCTAAATTGATCACATTCGGAAAAGATAGAGCAGAAGCCATCGATAGAATGATCCGCGCGATTGATGATTATGAGATCGTAGGGGTAGAAACAACCTTGCCATTCTGTAAGTTTGTATTGCAACACGATGCGTTCACTTCGGGTAATTTCGATACACATTTTATCAAGCATTATTTTAAACCGGAATATTTAAATAAAGAAACACCGGAAGAAGCAGAAATTGCTGCTTTGTTTGGCGCACGATTGGTGTTGAAGAAACAGGCACAAAAGGTGGTGTCGAACGAGAATGCACAGCCGGTTTCGAAGTGGAAATTGAATAGGATGTAGGATTGTTAGTTTAAAGTTTGGAAGGTTAAAGTTGGAAGGTTGTGGGAGCTTCGTCCTGATACTTTATACCTGCTACTTAATACTTTTTCATCTATTACATAACTTTTTGACACTTGCTTCGTTATAGTATAAAAATGAGTGCAATTGAATTGTGTTCAAACCTGCCAAATGGCTAAAAAAATATTCATAATCCTTTTCTTTTTACCGTTTCTGACGGTAGCTCAAAATCCTTTACCTGTTGCCGGCTCCATTGTTAACGATCCTAAAACAGCTTTAAAAGGAGAATTGGTGTATCAGGTGTATTACGATGGGGATACCATTCCTTACAAGCAGCTGGCTTCGGTAAGTTGTTATGCCGACCGTACCTTCAAAACCAAAAAACAAAAAGCTGCATGGGATCGTTTGAAGTACAATGTTAAAAAGGTTTATCCTTATGCTATTCTAGCCGCAGCTAAATTAAAAGAGTATGATCAGATCCTGGCGAAAATGCCGGAGAATGACCGTAAAAAATACACTAAGATCGTTGAGCAGCAATTGAAAAAAGAGTTTGGTGATGAGCTGAAAAAATTATCTGTCAATCAAGGTCGTTTATTGATCAAACTCATCGACCGTGAAACCGGAAAAACAACGTATGATGTAGTGAAAGATATGCGTGGTTCGTTTTCGGCCTTCATGTGGCAAAGTGTAGCCATCATGTTCAACTCCAGCTTAAAATCAGAATACGATGCCGATGGTGATGATAAAGCCATTGAAGCTGCTATCCGTTTGGTTGAATCAGGAGAGTTTTGATCCTTACCATTTAAAAACATCCGCTACTGTTTCCGGACGTTCATTGGCTCTCCAGCTGAATCCTTTTAATTTGAATTCTTTTACATCTACTTGTTCCAATGGATACAAAGTAGCATCAGGCTTGGTAATGAAGGTGATCTTGTTGATTTGATTGTCTTTTAAATAAATATGTAAGTCACTGCAATCAGCTTTGTTCACCGCTTTTAATTCGTCCAGCTTCGTCTCTTTGTTTTTCTCTTTGGCATAATAGATCGTTTGTCCGTTACCCGACACATTCACCCGCACCAGTTTATTATCACTGAAAAATCCTTTCATGTATTTTCCTCGGATCTGGTTGTAATGCAAACTATCTTCTTGGGAGATGATCAATCCTGTTCCGAACAACTCCAATGCTTTTAATGCTCTGTTGCCTGTTGTGATATGAATACTATCGGCTGTTAACTGATTGGCATCACTCCACAGAATAGGTTTACCGATCATTTTCATTAATGAATCACTGATCGAATAATTTAAGGAATCACATTTGCCTTGCATATCGCTTTTATAAAACTTCACATGATGGAAGGCTAAGAGCTGACGATTATCTTTTACCAAACTGTCTTTCGAACTTTTGATCTTTGTTTTCGGCTGACCGATCGCTTTCAAGGTATCGGCATGCATGAATAAGGTATCTTTTTGATAGACTTGCGTTAGCAAGGCATTGCCTGTTACCACTGAGATGTTGATCAATTCTAAATACTTGGCATATTCACCTGTAATGATGATCTTTTGTGTGGTGTCGATGATCTGTACATTCTTGATAGCTCTGCCGATCCCTTTTTTACGATCGTAATACAAACTATCTCCAAACATTTTTTGTTCTTTCGTAAGGATATAGGAATTTTTGCTGAAGCGCGATTGATCTTTAAATGTATCGTACCAGCCATCTTCGCAATAGATCAAATTCGATTTACTTTTGATAGTAGTAGGTCCTTTGAAATAGGTCACCTTCGAAGCGGTGTTGTAACGCATGGTATCGCAATTGATCACAAATTGCGGATTGGTCAGTACCACATCTTTTTTAAATGTAAGGTCATTTGTTTTAGCGAAAAAATAACCGGTCGTACTTGTCAGTACGTTGTCTTTATTCGTTATGCGGGCAGGTGTAACATAATAACCTACACTTGTGGATACATCATAATTCAATGCATCGGTAGTGAGTTGCATATCGCCTTTGTTGACGATCACATTTTTAGTGATGATCGCTTTTTTCGTATTGCCATCATACTTCAGCAATTCTCCAAACATGTGCAAGCTATCGCCTTGTTGAATATGGATATGCCCGAATGCATCCAATGAATTATCATTATAAAAATAGGCACTGTCGCAAAACATAAATGTATTGTCCTGCTTGAACTGCACATTGCCGATCAATCGTTTGGCACCATTGCCTAGCTTTTTATCAAATTTTAAATGGTCGGCATTAACGATCTCGATCTTTTTTTGTGAAAAGAGTAGAGTAGAGGAAAGGCATAAAAAAAACAAAGCAGAAAATAAACGCTTGTTGAATGTCATCAATGGATTATTTTCTGCTTTGTTCATATGGTATAAAATGGTGTTGCTCTATGGCAATTACTATACCAGTTCTTTTTTACGGATAAGCGTTTGTGTTCTATCCGGACCAACCGATACGATCGTGATAGGTACACCGGTCTCTTTTTCAATAAAGTCGATGTAGCTACTCAACGATTCAGGTATCTGGTTGATATCATTCATTCCAGTTAAGTCTTTGTCCCAACCTTTCATTTCGGTGTAAATAGGACTCAATAACTCAGGAGAATAATCGTATGGTAAATAATTGATCGTTTCACCTTGGTAGTTGTATGCTGTACACACTTTGATGGTATCCAGTCCGGTCAATACATCGGCTTTCATCATCAATAGTTCAGTAACACCATTTACCATTACAGCATATTTTAATGCAGGAAGGTCTAACCAGCCAGTTCTTCTTGGACGACCTGTAACAGAGCCGAATTCACGTCCATTATTACGGATCTGATCACCTGTTTCGTCAAACAATTCAGTAGGGAATGGTCCGCTACCAACGCGTGTACAATATGCTTTGAAAATACCGTACACTTTACCGATCTTGTTAGGAGCAATTCCTAAACCGGTACAAGCGCCCGCACAAATGGTATTGGAAGACGTTACAAATGGGTATGAACCAAAGTCGATATCCAACAAGGAACCTTGAGCACCTTCTGCTAAGATCGATTTTTTGTTATTGAAAGCTTCATTGATATAATGTTCACTTTCAATTTGTGTGTATGTTTTTAACTGATCTACTGCTTTGAACCATTCCGGCTCCATTTCATCAAGGTTATATTCAAACTGATGGTGCGATAAGATCTGTTTGTGTTTCTCAACCAAGGCATCGTATTTTGCTTTAAAGTTAGGCAACATGATATCGCCTAAGCGTAATCCATTACGGCCGGTTTTATCCATGTACGTTGGTCCGATCCCTTTTAATGTCGATCCGATCTTTTCCTTTCCTTTAGCAGCTTCAGAAGCTGCATCCAATAAACGGTGTGTAGGAAGGATCAAATGTGCACGTTTGGAGAATAATAGTTTTGACCTAACATCTACGCCCATTTTGATCAATGCTTCAATTTCGCTCATTAACACCACAGGATCGATCACCACACCATTGCCAATGATATTGATAGAGTTGCCATGAAATATTCCGGAAGGAATGGTTCTTAATACATGTTTGATCCCGTTGAATTCAAGTGTGTGTCCTGCATTCGGACCGCCTTGAAATCGACCAACGATATCATATTTTGGAGTTAATACATCTACGATTTTTCCTTTTCCTTCGTCTCCCCACTGAAGACCTAACAATACATCTACTTTCATTATTTCTGTTGATTAATACGCTTATTTTTTTAATGTGCTGATCGCTTTTTCTTCCGAGTCGCACACGTTGAATACACTGTTTAATTTGGTGATCACCAATAATTCATTGATCTTTTTATTGATGTTGCAGATGGCTACATCGCCACCGGCTTTTCTTGATTTTGTAAGAATGTTGATGAGGATATTCAAACCACTGCTGTTTAAATATTTTAATTCAGCTAGATTTAGAATGATGGAAGATTCTCCG
Organism: Bacteroidia bacterium; assembly: GCA_016786925.1. Classification (GTDB taxonomy): domain Bacteria; phylum Bacteroidota; class Bacteroidia; order 2-12-FULL-35-15; family 2-12-FULL-35-15; genus 2-12-FULL-35-15. The sequence goes on from JAEUTU010000057.1 coordinate 54,971, forward strand.
GCAGTAACAGCCGTTTCAACTTCTTTCATCATTTCATCTGCTTGATTTCTGTCGATCAATTCGCCTTGTAAAAGAAAAACATTCATACCTTCCTTTTTACTTGATTTGTATCCGAATATCATATTTTACTTTTTATTTTTTTATGTTCACAAGTACCATTGTTGGCTAACTTCTGGCATTTGCCGTAGAAATTCAGTGAATGGTTGGTAATGTCGAATTGAAGAATATCACCTGCTGTTCTTTGGATCTGCTGTAAACGTGGATCACAGAATTCAAATACTTTTTCGCAGTCGGTACAGATCAAATGATCGTGTTGTTTGTATTCGTATGATTTCTCGAAGTGAGCAATGTTCTTTCCAAACTGATGTTTGGTAACTAAGTTGCAATTCAATAATAATTCGATCGTATTGTACAAGGTAGCACGGCTCACTCTGTATTTTTTATTCTTCATGTGGATGTACAACGATTCGATATCGAAGTGGCCGCCATGTGAATAGATCTCATTAAGGATAGCAAAACGTTCAGGAGTTTTTCTATGACTATGCTTTTGCAGGTATTCTGCAAATATCTGTTTTACCGTTTCCTTGGTATCAATAGCCGACATAAGTTCTTTTGATATTTTGAGCAATAAAATTACGAAAATAATCGGCTTGTGAGTGTAAAGTTTTCCACAATCTACAAGGCTTTTGTTGATGGTTGAGGAATAAAAAAATCCCTCGCATGTGCGAGGGATCTTTTTATTATTTCTTTGCAATTCAGCTTATTTGGCAGCTTTTTTAGCAGCTTTTTTCGGTGCAGCAGCTTTTTTAGCCGGTGCAGCAGCTTTTGCTGATGCCGCTGATTTTGCTTTTTTACGTGGTCTGCGAACTCCATAAGATCCCATTGAGATCTTACCTTTACGACTTTTTTTATCTCCTTTTCCCATAATGATTTGTGTGTTTATGTTTTAAGTTAATAGTTATACAAACGTACATTAATTTTATATAAAAACAAATATTTTTTGAGCTACTTCTGTTCCGGTGTCATTCCTTTTTTTGCCCAGAAATCTTTTTCTAATATTTCCACTCTGCTGATCGATTTGCGAAGCCAATGTAAACGCAATTCTTCTTTTTCTTCTTCACTGATATGCCAATTCACATTGGTTTGGTGTAAGCGCTCTACGGTACTGTGTAAGCACAATGCAGCTGAAACAGAGATGTTAAAGCTTTCAGTAAAACCATACATCGGTATCATTACAAATTCATCGGCATGTTCACGAACGGTATCAGAAATTCCGGTTAGTTCGGTTCCAAATACCAATGCCAGCGGTTTATCTACCGGCAGGTCTTTTAATTCATAACCATTTTTATGTGGTGATGTAGCCACGATCCGGTAACCTTTGGCTTTTAATTTTTGAATACAATCGAGTGAATTGTTCTCCGCTTTTCTATACTTATGCAGGTTCAGCCATTTAGGCGAGCCCATGGCAATGTCTTTATTCACCGTATATGCATTGTTGTTCTCTACGATATGAATATCCTGAACACCAAAAATATCACATGAACGGAGCACTGCACTGGCATTGTGCGGCTGATACAGATCTTCAAGCACGATCGTGATGTGGCGGGTTCTGTTTTCCAGAACCTGTTCCATCTTTGCCTTGCGGGTATCGGATACAAATTGCGATAGATATTCGATCAGCTCTTTACTCATACTATTTTACTTTTCCGTTCGACTTAGCCACTAAGTTAGCAATGCGGTATAACATTCTTGCACCCACATTTGCATCCCACTCATCCTTGCCCGGTGCAATTTCATTGATGTCGAATGCAATGATCGTTTTTTTACTTTCCACAATTTTCTGAACCAAGAACAAGATCTCTTCTGTTTCAAATCCACCCGATACCGGTGTTCCTGTATTCGGACAAAGTTTTGGATCTAATCCATCAATGTCGAAACTTAAATAGATCTTATCCGGCAATTGTTTGATGATATCATCACATACCTTGCTCCATGATTTGCCTTCATACTGCTGATGTTTGATATCGCGATCATAAAATGTTTTAATTCTTCCTTTCGACTTTTCCACCAATTGTGCTTCTGCTTCGCAATAATCACGAATACCCACTTGTACCAGTTTTTCAACCTGTTTGATCTTTAAAGCATTGAACATGATGGAAGCATGAGAGAATTCAAATCCTTCATAAGCATCTCGAAGATCGGCATGCGCATCAATTTGAAGGATACCGAATGATTTGTGTTTTTCAGCCAATGCCTGCATCATTCCAAGCGGAGTGCTGTGATCGCCACCCAATAAAGCCACCACCTTATTTTTATTCATGAAATGCAATACACGTTGTTTTACCCATGCATTCATTTCTTTACATTCTTTATTTACTTCTGTCTGGATCTTGCGCATGGTTGCATTTTTATCAGCCGATTTGCCATCTTCCAACATGCCGATATATGTTTCCGCCTTTTTGCGAAGTCCATTACTTTTCTTTTGAATATTCGTAGGGATCTTATCCATAGCAACACCTATTTTCCAGGCATCTTTGATGTTTGGATCATAAAGATCCACTTGAAAAGAGGCATCAAAAACAGCTTGAGGACCTTTTGCAGTTCCTGCAGCATAAGAAACGGTTACTTCCCAAGGTACGGGTACAATTACCACTTCTGCTTCATCGGTAGTAAAAGGTAATCCGTAGATATTTGCATTTTTATCCCCGAGGTCGTTCGGGTTAAAATTTTTGATCTTTTCAGCTTTGCTCATAATGTTTCTTTTTTTGAAGGTTGCGAATTTACAAAAATTATATTGTTAAGAGGGAAACAGTTAGGAGTAGAAGGAATATGATAAAGATCAGTTGAAAAAATAGCTAAGTGTTTGAAAATTAATCGGTAAATAACTTGACTTTAGCGTAAAATTTAGTACTTTTACAGTATAAATTTTAATGTGTGAACCCAACAGCGTTAAAATATTGTTGTTTAATTTCTTTTTCTCTGCTTTCCATTATTACGTTGGCTCAACCTAATAATCAGGCAGTACTCACTATTATTGGTGATCCTGTAGGGAATAATGATAATGTGGGTAATTTTAATCCTTATCAGCAGCAGGCACAAGCCGCTCCTCCTCAGCAACAAGCATTTCAAGAAACCAATGTATTGATTGAACCTTCACTTGAAAACGGTTTTCACATGCGTTTTGAAGTTGGGATGAATCAACCCGATAACAGCTTTAATTCAAAGCCTTCCTTATCATCTTCAGGTGGTGGTGGTGTGGCCGTGAAAGTGAAGAAACGTCAGCCATCCATGACCGAGCGTACTTTCAATATGAAGAAGAAGTTGAAGTCGTGGTTACCGAAGCGCAAAAAACGTTATCGCCCTAACCTTTGCGGCCGCTTTTAATTTTTCTATTTTTGTAGCCTAATCAAATTATTTTTTTGTGAGAAAGATCAATTATAAGATCGTTGTTGCTTTTACTGCAATAACAATTGTTTCCTGTGTGGAGAAAGTCCCTATTACAGGAAGACGACAAGTGAGTTTGGTGCCGGAGGCTGATCTGGTATCCATGAGTTTAACGGAGTACGATAAATTCTTAGCGGAGCATAAACCGCTTCCATTAAGCGATTCAAGAGCTCAATTAGTAAAGAAAGTCGGAGAGAAGATCCAGGCTGCTGTTATCAAATTTATGAATGATAAAGGATTGAGTCAGCGCATTGATGGTTATCAATGGGCATTTAATACTGTGGATGAAGCAACTGTAAACGCCTGGTGTATGCCGGGAGGAAAAGTAGTTGTTTATACCGGTTTGTTGCCTGTTACACAAGATGAGGCTGGATTGGCGGTGGTGATGGGACATGAGATCGCACATGCCATTGCGCGTCATGGTAACGAACGGATGAGTCAGGGTATGGCAGTTCAATTTGGTGGTGTGTTGCTTTCTGCCGCTTTACAAAATAAGCCACAGGAAACACAGAATCTATTCATGCAATCCTATGGGATTGGATCAACATTAGGTGTATTAAAATATTCACGGACCCATGAAAGTGAAGCCGATAAAATGGGATTGGTATTCGCTGCTATTGCAGGGTATGATCCGAATGCCGCTGTTACATTTTGGGAGCGCATGGCAGCACAGGGTGGTGCTAAACCACCGGAGATATTGAGTACTCACCCAAGTGATGAAACACGGATTGCTGATATAAAGGCGTTTATTCCGGAAGCAATGACCTATTATAAGAAATAAAAAAAATCCCCTTACAATTTTGTAAGGGGATTTTTTTGTTTGCTGTTTAGTAATACACCTGGCGTCTTACTTCTGCAATGTGCTTAGAGAAGCGGATCACCTGACGGGTATAACCATATTCGTTATCATACCATACGTATAATACGATGTTCTTTTTATCAGGACCAACAATTGTTGCCTGGCTATCGAATACAGAAGGACAAGGATTTCCGATCACATCTGTTGATACGAATTCGTTAGAATTGATGTATTGAATTTGCTCAACCAATGCTCCATTTAATGCTGCATTTTTTAAGATCTCATTTACTTCATCTTTCTCTACTGTTTTGTCAACAGTCATGGATAAGATTGCTAATGAAACGTTCGGTGTCGGAACACGCACAGAGTTAGCTGTGAACTTACCTGATAATTGTGGTAATACTTTTTTCAATGCGCTTTCTGCACCGGTCTCTGTAATTACCATGTTTAATGCTGCAGAGCGACCTCTACGGTATTTTTTGTGGTAGTTATCCAATAAGTTTTGGTCGTTGGTGTAGGAGTGAACCGTTTCAATATGTCCACGAACAATTCCCAATGTGTTGTGAATCACCTGTAAAACCGGCATGATCGCATTGGTTGTACAAGATGCAGCAGAGAAAATATTATCCGCTTTAATATCCACTGTTTCGTGGTTAACACCATGAACAACATTCGGGATATCTTTTGCAGGAGCTGTTAATAATACTTTTGAAATTCCTTTTGCTTGCATGTGACGGCTCAATTCAGCTTTATCACGGAACACACCTGTGTTGTCGATCAATAAAGCATTGTTGATACCATAAGCGGTATAGTCAACATCTTCCGGATTTTTAGCATCGATCATGTGAACAGTATGTCCGTTAATGATCAAGGCTTTGTTTGCAAGATCCTCGATGATCGTTCCAGGGAATGGACCATGCACTGAATCTGTACGTAATAAGTCGGCACGCTTTACGATCTCTGTATCGCTGTTTCCACGTGTTACAATTGCTTTTAAACGTAATTGCTCACCTTTACCTGCCTGAGCGATCAATTCGCGTGCAGCCAAACGGCCAATACGTCCGAAACCAAATAATACTACATCTTTTGGAGTGATGTTATGTTTTGCACCAATAAAACTTCCTAATTTGTTTTTTAAGAAATCGGTTGCTGATTTAAAATTTGCTTTTTCCTGTTGATACTCAAATGCCAATTTACCAATGTCGATACGGGAAGGGCAGATATCAAGGTTGTAGATCTCGTTGGCTAACATAACCGTATCTTTTACTGTGATCGGCTTTTTTACAATGTTATTAGCATACAAGTGAAGATTCATGATCTCGCTGGCACTTCTATCTACCAACTGATTTCTGAAAAGGATCAATTCGATCGACTTTTCAAACCATAATTTACCGATAGCGCTGATCAGATCGATCGCAGCTTTTTCGTGTTGTATCCACTCATTCAACTCTGTTTCGTATGAACCTTTTGCTTTTCCCATAGTCGGTTCTTTTGTTTCAAGTGTCATAGCTTGTTAATTGGTTATGTTTATTAGATTAATTGTAGGTTATTATTTAGCGGTTTAAAAGTAAAAAAAAACCGCATAAACGCCCTTTAAACTTATTTTTAGTTTTCAACGGGCGTTTATGCGGTGTTAATTTCATTGCAAAAGCTTATCCTAAATATGATTTCAGCAATTTGCTTCTGGAGTTATGTCGTAATCTGCGGATCGCTTTTTCTTTGATCTGACGTACACGCTCACGGGTAAGGTCGAATTTTGCTCCGATCTCTTCCAGTGTTAAGCCATGGTTCACACCAATTCCGAAGAACAATTTAACTACGTCTCTTTCTCTTTCAGTTAGAGTAGATAATGAACGTTCGATCTCACGTTGTAATGATTCGTTCAACAAACCATTGTCGGCACGAGGAGAGTCATGATTTACTAATACATCCAATAAGCTGTTTTCTTCGCCATTTACAAATGGAGCATCCATGGATACGTGGCGGCCGGATACGCGCATGGTATCAGCAACTTTATCTTGTGGTAATTCTAATATTTCAGAAAGTTCTTCTGCACTTGGCTCACGCTCAAATTCCTGTTCTAATTTAGAGAATGCTTTATTGATCTTGTTCAATGAACCTACCTGATTCAATGGTAAACGTACGATACGTGATTGTTCAGCCAAAGCCTGAAGGATCGACTGACGGATCCACCATACTGCGTAGGAGATAAATTTAAAACCACGTGTTTCATCAAAACGTTTTGCCGCTTTGATCAAACCTAAGTTTCCTTCATTGATCAGATCGGGTAAGCTTAAACCTTGATTTTGATATTGTTTTGCTACGGATACAACGAAACGTAAATTGGATTTTGTCAATTTCTCTAATGCAACTTGATCACCTTCTCTGATACGTTTGGCCAAAGCCACTTCTTCATCTGCAGTAATTAATTCTTCACGACCGATCTCCTGTAAGTACTTGTCCAAGGAAGCACTCTCACGATTGGTAATTGATTTGGTTATTTTGAGTTGTCTCATGTAATGAAGGGATTAAATGTGGATTAAATCTATGCAAAGTTAATCCAAAGAAATCGATTTGGACGAATTTTGCAGGTTAAATGTTTTCTTGCAACTGTCTGTAATTCAGTTGATTATAATAATTTAGACAAGGAAATTAAAAGCCTCTATAAAGAGGCTTTTTTTGTCGATAAATTTGAAAGGCTTGATTTTAAAGGCCAAAACCGTAGTATGCACGCATACCATTCGGGTAAACACCCTCAATCAGCACACCCCCCTTTTTGTTCTCTAAAGCTGATTTTATGTCCTCCACTGAGCTGATCTTTTTCTTATCCACTCCGGTAATGATAAAACCTTCTTTGATGCCTGCACTTAATAGTTTTCCTGCCGACAGTTTGCTGATCCTCAATCCGTTTTCGATGCCCAATTTCTTTTTGTCAGCATCATTAACATCTTCAAATGTGGCTCCTAAAGCGGAAACAACTTCGATCTTTGGTTTTTCAACCACATCCGTATTTCCATTTTTGTTTTTAAGGATCACAGAAAGGATCTTTTCCTGATTATTTCTTTTCAGTGTCACGTTGATCTTATCTCCTGGACGGTATCTTCCAACTTGTTCTTGTAATTCAGCCACTTTGTTGATGGCTACATCACCGATCTTGGTGATCACGTCACCTTCTTTGATACCGGCTTCTTCAGCAGAACCTCCTGTTGTTAAGCCATTCACATATACACCTTTCAATTCATTGATACTCTTTTCCTGAGCCAGTTTAGAGTCCAGATCGCGGATACTCACCCCAATGAAAGCACGTTGTACTTCTCCGAATTCTAACAGGTCGGCCACCACTTTGCGCGCAATGTTCACCGGAATGGCAAAGGAATAACCGGTGTAGGAGCCTGTATTAGAAGCTATGGCTGAGTTGATCCCCACCAATTCTCCTTTGGTGTTGACCAATGCACCACCGCTATTTCCGGGGTTTACCGCAGCATCAGTCTGTATGAACGATTCGATCGGGTACAACCCTTTGGCAGGATCATTATCGAGTAAATTTATGTTTCTTCCCTTCGCACTCACGATACCGGCAGTAACAGTGGAAGTAAGGTTAAATGGATTACCTACTGCCAACACCCATTCGCCCACTTTTACATTGTCGGAGTTGCCATAAGCTACGAAAGGCAAATTTGTTTCTTTGATCTTTAATAAGGCTAAGTCTGTTGTAGGGTCCTTCCCGATCACATCGGCTGTATACGTTCTTTTATCATTCAGTGTGATCTCAATTTTTTCTCCATTGTCGATCACGTGGTTATTGGTAACAATATACCCATCCTGCGAAATGATCACTCCAGAGCCCGTTGAATATGGAGCCTCTTGCTGACGGGGCTGGCGTTGTCCGAAAAAGTCACGGAAGGGATCGTAATAGTATTGATTTTTATAATCTACAGAATAGGTGGTTTTTACGTTCACGACTGAATGAACTGTCAAGTCGGCAGCAGCTGTAAAATCGACACTATTTTCGACTGTAGCTCCTGGCATATTTACATATTGAGTAGGAGTAGGAGAGGAAAGATAGTTGGACAAAGGATGGTTGCTTGTTTCATCCTTCAAAAGATGATTTAGTCCCAAAGCTGTTATTCCTCCGATGCTTGCGATAAAAAATACACTTGCTATCTTTTTCATAATTATATTGTTTTTAGTTGTTACGAATGTAATACTTTAAAGTTGAAAAATACTACGCAAAATTTGTTCCTATGTTGTTGTTAATACTTATTTTTAACATAGATTAACATGGTATGCAGATGTTGATTAACTTTGTCATCTGAACGTTTAAAAGACATATTTTGTTTTGAGTAGTTTAAAAGAAAAATCACAAGTTTTTATCATTGGCTTACTGGTAGGATTACTGGTGGCTGGTGGATTTTTTGTGTTTAAACTAGACGATTATTTTCAAGAGCTTAATTTTTACAAACGTTTTGCAGAGACCTTCCAATCCGAAAAACAGGTGGAGCCTTCAGCTACTGTATCAGAAGCAAGTCAGGCTGCTACCAATACATCTAAAAGCAATAAGAAGAAATCTGTAACCGTTACTTCTAACATAACGGAAGAGGAGCAAAAAGATACAGTGATCAGTTCCGGGAACGACTCCGCTGTATTCTTACGTTCCGATTCAGATGAGATCGTAGTGAAAAAAGATGAAATGATCAGCTCCAAAACATTTGAAGTGGTCAATTTAAGCCCTGCCACTAACAAGCCTAACGGCAAAGATTCATTACTTCAAAAAGTTAGCGGTATCAAGGATGACCGTATGAATGGGAAACAAATGTTCAATGTTGAATTCTGGACATCACCACTTAATTACAGAGGATATAAAATGAGTAAGTACAAGATCGTTCTATATGGTGTTGATCCGAATGATGTGATCAAATTATATCGCATAGATGAAATGATCTATTTAAAAAACAATGCGATTGTTTACGAGTTAAGTCCAACAGGTGATTTTACTTCCTATGAGCGTATAACGGACGAACAAATTCTAAATAAGTTAAAATAATCCATTTCAATTTTATCCGTTGAAGATCCATTTTTATAAATATCAAGGAACAGGGAATGATTTTATCATTATTGATAACCGTTCTTTGCAATTCGATCGCAAGAACAATGCGCTAGTGGCGAAGTTATGCGACAGACGCTTTGGGATTGGTGCTGATGGATTGATGTTATTGCAGAGCAAAGCCGGCTATGATTTTGAGATGGTGTATTATAATTCCGATGGCAATGAAAGCAGTATGTGCGGCAATGGCGGTCGTTGTATTGTAGAATTTGCCAGATCTTTAGGCTTAGTCAATGAAAAAGCTTTTTTTGTAGCGATAGATGGAGAACATGAAGCTGTTGTAAAACCGGGATTCATTTCATTAAAGATGAATGATGTAAAAACGGTTGAATTGAATGAAGATTTTTCGTTTTTGAATACGGGTTCTCCGCATTATGTTCAGCAAGTGAAGGATGTGGAGCAGTTGGATGTATATTCTGAAGGGAAGAAGATCCGTTATAATGAACGTTTCAAAAAGGAAGGAACTAATGTGAATTTTATAGAGAAGAGTGGCGACAGATTATTTGTGCGTACTTATGAAAGAGGTGTAGAAGGCGAAACCTATTCTTGTGGTACAGGGGTAACAGCCGCTGCATTAGTAGCTTCCATCAAAGGAATTGCAGGAGCACCCGATCATTGTGCCATAAAAACATTGGGTGGAGAATTGAATGTAAAATTCAGTCGTTTGAGTGATGGGAGTTTTAATAATATCTGGTTAGAAGGTCCCGCTACATTTGTTTTTAAAGGTGAAGTGGATGCATAAGTGCGGAACTCTTATTTTGGGTGTTGTATTGTTAAGTTCTTGTAGTGTTTATAATCCTTTTTACCGTTACAAGATCAATTATAAAGAGGTGAACTCGATCGTGATAGCGAATAAAAAAGATAGTGTAGACCAGCTGTTGATCACACAAAAAGATTCGATCAAAACAATTGTAAACAAGTATATCAATAAGAATCATTACGAGCTGGTGATCAAGCCAAGAGGAGAATATGAATTGAAGTTTGAGATGAATGATAAAACGATCAGACATATTTCTGCCGGATCAAGTTTTATCATCACAGAAAAAGGACCTTTTAAAACAAAAAAGAATATTGTAGCCTATTTAAATGCAAGTCGCTAATACATATCAAATAAAGATCGATCAGAAGGCGGATCCTTTGTTGCTGAATAAAGCGACTTATATTGTTATTTTGCATGCACACCGTGTTCCTCCTCATATAGGAATGATCATCGGGAAGGAATATCACTCACTTACGATCAAAGGGCATGAATTGAATGTGAGCACCGAAGCGCTGATGCGGAATATCTCACAGCGGAAGATCACCTCTTTGTTTGTGGAGATAAAGCAACATCCCACCTTTAGTCAGGATTATTTAAAAGAGCATTTTATTACCAATATTCGTAATTATTCAAAAGTGAAAGTGGGACATGCTACTTGCCTGAGTCCGATCAAGGATTTTTTTGAGGAAAACTATTCTTTAGAAAAAGAGCAGGTGAATTATCTGTTTGAATTGCTTCCTGTTTTGCAGGAACAAGGATTGATCAGATCGTGTTCTGCTGCATTTATTGATGAAAATGACTTTCAATTGCCTGTATATTCATTGTCAGAGTTGAATGATGGGATCAATAAAGCGAATGATGAGGCTGCTAAATTGAATAAGAATAAGAATAAAAATTAAAAGGGATGAAGTTACAGGGACAACATATTTACTTAAGAGCCATTGAGCCGCAAGACATTGATGTGTTGTATGCCTGGGAGAATGATGTGGATAATTGGACGGTAAGTAATACACAAACACCTTTTTCCCGTTTTGTTTTAGAGCAATACATTGCTTCTGCTCATGAGGATATTTATTCGGCAAAACAATTGCGACTTATCATTTGTGATGCATCACAAAAGCCTGTTGGAAGTATCGACCTATTCGATTTTGATCCCAATCACCAGCGTGCCGGAGTCGGTGTGTTGATAGCAGATAAAAGCGATCGAAAGAAAGGTTATGCATCGGAAGCATTAAAGCTATTGATCGACTATTGTTTCACCGCACTCAATTTGCATCAGTTGTATTGCAATATTACTGTTGATAATGAATCAAGTATTATCCTTTTTCAAAAGCATGGCTTTATGATCACCGGCATTAAAAAGCAATGGATCAGAGAAGGAGCGCATTTCAAAGATGAGTTGATCTTGCAATTGATCCGGTCATAATTTCCTTTCTTTTCGTTTTAAATCCCTTTATTCTTCGCTTTTTATTAAATTTGCCTCCCTGATATGGATCAAGGCACAATCATAGAGATACAAGGACTTACCAAAACATTCAGAGGTGCTTTAGAACCTGCTGTTAAAGGTATTAGTCTTTCTATTGGCCGGAATGAGATCATCGGATTACTCGGTCCGAATGGTGCCGGTAAAACCACAACCATCTCCATTTTGTGTGGTCTTTTTCCTGCTACAAGCGGAAAGATCAATATTGATGGGATGGATATGAAAGGAGATCTTTCGAGTATCAAGCAAATTGTAGGTGTTGTTCCGCAAGACATTGCATTGTATCCCACCTTAACAGCCAGAGAAAATCTCGATTTTTATGGACACATGTATGGTTTGAGTGGAAAGCTACTCAAGGATAAGATCGATATGTGGCTGGAGAACTTTGGTTTGACGGAAGCTGCAAAGCGAAAAGTAAATACCTACTCCGGTGGTATGAAGCGCAGGGTGAATTTAATTGCTGCCATCCTTCACGATCCGAAGATCTTATTTCTGGATGAACCAACAGTTGGAGTGGATGTGCAATCGCGCAATGTGATCATCGATTATTTAAAGAAACTGAATGATAATGGAACCACCATTATCTATACTTCGCATCACATGGATGAGGCCGAGCACTTTTGTACCAAAGTTGCGATCATTGATAATGGTACGATCATCGAGCAAGGTACACCTGCCGAATTGATCAGTCGTTACGATGCTTGTCATAATTTGGAATCGGTATTTTTACAATTAACGAAAAGGAGATTGAGAGACTAATGATCAAAAAGCTGTTGGCATCGGTTCGTAAGGAAACTCTTCTTTTGTTGAGAGACAGGGTGGGCTTGGCTATATTGTTCATTATGCCGATGGTACTCATCTTTGTGATGACACTCATTCAGGATTCAGCATTTAAAACATTAAATGAAAAAGGAATTCCGGTTGTTTTTGTAAATGAAGATAAGGATTCATTAGGGATCACCATTGAGCAGGGATTGAGAGGTTCTTCACTTTGTGCTTTTTCCGATTCTATTGATGGCCAGCCTGCAACGTATGAAACAGCAAAGAATGCTGTAGCGGATGGGAAATTTTTAGTAGGCGTTGTTATCCCAAAAGGCGCTACAGATGCGATCCGTAAAAATGTGATGCAATTGGTGGAGGAGACCATGAGTACCGACTCTGTTCAAACGATCGCGATAAGCGATTCGGTTGATATTACCATCTTTATTGATCCTATCACTAAAAAATCATTTTTAACATCGATCACCAGTAGTTTGCGTGAGTTTATATCGATCGTTAAAACAAAGATCATGTTCCAAACTTTCTCCGATCAGATCGCAGAGATCATTCCCGATCAGGAGAAAAAACCGGTAAATGCTTTTAATAAAACACAGATCATCAAGTATAAGGAAGTGTTTGCTTCCAAGCAGATCGAGGAGATCGTGCCGAATGCTGTTCAGCACAATGTTCCGGCATGGACCATTTTTGCGATGTTCTTTATTGTGATCCCGATGGCAGGAAGTATCATGAAAGAGAAGAACGAAGGAAGTGTATTCCGTTTGCATACCATGCCAAGTTCTTATCTCTTGCTGATCAATGGAAAGATCATTACCTACATATTCGTTTGTATGATCCAGTTTGTGTTGATGATGTCGGTAGGTTTGTATTTCCTGCCGATGCTGGGTCTGCCTAAATTATTCATGGGCAATAGTTATTTGGCTTTGTTTATCATTACACTTGCCACCGCATTTGCTGCAACGGGTTATGGTGTGATGGTAGGAACGATTGCTTCTACCGAACAGCAAGGTGCCATTGGTGGTGCTTTGTCTATTTTGTTGCTTTCTGCTATTGGTGGAGTATGGGTGCCCACCTATGTGATGCCCGGTGTGATGCGCGATCTGAGTGCGCTTTCACCACTCAATTGGTCCTTAAATAGTTTTTATGAATTATTTTTGAGAGGTGCGGGTGTTGAAGCCGTTTGGTACGATGCACTAAAATTGATACTCTTCTTTTTACTGACCATGACGGTTGCATCGATTATCAACCGTTCGAACAGAAAGATCTAAGCTGCTTTTTTATTCTTCAGCCATTCGTAGATGGTGATCACCTGAAGAATGTTTAACATTCCATAAAATACATCCTCGAATGGAATGGTATAAATACGTATGCCTAAATTATGTGCATTGTTATAGATCACAACCGGCATGGCTGTAAGAACACCATTCACCAAAAGAAAAGGGACCATGCATACCAACCAGGTCAAATAGAATCGTCCCATGTAGGCTGAACGGAAGATAAGTAGGTGGATCAATAGAAAAGCAGCCAGAAATATAAATGTGAAAAATGTATAGAGCTTATGGCTATTCATGATCGCTATTGTTAACAGAAACAATATGAGTGCGATGCTGATCCATTTATGGTAGTGTTGCAGGATGTCTTTCTGTACGAAGTAATTCATAACCTCGTAGATAAACACACATGAAAAAGGCACAACAATAAAGAAAAGCCATTCTTCAAGAGGAAGATTGATGATATGGATTCCTAAAATGTAGTCGGGATTAAATTCCCAGATGCCCATTTGCGTGAATAGAACATCCCAAACAATAAAAAAGATAGCACTGCCAATGATGCCGGGAAATAAATATTTCCATTTGCTGGCATACCTGATCTTATCTTCAAAACTTTTAAAAAGGGGGTAGGAGATCGTAAATAGGATGAGCGAAATGTATGTAAACCTAATTAGTTCCATGTTTTTTGTCGAGCAAGGAATTGTTATCCTGTTGGAAATATTTTTTTCCTACGATCAAAAAGCCAAATGATTCACCCTCTTCTTTGTGTAAATGTTTATGGTGCATCTTGTGTGCTCTTCTCAAGGCTCTAAAGTACGAACTATTTGTGTTACGGAATAATTTTATTCGTTGGTGAATAAATATGTCATGCACAATAAAGTAGGCCAATCCATAGGCGGTCATACCGGCTCCAATCCAGACCATGGCAGATACTTGATATGCCAGGCCGAGCATGATCAGTAAACAGCTGGGGATAGCAAAGATCAAGGAGAAAAGGTCGTTACGTTCAACAGGATGTTTGCTTCCCGTATGATGATCTTTGTGCAAATTCCACATAAATCCGTGCATGACATATTTATGCGTGAACCAGGCTACAAATTCCATGGAGAAAAAAGTAACAATGAAAACGATCACATTAAACAGGATGTTCCAATCCATATTAAAAAATGTTTAGAATGCTAAAAAATACAAACTGTACAATATATAACAATAAAGCTAAACGATTGTTCTTAGAAAAGTTCAAATTATAAAAAAGCAACAACATGAAGAATGCTGCTATAAACCATGCAACATAGTTTTGAAGTGGTATTGTACCATTGCTCCATGCCCAAAAGTCATATTTCATGGCAACGGGTTCAAGTAAAAGATCAAGGCTGACTAATAATCCCGCTCCGAATAAACTTTTAATGTACTTGTTTGCTTTTAAAGACTCGAAAATAACGCCTGCCGAATAGATCAGCATCAGCCAATTGAAGCCCATTACTAAAGGAACATTCAGGAATTGTGTTCCCAAGGTTTTACCGTATTGATAATTGCCAAAGATCACTCCAGTATGAATGCCTGCTACCTCCAGAAAAAAGCCGGCTA